>CAVCJG010000014.1:0-6339 GCA_963602685.1 Eggerthellaceae bacterium | reverse complement strand
AGGGTTCGGCTGTTCGCCGATTAAAGTGGCACGCGAGCTGGGTTCAGAACGTCGCGAGACAGTTCGGTCCCTATCTATCGTGGGCGTAGGATATTTGAGAGGAGCTGTCCCTAGTACGAGAGGACCGGGATGGACATACCAATGGTGCACCTGTTGTCACGCCAGTGGCACAGCAGGGTAGCGATGTATGGAAGGGATAAATGCTGAAAGCATCTAAGCGTGAAGCCCACCTCAAGATGAGATATCCCATAACACAAGTTAGTAAGACCCGTTGTAGACTACAACGTTGATAGGTCGGAGGTGTAAGTGCAGTAATGCATTGAGCTGACCGATACTAATAGGTCGAGGGCTTGATCACGGATTTAAATAGCTAAAGTTCTGTTATGTAGTTGTCAGAGTTCTTTTCTGGAACTCTTATTATGATGATTTCAAGCATTCGCTTGTGACCATACCATATCCAGTGGCGATAGAGAGAAGGATCCACCTGTTCTCATTCCGAACACAGAAGTTAAGCTTCTCATCGTCGACAATACTTGGCTGGCAACGGTCCGGAAAGATAGAACACTGCTGGATAATTTCATTAAAGCAACCTCACGAGGTTGCTTTTTTGTTTTATTTAAACCAGTGTTCCATCTTTCCGGAACCGAAAAGATATCGCCAAGTCAAGAAGAGTGCGCGGCGATGCGGACTTTCAGTCCTAATGAACCCTGCTGGATAATTTCATTAAAGCAACCTCACGAGGTTGCTTTTTTGTTTTACTTAAACAAGTGTTCCATCTTTCCGGAACCGAAAAGATATCCCCAAGTCAAGAAGAGTGCGCGGGGATGCGGACTTCGTCCTAAACGCCAAGTCAAGAAGAGTGCGTGGTGATGCGGACTTGCAGTCCTAATGAACTCTGCTGGATAATTTCATTACGTAGCCTCGTGAGATTGCTTTTTTGTTTTATTTAAATCAGTGTTCCATATCAACTTTATAGGCAGTTTCACCCTTAGAATTTTTTATTGACTACATGTTGTTGTTGTGTTAGAATTAAAAAAATGAGGGAGATTGTATGACAAAAGAAGAGAAGAAGCAGGCTCGTTTGCAAAAAAGACAGGCCAGAATTCAAAAAGGACTTGATAAAAAAGACAAGTACTATTTAGAAAAATACGGAATTGCATATAGTAGCTTGGTGAAAAAGAACGATAAGAGTGAGAATAAAGAAAATAAAAAACTTTTAAATTCTTTGTTATTGTCTGAAAAGAAAGTTATTATTGTTTGTTATTCAATTATTGCGCTATTTTCAGCAATAACATTTGCTCCAGCATACTTTTTTCAGAGATATAATACATATTTGACTTTTGGTAATTGGGATGAAGCAATAGTATCTATTTTAATATATATAGGAATGTTTTCCATTATAAGGCTAAGCGGAATTTTAATGGAATTCTTTTTAAGAAGAGCAAATGCGCGCATTATATATAATATTAGAAGCAAGATGAACGAAAAGATTTTAAATGCTAAATATGAATCTTTTAAATTGTTAAATACCGGTGAAGTTTTAAATAAGCTTACTTCAAATCTATCTCAATATATTGAAAACTCATTAGAGATCATTCGATTGGCTTCGGGTGTTATCGGAGCGGTTGGAGTTATAACTTACGCAACAATCGTAGCGCCTTGGTTATCTTTGATATTATTCACCCTCGGCTTGGCACGTTGGATATTCAATCTTATTTACAGCAATAAAGTTTCAAAACTTGTTCAAAAAAGAGACAATGCTATAAGCGATAAAATCTCCGGAGTAAACACAGAAAGCGTAAGAGGGATGCAAGATGTCAAGTTATTAAATATAAAAGAAGACATTTTTGCCAAAATACTTACACTTAATGGTTACAAACTTAACGCAGAGTATGATTCAAATAATAAAAGAACTCTGCAAGAAACAATAAATTATTTAATACTTGCTACGAAAGAAATTTTATTGTTTGTTTCAATCGCAATTTTCCTAAAGAATAACTTAATTACGTTGGGAACTGCGATGCTATTTTATGCTTACCGAGGAAACTTTGAGGCGCTGTTTACTTCGTTATCGTTGATAAAAACTAGAAAAGTTAGAAAAGAAGTAGCGGGGAACAGGCTTTGCGAAATACTTGACGAAACTAAATTTCCTGTTGAAGTTTTTGGTGAAAATACGATTCAAGACATTAAAGGAAAAATTGAGTTTAAAGATGTCTGCTTTGCTTATTCTACCACTCAAGGTAAAAAGGGTGCAGATGTTTTAAACAAATTGAATTTTGTAGTTGAGCCCAACAAATGCGTTGGAATTGTTGGTGAAAGTGGAGTTGGCAAGACAACTATAATCAACCTTATTCCGCGTTTATATGACTGTGACTCGGGATGTGTTTTGCTGGACGGGCAAGATGTGAAAACTTTAAATGAAGCCACTCTTCGTGGAGCAATTTCAGTAGTGAGTCAAAATCCTTACATATTCAATGTTTCATTTGCAGAGAACCTTCGCGTTGTTAAAAAAGATGCTACTGATGAAGAGTTAATCGAAGTTGCTAGAAGAGTTAACTTGGATGATGTAATTTTATCAAGAGAGGAAGGGTTGGATACAAAACTTGGAGAAGGCGGATTGCAACTTAGTGGAGGACAACGTCAAAGACTGGCGATCGCAAGAGCGTTGCTTAGAGATACTAAAGTGTTGATTTTTGACGAGGCGACAAGTGCGTTGGATAACGAAAATCAAAAAGAGATTCAAAATATAATTTCAGAGTTGCAAACTGACCATACAATTATAATTATAGCGCATAGATTGTCTACCATAGTTAACTGTGATAAGTTGATATATATTGAAAATGGCGCAGCAGTTATGGAAGGCACACATAAAGAGTTGATGAAAAACTGCTCAGGCTATAAAAACTTATATAAAATCGAAAATAAAATAGGATAAAAAGAGGCATTTCGCTTCTTTTTTATCACATTATTTATGTAAAAAAATATTAAAAAGGTATTGAAATTATTTGCGAATAGTGGTATACTATATCTAACTTAGGAGGGCAATATGTCTAAAACATTAACTAAAATTTTAACTATTTGCGGATTGTGCGTTGTTGTAGTTGCTGCTGTTGTTGCTTCTGCTATTTGTGCTACTGCCGCAATCGGTTATGAAGTTGCAGTTGATACTGTTACTTTATTGAATGAACAATTCAATTCTCCAGAAGGAAAAGTTAAAGTAAAAATCAACGGCGAATATACTGATAAGTTGCTTGTAAAGAAAGGCGAAGAAGCAACTATTACTTTTGAAGCTAAAGACTTCGAATTCCAAGGTTACTACAATGGTGACAAGGGAACTTATGAAGGAACTGAAGTTATTGTTGACGAAAACGGAGTTGTTGTTGAAACATACAAAGTTGTTGTTAACGACAACATGAACTTCACTGCAGTTTTCAAAGCATCAAAATTCTATAAAGTTAACCTTGCTTACAACGTAAACCAAGATATCGCTGAAGACAGATCAATCACTCTTGGTCTTGATGGCGTTAGCGCTTACCAAGATAAAGAAAACAGCAATGTTTACTGGGTTAAAGATGGCAGCCAAGTTACATTACTCCACGACGAAGTTGGATACAAATTCAACAACTGGTATCAAGGTCCTGTTTCTGACGGAATCGCAAAAGAAGAATCATTTGTTGTTGAAGCCGATGGAACTTATACGGCTGACTTTACAATGAAGAACAAATACACAATCTTCGTTGAACCAAGCTTTGACCAAGTTGTTGCTGCTGAAGGAAAACTTGATGCTAAAGTTAACGGACAAAACTCAGTTACAGTTTATGAAGGAACAAAAGTTACTCTTACAACATCAGCTACAGGTTATGACTTTGTAAATTGGACAATCAACGGAACAGCTGCTGGAACAGATCCAATCATCGAATATACAGTTACAGCAAATGCTGCTGTTAAAGCAAACTACAAAGCAATCGTTTACCAAGTATCATACAATGGCGCAGAAGCTGTAAGCACAGTTTACGGAAGTGAACTTACCGCTGCTGAAGATTCATATGAATCAACTGGCTGGAAAAAGTTTGCTGGCTGGAAATATAATGGAAACACAGTTACAAGAGCAATCTTTGCTGGAGAAAACAGAAACATTACTTTGACTGGTGAATATAGAAACCAAGCAAATGAAAACTATGTTTTAGCAACAGGTGACAAATCAATCACTTACAATACTGGAAGAGAAAACCGTTTAGATTTCACAAACGCTCCATCACTTGATTACTACAACCTTGTTGGATTTAAACTTGGTGAAAAAGAATACAGATTCAATGGCAACGCTATTGCAGGAACTGAAGAAGAAATTAAAGCATTCGATGAATTGTTGATGAGCTCTTCAGTAAACCAAATTGCAGTTGAACCAATTTATGAATTGGCATTCGCTCTTAACTTTACAATTAAATCAAACAACGCTTGGGGTGCAGAAGGAACTGAAAACATTATCTCTGCAGGAAGCACAACAAACATCTACACAGTTGCAATCTTAGAAAGATTTGCTAGAACAGGTGCTGACCCAACAACTCTTAAAGGTATCCAAGTAACAAACGGCAAAACAGGCGCAGACATGAGACAATATACATTTAGTGCTGCAGCAAGAAACCTTCAAGAAGTTAAACTTGTTGATATTCTTAAAGGATTTAGAATTGCCGCTGACAATACTGAAGATATTCAAATCAATATCACATTCATTGTTTAATAATTGAAAATGAAAAAACTTCGATTTATTCGAAGTTTTTTTATTTTTTCTTTTAAATGTGTTGACAAAACAAATTCTTTTTGTTATATTAATTAAGCATCCTAGCGGATGGGAGTTTAGCTCAGCTGGGAGAGCATCTGCCTTACAAGCAGAGGGTCATAGGTTCGAGCCCTATAACTCCCACCAGAAAAAACGCGATTTAATATCGCGTTTTTTGTTTGCAATTTATTGCAAACTTTGCGACGAAGCGTCGTCGCAACTGGCGGGAGATATATCGTCACCGTGCTCACTCTTGCGAGCAAGTTCGCACTTGTTAGATATAACTCCCACAATGCGTACTTTTTAATATGACTGAAAGCGTCGTCACAACTGGCGGGAGATTTAACTTTGCTAGGAGCAAACGCGTGTTAAGTTTCTTTGAAATGATAGTAATAATGAAGGATTTAGAAGAATTAAAATTCTACAAAATTGTAAAAATTTAATATAATAAAATTGATAAGATATTGACTTGCCGATACGATTTATGATAAAATAAAGCACGAAGAAAAAGCAGATGAAATCGAAAAAAGTTTTATTTTCTTTAATAGCATTTATGCTTATCGCCCTTTGTGGAACATACTTGGGCTTCGTTTTTACTGCAAAAGATTATGATGTTGGTGCAGAGCAAGATAAAGACCAAGACATTAAAGATTTAGAGCCAGACGACGAAGAAGATCCGGATGATGATGGAAGCGATGATGGCGATGACAGCGAAGATCAAATTCCAACAGATTCATTAGAACTTATAAACTATGGTTTAAACATTTATTTGAATGGCGCAGGCAGCCAAGCAAATTATAGCTATTCTTTGTTTGCAAAAGCAGCCGCTTACGGACAAAAGGCGGATTCGACGCAATACATTAAAGGGCGCATGACTTACTCAGGTGGGAAGTCTTTGGATGAAGCGTTCTGGTCTTATGAGCACAATGCAACAAATGCAATTATTGCAAGCTATGGCAGATTGAAAGAAGAATGCCGCGTAATGTATACTGAAAAAGAGAAAGATTATGTTGCTGTTGGCAGCACAAGAAATATGGATCTTACAAATCTCACTTATCAATTTGATGAAACAAATTGGAGAGCAGAATACAACTACGCAGATGCGACAGAATCATATAAAGTTTTCTGGGCTGACGGATTCCCTTATCAAATAAATAAAAACACTGTAAAAGTTACGCGTCACGATTCACGTTCAAGCAAATATTACACTAAGATTACTGTGTCATGTGATGTGAACAAATTGCCAGAAACATTCAGAGATTATTATTTCAGAAACAACGGAATGATTAGAGTAAATTATACAAATTATGAGTTTACATTTATCATTTCAAAAAAGACTGGAAAAATTAAAAAAATAATTAGATCGGAAGATTTCTGGTGCAGAGTTATTGATGCTGGATATGATGTAACAATTTATTGTAAAACAAATTGCACACAAGATTTTGTAGTAATGGATAAAGCAATCAATGTAATTAAACCTTTTTAAAATGCGGGCAAATAAATGCTTGCATTTTTTTATTTTAATAAATTAAATAATAATTAAATGTTATTCAATTTAAAAT
>CAVCJG010000013.1:0-12529 GCA_963602685.1 Eggerthellaceae bacterium | reverse complement strand
ATATAAATACATATTAAAAATTATTTATTTTTATTTTTTAAAATTGCAAAAAATAAAAAGCGAAAAATATTTATTTCGCTTTAAAATAAAGGGGTTTAAAATAATAATTTAATTAAAATAACAGAATATTTATGTTATTTTCGTCAATTATTTCGTTATTTTCGAAAATTGTGAATTTTTTTAATAAATCGCGGCGCACTTTTCCTAGTGCTGATGACTCGCGTGGAGTGATTGGTTCGCCCCTTAAAACCTTGTCTTCAAAAAACTTTTTTTCTTTTGGACCAAGCGACGGAATAATCAAAGTTTGCTTTGCAATTCCTTTTGGAAAACATTTGATAAAGTTTTCTTTAAAGTGCCTGCTTAAAAATCGTGGCGGTTTGACGTAGTTTTCAATCACATAGGTTTCCATGGCATACATGGTGTTTCGCCACCTTGCCAGCATGTGCGGATGCGAAATGCCTCTTTCATCGCCAATTTTATACAGTGACTCTAAGTGGTCGTTCACAGCGTGTCTGATAATTAGTTCTTTTTCAAAATCATTAAATCTTTTATCAAAATAATCTTGAAAATTTTCATCGTTTTTCCAGATATATCTCAGGTGCAGTATAGACGGCGAGCCATATCCACCCATGCGTCTGCGAAGCGAACCGTGAAGGTCTTTTTCAATCATATCAAAATCATTTGCGTCAAAGTCCAAAATTTTAGCCACTTCTTCGGGCGTTTTCATTTCTTTATAATAAAGCCTAAAAAAATCTTGCTCGCAAACGGGCAAAAGTTGAATCGCATTGTCGATTTCGGCGGCTTCTTTAAGTTCTAAAACTTCTTCGGGGCGGACTCCGCCTTCTATCAAGTCAATTTTTTCGCAGCGCTCTTCGTCGTCAATCATCGCATTTAATACGGCGACTTCGTTGCGTGAGTTTTGCCTGCGGTTTTCCATAAATATTTCGTTTCGCATACAATTTATGGCGTAGGTTGCAAATCGGTTGCCGTGCTGAATGTCAAATGTGTCAATCGCTTTAAGCATGCCAATGGCGGCGAGTTGAAAAATATCGTCATAGTCGATTGTTGTGCGTCCTTGACCTACATTGTAATAGCGATTTGCCACTTGATAAATCATTTTAATATTAAGCTTGACGATCTCGTCTTTTGCGGATTGATCGCCTTCGTGATATTTTTTCATCAGTTCGATTGTTTTGGAATTATAGTCGTTATTTTTCATAGAAAAAGTATATTAAAAAGCGGGCTTAAAAACTACTTTTAGCGGCATTTTATTTTGATAATATTGTCAAATATTGTAGAATTATATAAAGGTGAATTATGAATAGATTTGTATGCAGAGTATGTGGATATGTTCATGAAGGCGAACTCGACGAAACGACAGTTTGCCCAGTTTGTCATTTGGGTGCAGAATTTTTTAAGCCCGAAGCAAAACCAGAACGCGACGAGCATGTTTTTGTGGATATTGACGAATCAAACGTGGCAATTTGCCGCAATCCTGAAAAATGCGTGAATTGTGGAAACTGCAAATCAGTGTGCAGATATAAGCAGGCTGTTTATGGCAGATACAACGCACAAAAATGCAAATGCAAATCAGTTTGCGTTGATTGCGGTCAGTGCTCTATCGCGTGCCCAGCAGGCGCAATCGAATATAAAAACGATTATTCACGCCTAAAAAAAGAAATGGAAGACAAAAATAAAGTTTTTGTTTTTATTACAGCGCCGGCAACGCGTGTTTCGCTTGCTGAAGTTTTCGGTCAGCCGGAAGGAACTATTTGCACACAGCACGTTGTGGGAGCACTCAGAAGCCTTGGCGCGGATTATGTGTTTGATGCCACATTTGGCGCAGATTTGACGATAATGGAAGAAGCGAAAGAACTCGTTTCGCGCTTGCAGTCAGGCAAAAAACTTCCTATGTTTACAAGTTGTTGCCCATCATGGGTGAAATACGCCGAGATTTTTTATCCAAAAATGTTAAAAAATCTTTCCACTTGCAAAAGTCCGCTGTCAATGCAGGCGGAAGTTATCAAAACCTATTGGGCTCAAAAGCAAAACATCGAGCCGGAGCGAATCAGGGTGGTTGCAATCACTCCTTGCACAGCAAAAAAGACAGAGGCGAAGGAAAGAAAGTCGTTTGATTATGCAATTCCTGTTCGCGAACTTGCCAAGTGGATGGTCGAAGACGGCGTCGTGTTTAACGATATCGTGCCAAGCGAATTTGACAGCGTGGTCGGCTCGGGCAGCGGCGCGGGCGTTATATTCGGCTCGGCTGGCGGCGTCATGGAAGCGGTGCTGAGAACGGCATATTATTTCGTGACTGGCAAAAATGCGGAACAACTCAATTTCAAAAACATTCGCAGTTTAAGCGGTTATGCCGAAGCGCAAATCAGCATAGGCGGCTACAACCTTAAAGTTGCGGCTGTTTCGGGACTTGCAAATGCAAAGAAACTTTTGGACGAAATCCAAAAAGGCAAACATTTTGACTTTGTTGAAGTTATGGCCTGCCTTGGCGGTTGCATAGCGGGTGGCGGTCAACCTAGAAACATTTTGCACACCTATGAAGAAATCAGAAAAAGACGCAGTATCGCACTTTATTATCTTGACCAATGCGAAGACGTCAGATGCGCTCATGATAATCCAGAAATTAAAGCATTATATCGCGATTTTTTGTCAAAACTGGGAACAACGCAAATGTTGCATACAAAATTTGTTGACAAAAGCGGAATATTGGGCTAATATTATCAAAAATTTTTCAGTTTGCATATAAAAATATGTAAATTTTTAGAAGGAGGAAATATGAACAAGGCTAGAGATATATTTTTAATCGCACTCGCATTTCTTTCATCGCTTTTGTTTGCACTCGGTGGGGTAGGAATTTTTGCAAGTGTGCTTGTGGGGCTTTTGATTGTCGGTGTGGCATATCTTGTTGTCAAAGATAAAGCGCTTGCGGCAAAAACTTTACAACCATACATAGTTGTATGTGCGGTTACACTTGTTAGACTTGTGTTTGAAGCAATTTTTGCCATGATTGTTGCATTTACAAACGATTCAACAGTTTATTCAAACACGATGCAGGCAGCGTCGATTGTTCGCGGAATTTTGATGATTGTTTTGATTTGCCTTCAAATTGTTGTTCTTGTGTTTATTTGCTGCAAAAAAGATGCGCCACTTGTTGGAACATTTGCAAATAAAATTGTTTCGAATCCAGTTGAAAGCAAAACAAAAACACAAAAAAGCAAGAAAAATGAGCCAGAAACAGATAAAACCGAAAGCGAAGAAAAATAAACTTGGTTATTTCCAAGTTTTTTCATATAAAATTTGGAGAGTGAATATATAGCATTATGATTAAGAAACCTATTTTTGAAAAGTCACGTTTAAAAAACATGGTCGCAGATTCGCCGATTGATTCCACGTCGGCGTGTGTTGCGAAAGATATGAGTGACACTTTAAATTATTACAGACAGCAAGGCAGCGGAGTTTCATATATTTGCGCAAATCAAATTGGTGATAACGAAAGGATTATCGCTGTTTTTGACGGCGCAAAAAACAAGATGAAATTTTTATATAACCCTGAAATATACACCAAGCGTGAATTGCAAGATTATTGGGAAGAAAGTTTGTCGCGTCCTGGCAGACTTTATAATGTAAAATGGTATTTCGAAGTGGTTGTTTATTATTTTGATGAAAATGGCTCGCGAAAACATATGATTTGCAACGGCAAAACCGCCGCGCTCATTCAATCGGCTATAAGCACGCTTGACGGCGTGCTGCCGGAAGAACGCGCAAGCGAGTGTGCAATTATTGAAAGTGCGGTCAAAATACTAAACGATAGCACGCTAGAATTATAAAATCATTTGCAAATCTTAAAAAATTCGACTAATATATAGTTATGATAGATTTACAAATTTCAGATTTAGGAGCAAACGGAAGCGGAGTCGCTAAAAATGGTGGCTTCGTTTATTTTGTCCCATTTTCAATCGACGGCGAAAGGGTGGAAGCAGAGATTGTAAAAACCGAAAAACGATATGCCGTGGCAAAGGTTACAAAAGTGATTGAAAAATCGGTCTTTCGCACAAAACCTGCTTGTCCGTATTTTGAAAAATGTGGTGGTTGCTCGTTGCAGCATATGACTTATCAAAAACAACTTGCATATAAGACCGATTTTATCAAAAACGAACTTTATCGTGCTTTTGGTTGCGAAATTGCCGTTGATGACTGTTTTCCATCAAAAAATCAATTAAATTATCGAAATAAAATCAATTTTAATATAAAAAATAATAAATTATGCTTTTTAGACGTAAAAAATCAGCCACTTCAAATCAATTATTGTCCTTTATTTTGCTCGGAAATAAATAAAAATATAATTTCTATTTTTAATAATTATTTTTCAGAAACAAAAAATAAATTTTCCGCATTACATATCAGAAAAATATCAGAAAAATATCAATTTACACTGATTTCAAGCGATTTTGAGTTGAAAAATCAAGAAAAACTTGTAAATTCTTTAAAACAACTTGGAATTGAGTTTTCTTTGTTTGTTTCAAAAAGCGCGTCGCAAACAAGTTCAAATATAACTGACAATATTGTTTGTAAATATGGCGAACCTACAATTAGTTATAATGTTGGCGGGGCGAAATGCCAAGTTTCGCCGGGCGCATTTTTGCAAGTAAACGAAGATGTGCAAAATGAAATCTACAAGCAAATATCTGGCATGATAAAAACAAACTCAAGAATTGTAAACGCTTATGGCGGCACAGGGATTTTGGCGGCTGCGCTTGCAAAAGATGTTGAAAAAGTTTTTTCAATCGAAATAAATAAAGCTGCAGCAGGCGATTGCAAACAGCTTTTTGAAAACAACAACATAGAAAACGCGGTCAGCATTTGTGGCGACTGCAAAATTGAAGTGCCAAAACTTTTGAAAAAAGAAAAAATTGATGCGTTGATTTTAGATCCACCTAGAAGCGGGGTTGAAAAGTCGATTCTTGATATGATAAAAAAGACAGATATACAAGAAATTATATATCTGTCGTGTAATCCCCAAACGCTGATTCGTGATTTAAAAGTGCTGCAAGAGGGTTTTTACATTGATAGTGTTAAACCTTATGATATGTTTCCACAAACTTATCACATTGAAACGCTTGTTAAATTGTCAAGAAAGTGATTAAATCAACTTTAAATTTTCGTCGTTGTCCCAATATTTTGTTTTCATATCCAAAAGATGCATAATGTCATTTTCGTCATAAAGGTGGAAGTGACTTAAATCGCAGCCAATATTGAAACCAAAACTTTTATAAAGTCCCATTGCGTTGTGGCTGTGTCCAAAAAGTGTCAGCATTGTTTTGCTGTGGTCTATTGGCTTGTGCGTGAGATAAAAAGCTCTGTGTTTTACTTTAATTTTATCGTGATATTTCACATCAAGATAGCCCAGTTTCAAGCAATATTGTCTAAATGCTTCAAAATCATTGTTAAAAAAGTATTTTACAACTCTTTCTTCATTGTTGCCCATAATCAATATGATTTTAGAGTTGATTTTTTTTACGATATTTAAACTTTTTTTCCATGTGTCGTTGTCTTTGTTGTGACAATCGACTAAATCACCAATTACATATATAATGTCGTTGCCATCTACTTGGCTGTTCCAGGTTTTAACGACATATCTTTCAAATTGTTTATAGTCTTTGAAGGGGCGATTGTTTAATGCAATGGCATAATTATTGCCAAGATGCAAGTCGCTTGTGAAATAATACATAATTTTCTCCTATGTTTATTTGATTATAACACAGTTTTAAATATTTTTTCAACAAAAAACAAAAAAGTTTGAAAAACAGTTGACAAATTGTTCAACTGTTCATATAATAACAAAGAATAATCGTTTCAGGAGCGAAAGAATGGATTTAAAAGTTATTAAGAAAAAAATGCCAAAAGAAATTGAAATTTATGATTTAGCCGATTTTTTCAAAACACTTGGAGATTCAACTAGAACAAAAATTTTGTATGCCCTCGAAGGCGGCGAGTTGTGCGTCGGTGAGATTTGTGAGTGTGTTGACATGACTAAATCTGCAGTGTCGCATCAACTTAGAATTTTAAGACAGGCAAGACTTGTTAAGTCGCGCAAAGAGGGAAAGGAAGTTTATTATTCATTTGATGACGATCATGTCAGAAAAGTGTTTGAATTTGCCATGGAACATATAAAAGAATAAAAAATAGTGCCGATAGTGGCATTATTTAATAAAAAAATAATTGAACGATTGAGCAATCGTTTGCAAAAGAAGACTAAAAGAATAAAGGGGAAATATATGAAAAAAATATATTCATTAGAAGATTTAGATTGTGCCGTTTGCGCGCAAAAAATGGAAGAAGCAATCAAAAAGATTGACGGCGTGAAAGACGCAAGCGTTAGTTTTATTATGCAAAAACTTTCTGTGGAGTTTTCAGAAGGTGCTGATGAAAAGTCTGTGTTGAAAACGATTGTGAAAACTTGCAGAAAAATTGAGCCAGATTGCTCGATAATTTTATAAGGATTGATATGACGAAAAAACAAAAAAGAAATTTAATCAGAATTATAGTTTCGCTTTGTTTGTTTGCGATTATTTTTGTCGTAGATTTGACTATCGGGCTTGGGAGCGTTATTCAAAACGAAAAAATTGCTTGGCTTTTGCCATTTTCGCTTTATTTTGCGGTCTATATAGTAATTGGTTACGACGTTTTGTTTAAGGCGGCGAGAAATATTTGTCATGGTCAGGTTTTTGACGAAAACTTTTTGATGTGCATCGCAACTTTTGGTGCGTTTGGTATTCAAAAGTTTGCAGAAGGCGTTGCGATTTTGTTGTTTTATCAGGTTGGAGAATGGTTTCAAAATTATGCTGTTGCCAAATCGCGAAAGTCAATTTCTTCGCTTATGGACATCAGACCTGATTATGCAAACTTAAAAAATAGTGACGGCGACGTCGAAGTTGTTGATCCTTGCCAGGTAAAAATCGGTGACATAATCATTGTTAAGCCCGGCGAAAAAATTCCACTTGATGGCGTTGTTGTGTCGGGGTGTTCGGCGATTGATACCAAAGCGTTGACCGGAGAATCGTTGCCGGCAGATGTGGCGCCAGAGAGTAAAGTTATAAGCGGAACAATAAATCTTACAGGAACGTTGGAAATTCGAGTTGAAAAAGAATTTTATGACTCGACTGTATCAAAAATATTAAATTTGGTGCAAAACACCGCTTCAAACAAGTCAAAATCAGAAAATTTTATAACAAAGTTTTCAAAATGGTATACGCCGACCGTTGTTTTTGCAGCAATAGTCTTGTTGGTTGTCGGCGGTTGCGTGACTAGCGATTGGATAGGTTGGACGTCGCGCGCTCTTAACTTCTTGGTCGTTTCATGCCCTTGCGCGCTTGTCATTTCGATTCCGCTTTCATTCTTTGCGGGGATCGGCGGAGCATCGAAAGATGGAGTTTTGTTTAAAAGTTCGCAAAGTCTTGAAAAGGCTGCCCAAGCCAATATTTTTGTTTTTGATAAAACAGGAACGTTGACAAAAGGCAATTTTGCAGTTGTGGGTGTTTATCCTGAAGAAAAACGAAACGAGATTTTAAAGTTGGCAGCGATTGCAGAGCGCGATTCGATTCATCCTATTGCGCTGTCGATTAAAAATGAATATGGCAAAGCAATTCGAACAAAATGTGAGTTTGAAAACGTTGCGGGCAAAGGTGTTATCGCTAAAACGTCAAAGCAAACTATTTATTGCGGAAACGAAAAACTTATGCAGCAAATTGGAGCGCAATACTTGCAACCGGCTGCCTATGGAACGGTTGTGTATGTTGCTTGCGATCAAGAATATGTCGGTGCGATTGTGATTGAAGATGAAATCCGCGATGAAGCAAAGCGTGTCATTTCTTATCTTAACAGCACTGGCGCAAAAACGGTTATGCTGACGGGTGACAACGAAGCAAACGCAATGCAAACGGCGGCGCAACTTGGAATTGCCGAAGTTGAAGCATCGCTTTTGCCACAAGACAAAGTTTCACGCGTTGAAAAATTGTTGCAAGAAAAAGGCAAGAGAGAATCGTTGTGTTTTGTCGGCGACGGAATAAACGATGCACCCGTTTTGATGGCGGCTGACGTCGGGGTTTCGCTTGGCGGAGTTGGCTCTGACGCGGCAATCGAAGCGGCGGATATAGTGCTGATGCATGACAATTTAGACGCCCTCATCTCAGCCGAAAAAGTCGCGAAGAAAACTCTGACGATTGTAAAAGAAAACATATACTTTGCAATCGCTGTAAAATTGCTTGTTTTAGGTCTGTCGGCGTTCGGACTGGTTGGAATGTGGCTGGCGATTGCGGCAGATGTCGGGGTTTCAGTTTTAGCAATTTTAAATGCAATGCGTTCGCTGTTTAAACAAAAACGTAAAATAAATGCAAAAAAAGCCGCTTAAAATGCGGTTTTTTATTGCATTTTTATCTATTGAATAATTGCTGGCTGTGTGTTATAATTAAATATAGGAGAAAAATATGCAATATATATTGTTTGTTGATGACACCGGATTTAACAAAAATAAAAACTCGAGAAGGCTTAACGACGAAAAGATTTCGATGGTTGGGTGTTTAGTTCCGGTAAGCGAGATAGAGCAGTTGGCTGGCGAATTAAACTTTCATCTTAGCGAACTTAAAGAACTCTACAATGCCGACGAATATCATTTTACTGACATTTGCAACCATAAAAATCAGTTTGAGGGGATCGATGGCTTTGATGCGCTTTCGATGATTCAAATTTTTGCTGAAATCATAAAAGAATATGGCATCAAAATTGTTACACAAACAATAACCGGCGAAATGCTTGAAAAGAACGGCAGTCTTATCGCAGGCGTGGATGTGATTGCGGGAGAATGTGGATTTCCAAACACAAATGAAGCGCAAAAAAACGAAAGTCGCGCGCTTATTTTGAACATTTTAAATGCTAAAAAATACGTTGAATCGTTAAGCGGCGACAACGAAATTGCAGCCGTATTTTGCGACGAAGGGCTTAGAAAAAATAACGCCGAAACCAAAATCAAACTTGGCGGCAAAGATGTTGAAATCGATTTTTGCTCGTCAAAGGAGTTCCCATATTTGCAAGTGGCCGATTTTGCGGCATGGGCACTTACTAGAAGCAAGCTTAATTTAGAAAAGGCACAAAATAAAGAGATGAAAGATTTTGATTTAATGACTATGCGTATTCTTGAAACAATAGCTCCAAATTATGTGAACATTAGCCACGCCACAACAAACGCGGGATGCGGATTAAATGTTGATGAAACTTATGACGAAATATTCAAATAAAAAAAACACCCAAGAGGGTGTTCTTTTTTTGCGCAAATTATTAGATGTCGATTATATTTTTGTCGTCTTCGTTTTCAGTTTTTAAAATTTCTTTTTTGGCTTGTTTGATTTTGTGGCTGTAAACTAGCGTCATGATTAAACGGCGAAGCCCTTCTATAATCAGCGAGCAACCTGCAAAGATCATTACAGTGTCAAAGTTTGAGAAGATTACGCTGATTCCCAAAACGATTGTGAGAAGTGATAATACAAACAAAATTGACCAGCCTTTGATTTTTGCTTTTGCGCAGTAAATGCTGTCGGCAAGAGATGAAGCAGAATCAATGACGATAAACAATCCAAACAGCACGGTCAAAATGCTTTGAAGTGCGCCCGGATAAACCAAACAGAAAATGCCTAAAATCAACATTACTACAGCCATTATCAACAAGTGCGCGCCAAGCAGCCTGTCAAAACTGAAGTAGCGAACAAACAGCACCATGCTCATCGCAATTAAAAATGAACCGAACACTATGCACAGCACATCACCAGCAGCATCGGGCATTGCGACGCAAAGAATTCCGATTACAATAGTGAAGAGCGAAATGATAATGCTGTCCCATTTAACTTTTTTTAGAAATGTTTTTATAGAATCCATATTTCCTCCTTTAATGGCTTTATTATATCAAAATATTATCAAATTGTTAATTAATTATGCGCTATACTGCGCAAAAAAATTATAAAGTGTCAGTTTATCAGCGCGCGCATATTTTAAAAACCATCTTGACAATTTGGGAGTTTTGATGTAATATAATTATACAATCTCGTGTCATTCCAGATTGGTTTATTTGGGAATATTTGCAAAAATCTTCTTATGAATGGCAATAAAACAACAATATTTCTTGGCTGTGTTTTATTGTTTTTTGTGAGTAGATTTTTTTATTTTACAGCTAGATAAACTAAAAAGGAGGAAAGACAATGAAAGTGTTTATCGGAACAAAAAATCCAGGAAAGGTGAAAGGGGCGGCGACAGCGCTAGGCTATTTTTTTGACAATGTTGAAATTGAAAGTTTAAGTGCACCATCAAACGTTAGCGATCAACCTGTAAACGAAGATACATATTTCGGGGCACGAAACAGAGTTCAAAACATGATGAAGTATGCAAAAGAAAACAATATTTCAGCAGATTTGTTTATGGCTGTCGAAAGCGGAATCGTTAATATGTATGGAAATTGGATGATTGCAAATTTTGCTGTTGTTTGCGACAAAAACGGGCATCAAAGTGTTGGTATGAGCGCAAGTTTTCCAGTGCCTGAAAAACACGTTGACAACATAATCAAAAACACGCTCGGAACTGTGATGGATGAACTTTTCAATGAATCAGATTTGCGAAGCAGCACCGGCGGGATTGGACTTTTGACGCAAGACCACATGACAAGAATTGATTTAAACACGCAGGCATTTACGATGGCTCTTACAAAGTTTGTAAACGGTAAAACGTGGAGTGACGAAAAAGACGACGTCGCATCATTATAATAAAATAAAAAAAGAAGTGCAGAAATTGCACTTTTTTTATTTGCTAAAAAATAAAACGCCGCTTGGAAAATCGCAAGCGACGTTTATATAAAAAGTTGGCGGAGACGGTGGGATTCGAACCCACGTGCCCGGGTTAGCGGACAACTTGATTTCGAGTCAAGCTCGGTGCGACCACTTCGATACGTCTCCTCATTTGCTTCATCCGCTATTTTATCACGCATCCATTTTTTTTGCAACTCTTCTGATTAATTATTTTTTCCACATTATCTTAACAGTAAATAGCAAAAAGAAAGCTTGTATTACTTCCGATAACAAAAGCGAAGCGAAAACAAAGTGTAACATATATTGTGATGTTGTTTTGTTCGTTTCACTCACAAATCTATTTGCCTGCTGCAAATAGGTTGTAAGCAACACCATCACAATATGTATTATCATCAGTTGCTGGCAAGTATCCCTACGGGCTGTTTGCCGACAACTTCCGATATTAAAAGCGAAGTGAAAAACAAGAAGTGGTGACAAAGCTTGTAATATCATCAGTCGCGCTGGTGCGTAAACGCCCCGACTCGACTTCTTATATCATAAGCGGAGCGGTTTCAGGGAGTCCAATCAAAGCTTGTAATACTTCGTAATATAAGCGGAGAGAGAAACGCTGAACATAAAGAAAGGGGTGAAAGAAACAGGGCAAGGGCCCGAAAAACGGAGGTTTCTTATAATGAAAATGCTTAATTTTATATCGATGTTGGGTAATGCGTGGCAAGACGCTTTGACAAAAGATGGGAAAACATATGCCGGTTACGAATGGGTTGTTGAACTTTTTAAATACCTTGGCCCAATTTTATACGCAATCTTAGCTGTAGTTGGAGCTGCCGGTGTGATCTATTCAGTTGTTCTTGGCGTAAACCTTGCAAAAGCTGAAGATCAATCAAAACGTGACGAAGCTAAAAAAAGATTAATCACCACAATTATTGCTGTCGCCGTTACAGTTGTGCTGATCATATTCTTTAACGAATTGCTTCCTCTTATTGTAGGCGCAGTTGCTAAACCTGACAATATACCTAATACTACTACTCCATAATAAAAACAAAATAAATCTCTAAAAAATTAATTAAAAATTAAAATTTTTTAGAGATTTATTTTATTAAATGTCGAAAATTGAGGAACGTCTTTCCTAAGAATTGATAGGAAAAACGAATTACATATAATAAGTCGCGCGCGCAAAAAAAACGACCCGTTCGGGTCGTCTATTTTTTAATATGTTAAATTATTACATATGGATGAAGCTGCCATCTTTCTTTGTTAAGTTGCCACCGTTAGGATCGCTTACTGCTTTAATGATCAATGGGAATAATTCGTTGAAGAAAATAATCAATACTACAGTTACAGCAACTGCAATAAGAGTTGTGATCAATCTTTTTTTAGCTTCGTCACGTTTTGATTGGTCTTCTGCTCTTGCAAGATTTACACCAAGAACTACTGAATAAATAATTCCAGCTGCTCCAACTACTGCCATGATGGCATAAAGGATAGGTCCAAGATAATCATAAATATTGGCAACCCATTCCAAGTCAGATCCTGCTGGGAAATTTTCATGCCAGTTGTATCCTAACATTGAAGAAATAAAATTTAACATAAGAAACCTCCGTTTTTCGGGCCCTTGCCCTGTTTCTTTCACCCCTTTCTTTATGTTCAGCGTTTCTCTCTCCGCTTAT
>CAVCJG010000012.1:0-17584 GCA_963602685.1 Eggerthellaceae bacterium | reverse complement strand
ATTTATTTTTTCATATTATTTTAACATTTTTATTTAATTGTGAATAAATAAATAAAAATAAGGAGAATTTTATGCCTATTATATGTAATGATAATGCAAACGGATGTTATACTGGCCCATACTATCCAAGGCCAATTTTTAATTGCTGCCAAGGTGGTTCGTGCGGTGGAAGAAACAATGTCGTGAATCCGACTCGTTCGGAAGAATGGGGATTTCTTACGGGCGGTGACGTGCAAGTTGCGCAAAACGAAAATATCCCATTAACACTTACATCGAGTGCGGGGACTGCGGTTTCGCAATCGGTTGCAGATGAAGTTAATATAACTACCGGAAATTATCAAGTGGCATATAGCGTGAATGCGTCATCTTCGGTTAATCCGCTTCAATTCGGAATTGAACTTAATGGAACTGTTTTGCCATATAGTATAATAAGTGGCGAAGGTGATGGCAATTTGCAAAACCTTGCGACAAGTTTTATTATAAGCGTTCCCGCAAATTCGCAACTGAGCGTTGTTAATCTGACAGCAGGGACAGCAAACGTGACGCGCGTTAATTTGTCTGTGACAAAACTTTTATCATAACAACAAAATTCCCTTTCATTTTTATCGCAAATGGGGTATACTAATAATGTAAATGGCATAGCCTAACTAAAAAGGAGGGTGGAGACATGGCAAAAACATTCGCAAATCAGGAACAAGAAGATTCTTGGAAATTATTCGCTTATGGTCCTGACGGAATTAAAGGCAACCCTCTTTTTATAATGTCATTTATGGAAATTGAGCAAGAAAGGAAAAGAGAAAAAGAACTCACGTTATAAAAAATGGCGTCAACAAAAGTTAAGGCCTTGGTTATTGAGGCAAAAGATAATAAGGAAAAAGACAAACTTGCTACTCTTTATTCGCTTGAAGAGGGCAAGTTTTTTGCATACTTTCGTGGAGTGCGCGGCGCAAAGGCAAAAATGAAAGCTGCGAAAGAAATATTTACTTTTGGCGAATTTGTTGTTGAAGACACGAAGGCGGGAAGAATTGTGACCGAAGCAAACATTATTGACAGTTTTTCTCCTTTAAGAGCCGATTTAGATAAATATTATGAAGCGTGCAGTTTGGTGGACATTTTGAAAAAACTGTCTTCACAAAATGCCGACCCAGCATTGTTTATTACAATAATAAAAGCGCTTAAAGCGGTTTGTTATGATGGCGCGCCAAAATATTATTCGCTTGTTAAGTTTTTAATAATCATATTTGATAATATGGGATATAAACTTAATTTTGACACTTGTGCTAGTTGTAAGGCGAAATTATCAGGAAAAAAGTATTTAAATCTTGATTATGGCGAAATTGTTTGCGCAAATTGCAGACAAATGACGGCAATAGAAATATCACCAGCAACCGCATCTGCGCTTAAACTTTTAAAAGAAACTCCATATGAAAATTTAAAGACGCTCAAACTTGGCGGCGGGGGAGAAATCAAAGCGCTGAACCTGCTTAGCGAAAATTTTGAATGGCGTTTTGGAAGTAAGTTTTTTATAGCATAAAATCATCACGAACGTGGTGATTTTTTATGTAATTTAAGATATTTACAAAACGGCAAATTTAGTCTATATGGGTCGCGAAAAAGGCGGCGGAATCGTTGGTGCTTACACGCGCACGCGCGCGCACATACGCGTGCGCTTATATTAAATTATATAAAATATATCTTCTTAAAACTTACATAAATATTTTAAAAAATCTTTTATAAAATGCTTGACTTTAAAGTGGGGTTAGGGTATACTTACTATGCTGTGAAATACGGGTTGATGCCTGAGGTTACTTTGGTTACCGGCAATCAAAGAGAACTTAGGCGGACAAGTTCGTGGCACGACCGCGAGCGGGCTGACCTTAAACCACATTTTTTATTGCTTAGCAGCATGAAACACACGGCTCCGTTGTCGAGAGTTTCAAAAGCAGTGGCAATAAGGCAGTTTTAGCCAAAACTAGGAGGAAAAACAATGGCAACAAAGAAAATCAGGATCAAACTTAAATCATTCGAATCTGCTCTCATTGATGAAGCTTGCAAAAGAATCATCCTTGCCGCTGAAAAGAATGGTGCAAAAGTTGCTGGTCCAATTCCACTTCCAACAGACAAGGAAGTAATCACTGTTATTCGTTCACCACACAAACACAAGGATAGTCGTGAACAATTCGAGTCAAAGACTCACAAAAGACTTATTGACATTATCAGTCCATCAACAAAGGTTGTCGATGCTATGATGAAGCTCGACCTTCCTGCAGGTGTGGACATCCAAATTAAACTGTAAGGAGGCACTTCGTGAAAAAAGCAATACTAGGTAAAAAACTTGGAATGACTCAAGTATTTAATGCAGACGGCAAAGTTATTCCTGTGACTGTGATTGAAGCTGGTCCTTGCAGCGTAGTTCAAATCAAGTCAAACGAAAAAGATGGTTATGAAGCAGTTGTTGTCGCTTTTGATAAACAAAAAGAACAACGTGTTAACAAACCTAAACTTGGTGTTTTCAAAAAGGCTGGCGTAGAACCATGCAAAGTTTTGAGAGAATTCAAACTTGAAAACACTGCAGATTATACTGTTGGACAAACAGTTGACTGCTCAATCTTCGCTGAAGGTGACAAAGTTGACGCAATCGGCGTTACTAGAGGTAGAGGATTTACTGGTGTTATCCAAAGATGGAATAACCACAGACTTAAAATGACCCACGGTACTGGCCCTGTTCATAGAGAGGTTGGTTCATTGGGTGCTAACTCAACTCCATCAAGAGTGTTCAAAAACAAACATATGCCGGGACATTATGGATGCGAAAGAGTTACAATTCAAAATCTTGAAATAGTTAAAGTCGACGCAGAAAGAAACGTTCTGCTTGTAAAAGGATGCGTTCCTGGACCTAAAGGCTCAGTTGTAACCATTCGTGAAGCAATCAAAGGAGAATAAAAATGGCAAAAGTTAAAGTTTATGATATGGCCGCTAAGGTTGTTGACGAAATCGAACTTAATGACGAACTCTTTGCTCTTGAATACAACGAACCATTGATTCACGAAGCTGTGGTTGCTTACCAAGCAAACCAAAGACAAGGAAACAAAAGCGTTCTTACAAGAAGTGAAGTTAGAGGTCATGCAAAGAAACCTTGGCGTCAAAAGAAAACCGGACGTGCTCGTCACGGCTCAACAAAATCTCCAGAATATACAGGCGGCGGAGTAGTATTCGCACCAAAACCTAGAGATTTCTCAAAGAAAATGAACAAAACAGCAAAAAGACTTGCTCTTCTCACTGCTCTTTCAAGAAAAATCGCACTTGGACAATTCATTGTTCTTAAAGATTTCGAAATTGCAAGCGGAAAGACAAAAGATGCAAATGCATTCCTTAAAGCATTTGGACTTAGCGGAAGAACTCTTGTAGTTGGCAAAGACAACTCAACCGAAACTCTTCGTGCTACTGCAAACATCAAGTCTTTGAATGCAGAAGATGTTAGAACTCTTACAACTTATGAAGTTGTTGCAAACAAAAACGTTCTTCTCACTGCCGACGCTGTAAAAACAATAGAGGAGGCTTACGCAGAATAATGGAAGCTTATCAAATTATTAAAAAACCACTCTTAACTGAAAAAAGTTATGCTGGGATTCAAGCAAAAGTTTATTCTTTTGTAGTTGACAAGCGTGCTTCTAAGACTGAAATCAAAAAAGCTGTTGAAAGCATCTTCGGAGTGGAAGTAGAAAAAGTTAACACAATGGTTGTTAAAGGACACACAAAAGTTCAAAATACAAAAGCCGGAAGAACAGTAGGTAAAACAAGTGACTATAAAAAAGCTATTGTAACTCTTAAAGAGTCATCAAAACCTATTGCTTATTTCGAAAGCTTGTCATAATTAGAGGAGGTTAAAAATGGCTATCAATAAATCTAAACCAACATCAGCCGGAAGAAGATTTTACTCTTCACTTGCTTTTGATGAAATTACAAAGAAAACGCCTGAAAAATCTCTTCTTGCAGTAAAGAAAAAATATGCTGGTAGAAATGCTCAAGGCAGAATCACTGTTCGTCATCAAGGCGGCGGAAACAGACAAAAATATCGTATCATCGATTTCAAACGTAACAAAGACAACATTCCTGCAAAAGTTGCTGGCATTGAATACGATCCAAACAGAACAGCATTCATTGCACTCTTAAACTATGCAGATGGTGAAAAACGTTACATCATCGCTCCACTTGGACTTCAAGTTGGCGATACCGTTATGAGCGGTGAAAATGTTGAAATTAAAGTCGGAAACGCACTTCCAATTTCATCAATCCCAGTAGGTTCAGTTATCCACAACATTGAACTTCAACCAAAGAAAGGCGCTCAACTTGGCAGAAGTGCTGGTAGCGCAATTCAACTTATGGCAAAAGAAGGCAGATATGCTACACTCAGACTTCCTTCAGGAGAAATGAGAAAAGTATTAACTTCTTGCCGTGCAACAATCGGAACTGTTGGCAATCTTGACCATGAACTTGTTTCTCTCGGTAAAGCCGGAAGAAAACGTCACATGGGCGTTAGACCTAGCGTTCGTGGTGTTGCAATGAACCCTAACGATCACCCACACGGTGGTGGTGAAGGAAAGAGCCCAGTCGGCATGAAGTCACCTATGACTCCATGGGGCAAACCTGCACTTGGTCTTAAGACTAGAAAGAGAAAAAAGGCTTCTAACCGCTTAATGGTTAAGAGAGTAAATTAGGAGAAGTAACTATGCAGAAAGAAATTAAAAAACCTTATGTGCACCCATCTCTTGTTAAGAAAGTTAAAGAAATGCAAACTTCAGGTGTTAAAAGACCTATCAAAACTTGGTCACGTTCTTCAACTATTTACCCAGAGTTTGTAGGATTCACATTTGCTGTTTACAATGGCAAAAAACACATTCCTGTTTATTGCACAGCAGATATGGTTGGTCACAAACTTGGCGAATTTTCTCCAACAAGAACTTATAAAGGCCACGCAGCAAAGAAAGCAGCTAAAACTGCTGTTAAGAAGTAAGGTGAGGTGAAAAATGGCTACAAGAATTAGACAAAAAGCAGAAAACAGGGCAAAAGCTAAAGATGTTCGTCCTTACGCAAAGGCTAGATACATCAGAATGAGCCCATCAAAAGTTAGAATCGTTCTCGACCTTATCAGAGGCAAAAATGTAAGAGAAGCCGCAGCTATCCTTGCAAATATGCCAAACTCTGCTGCAGAAGCAACTTTGAAAGTTTTAAACAGTGCAGTTGCAAATGCTGAAAATAACAAAGGTCTTAATGCAGAAACTCTTTATGTTGCCGAAGCATACGTTTGCCAAGGCCCAATCCTTAAGAGAATTATGCAAAGAGGAAAAGGTTCAGCTGACAGAATTTTAAAGAAAACATCGCACATTACAATTGTGCTTGATGAAAGAAGATAGGAGGGCAAAATGGGACAAAAAGTTAGTCCAATTGGATTCAGACTTGGTGTAAACAAAGAATGGAACTCAACTTGGTATGCAAAGAAACAAGATTTTGCTCCAAATCTTTTAGAAGACCAAAAGGTTAAGAAGTTTATTAAACAAAAATATGCTTCTTGCTCAATTTCAAGAATTACAATTGAAAGAACAGAAAACAAACTTATTGTTGATATCTACACTGCTAAACCTGGTATGATCATCGGGGCTAAAGGTGCTGGAATTGAAACAATCAAAAAAGAAATTTCAAAGATTATCAGACCTGTTAAATTGCTCGTTATCAATGTTAAAGAAGTTAAAAAACCTGACCTTGATGCAACACTTGTTGCTGAAGGAATCGCTTCTCAACTTGAAAAACGTGTTCAATGGAGAAGAGCGTTAAAGATGGCTCTCCAAAAAGTTATGAAGGCTGGTGCTAAGGGATGTAAAGTTCAAGTTGGTGGCGTTTTAGACGGAGCTAACACACTTCACAGATCTGAACACTACATGGAAGGAACTCTTCCTCTTCACACACTCAGGGCTGACATCGATTATGGCACAGCTGCTGCTTACACAAACTATGGTAAGCTTGGCGTTAAGTGCTGGATTTATAAGGGAGACATCCTTCCTGTAAAGTCGTCTGATAAAGGAGGACAAGAATAATGTTAATGCCAAAGAGAGTTAAAAGAAGAAAGGTTTTCAGAGGCAGAATGACTGGTAAAGCTATGAGAGGTAACACTGTTGCTTACGGACAATATGGTCTTATGGCAATGGAACCTTGCTGGCTTAAATCTAACCAAATCGAAGCAGCCAGAATTGCTATGACTCGTCATATCAAACGTGGTGGTAAAGTTTGGATTAAGATTTTCCCAGACAAACCTGTTTCTAAGAAACCACTCGGAACAAGAATGGGTTCAGGTAAAGGTGCTCCAGAATTCTGGGTAGCAGTTGTTAAACCTGGCAGAATTCTTTTCGAAATCGAAGGTGTTTCGGAAGAACTTGCTCGTGAAGCAATCAGACTTGCTGGACACAAACTTCCTTGCAAAACAAAATTCGTAAAGAAGGAAGAAATCCCAGCAGAAGGTGGTGAGAAAGATGAAAATTAGTGAAATCAAATCATTAAGCATTGCAGAACTTAATGCTAGAGTAAAAGAACTTAATATGGAACTTTTCAATCTTCGTTTTTCGAACGCTTCTAGAAACCTTGCAAACCCTGTTCAAATTAGAAACGTGAAAAGAGAAATTGCAAGAGTTAAAACAGTTATTAGAGAAAAAGAATTATCTTCTGCAAACGGAGGTTACGATGGAAAGTAGAAATTCAAGACTTACAAGAACTGGCGTTGTAGTTAGCGCTGGCAAAATGGATAAAACCATTGTAGTTTCAGTAACTTCAAGAGTTAACCATCCAATTTACAAAAAAGTCGTTCATAAATCAAAAAAATTCAAAGTTCACGATGAAAACAATGAGTGCGGAATTGGTGATACAGTTCAAATCATGGAAACCAGACCACTCTCAAAAGACAAGTACTATCGTCTTGTTAAAATCATCGAGAAAGCAAAGTAGGAGGGCAATATGATTCAACCTCAAACAAGATTAAAAGTTGCTGACAACACTGGCGCTAAAGAAATCATGTGCATTCGTGTGCTTGGTGGATCTTTTAGAAGAAGTGGAAACATCGGTGACATTATCGTTGCTTCTGTTAAAAAAGCTATTCCTGGCGGATCTGTTAAAAAGGGAGACGTTGTGAAAGCTGTTATCGTTCGTTCATCAAAAGGACTTCGTCGTCCTGATGGATCACACATTCGCTTTGATGACAATGCCGCAGTCATCATTGATAATCAAAAACAACCTAAAGGAACACGTGTTTTCGGGCCTATCGCTAGAGAACTTCGTGATAAGGGTTATATGAAAATTATTTCCCTTGCTCCAGAAGTTATATAAGGAGATTAGAACATGAACATTAAAAAAGGTGACAACGTTTTAGTTATTGCTGGAAAAGACAAAGGTAAAACTGGAAAAGTTTTAGATGTTAATCCAAAAACTAACAAAGTTACAGTTGAAAATGTCAATGTAGTAACAAAACATCAAAAACCTAGATCTCAACAAGATAAAGGCGGCATTATCAAAAAGACTGCTCCTATGGAAGCATCAAACACTATGGTTGTTTGCCCAAATTGTGGCAAAGCAACACGTGTTGCTCACACTGAAGTAAACGGCAAAAACGTTAGAACTTGCAAGAAGTGTGGAGCAAGCCTCGACAAAGAATTTGCAAAAACTGTTAAAAAAGAGGCAAAAAAAGCAGTAAAAACAGCAAAAAAAGCTGAAATTACTGAAAATAACGCAGAAAACGCAGAAGTTAAGCCTGCTAAAACTGCAACCAAAAAGTCGAAAGAAACTGCTCAAGTTAAGTAAGGAGAGTTGTTATGGCAAAAGAAACAAATAGAATGGTTAAACTTTATAAAGAACAAGTTGTTCCTGCTCTTACTGCTGAGTTTGGTTACAAAAATGTTAACGAAGTTCCAAAACTTGTTAAGATTGTTGTTAACGCAGGACTTGGTGATGTAAAAAGCAATTCAAAAAGCTTCAACATCGCTCTTGAAGAACTTGCAGTAATCACCGGACAAAAGCCTGTTGCAACCGTTGCTAAAAAATCAATTTCAAACTTCTCATTGAGAGAAGGACAAAAAGTTGGAGCAAAGGTAACTTTGAGAGGAGATATTATGTATGAGTTCTTTGACAGACTTGTATCAATCGCTCTTCCTAGAGTTAGAGACTTCCACGGTGTGTCTGATAAAGCATTTGACGGAAGAGGAAATTACTCTCTCGGAATCAAAGAACAACTTATTTTCCCAGAAATTTCATATGACAAAATCGAGAAAATCAGAGGCTTTGATATTTGCTTTGTAACAACTGCAAAGACAAATGCTGAAAGCAAGGCATTACTTAAGGCACTTGGAATGCCTTTTAGCAAGTAGAGGTGAAATATGGCAAAAAAAGCACTTATTCAAAAACAACAAAAACCAGCCAAATATAAAACTAGAGAATACACTCGTTGCAGCCTTTGCGGCAGACCTCATGCGGTTCTTAAAAAATACGGAATCTGCAGAGTATGCTTCAGAGAACTTGCAAACAAGGGTGAAATCCCTGGTGTAAAAAAGGCTAGCTGGTAAGGAGGAAGAAATGGTAGTATCAACAGATTCAATCGCAGATATGCTTACAAGAATCAGAAATGCGCTCAAAGTTAAACACGTTGACGTTTGCGTTCCTGCTTCAAAAGAAAAGGTTGCGATCGCTAAAATCCTCCTTGATGAAGGTTACATCAACGCTTACGAAGTTAAATCAAACGGAAAATTTGACGAAATCGTTATCACTTTGAAGTATGATGAAGAAGGCGCAAGCGTTATTCAAGGTCTTAAAAGAATTTCAAAACCAGGTCTTAGAGTTTATGCTCAAGCAGATAAAATTCCATATGTTATCAGCGGACTTGGCGTTGCAATAATCTCAACAAACAAAGGAATAGTTACTGACAAAACTGCAAGAAGTTTGAATGTTGGTGGTGAAGTCCTTGCGTTTGTGTGGTAGGAGGTCATCATGTCAAGAATTGGTAATAAACACATAATCGTTCCACAAGGCGTTAATGTATCATTTAATGATGGCGTTATCACAGTTACTGGACCTAAAGGAACACTTTCTCAAACTATTGACAAAGTAATCCTTCCAAAAATCGAAGCAAATGTAATCACATTTGTTAAACATGACAATGAACAAGAAACAGATGCTAAACAAGGACTTTACAGAGCTCTTGTTGCCAACATGGTTAAAGGTGTTAGCGAAGGTTTTGAAAAAAGCCTCGTAATCAACGGTGTAGGTTATAAAGCACAAGTTAACGGAAGAAAATTACAACTTGGACTTGGATATTCACATCCAATCGAAATTGAAATTCCTGCTGACCTTAACGTTGTTTGCCCATCTGTTACTGAAATCAAAATCACAGGAATTGACAAACAAAGAGTTGGTCAATTTGCATCAAACATCCGCGACTTTAGACCTGTAGAACCATATCACGCATATGGCGTTAGATACAGCGACGAAGTTGTAGTAAGAAAAGTCGGAAAAGCTGCTGGTAAAGGCAAGAAGTAAGGAGCATAAGTATGATTAGCGTTAAAGATAAAAATGAAGAAAGAAAAGTTCGTCATGCTAGAGTTAGAAAACACATTTCTGGCACTGCTGCTAGACCAAGACTTTGTGTTTACAAGTCTTTGAAAAGCATCTATGCTCAAGTTATTGACGATGAAAGAGGTGCTACAATCGTTAGTGCTTCAACACTCGATAAAGACCTTGCATCAAGCCTTGAAGGTAAAACAAAATCAGAACAAGCTAAGGTTGTTGGTGAAGCTATCGCTAAGAAAGCTATCGCTGCTAAAATCGAAGAAGTTGTTTTTGATAGAGGCGGATACCTTTACACTGGCAGAGTTGCAGCTCTTGCAGAAGGCGCTAGAAGTGCCGGCTTAAAGTTTTAGGAGGATAGAATGGAAGAAGTTAAAAAAGACAAGAAATTCGAACCAAAACCTAGAGAACGTCGCGCTCCTAGAGAAGAAAGCGAATTCGAGAAAAAACTCGTTTGCGTTAGAAGAGTTAACAAAACTGTTAAAGGTGGACGTACTCTTCGTTTCTCAGCTTTAGTTGTTGTTGGAGATGGAAAAAACAACGTTGGAATCGGAATTGGCAAAGCTATGGAAGTTCCAGCTGCTATCGACAAAGCAACAAGTGCTGCTAGAAAAAATATGCATTTGATCCGTGTTGTAGATGGAACTATTCCTCATGAAATCATTGGAAAATTTGGTTCATCTGAAATCTTAATGCTTCCTGCTAAACCAGGTACTGGAGTTATCGCCGGTGGCGCAGCTCGTGCAGTTATCGAACTTGCAGGCATTAAAGATATCGTTACAAAAATTCACGGCTCAACAAACAAAATCAACGCCGTAAAAGCAACAATGAACGGCCTTACAGCTCTTCGCACACGTGAAGAAATCGCCGCTCGCCGTGGCAAAAACCCAGAGGAAATATAGGAGGCAGACATGGCAGATAAAACTATAAAAGTGACTTGGGTTAAAAGCACAATCGGATATAACAAAAAACAAGCTAAAATAGTCGAAGCATTAGGCTTTAAAAAACTTGGTCAAACAAGAATTTTGCCTGACAATGCTAGCATAAGAGGAAGCATCTTTGCCGTTAAACATTTGTTTAAGGTTGAAGAAGAGTAGGAGGAAATTATGCAAATAGGAGATCTTAAACCTGCTGCTGGCGCTACTACAAAAAAGGTTAGAGTCGGCCGTGGAATCGGAAGTGGCATTGGCAAAACAAGTGGCAGAGGCCACAAAGGTCAAAATGCTAGAAGCGGTGGTGGAGTTAAAGCTGGATTCGAAGGCGGAAACATTCCACTTATCCGTAAAATCCCAATCAGAGGATTTAACAACAAAAACTTCAAGAAAGTTTACTCAACAATCAATGTTGGTGACCTTGATGTTTTAGAAGCTAATTCAGAAGTTGATATCAATTTCCTTTATGAAAACCGTTTCATTGGAAAGATTGAACCTTATGGATTAAAAGTGCTTGGAAATGGAGAGCTTACAAAACCTCTTACCATTAAAGCAAGCAAAGTTACAGCTGCTGCTAGAGAAAAAATCGAAAAAGTAGGCGGAAAAATAATCGAGGAGTAAGGTTATGTTCAAAACCCTTTTCAGCGCTTTCAAAATTAAAGATGTAAGAAGAAAATTGTTATTGACACTTCTTCTTCTTTTCATCTATCGTCTTGGATGCTGGTTGCCAATTCCAGGCTTTGATATTTCAGCTATCTTGGGAGAAAACAACAACTTATCAAATAGTTTCAGCATTTTTGGCGTTATGAATATGATAAGCGGTAATGCTTTGCAAAATTGTTCTGTGCTCGCTCTTGGCGTGTCACCTTACATTACTGCAAGCATTGTTATTCAACTTTTAACAATCGCTATTCCTGCTTTGGAAAGACTTTCAAAGCAAGGCGAAGACGGAAGAAGAAAAATCAATTTATACACTCGTATCGCTGCTTTGGTGCTTTCAATAGCGCAAGCAGTTGGTATTGTTGTAGCATATAAAGACGGTCTTGATGTTGGCAACGCTCTTTGGAGTGGTGCTCCTACTTGGCTTATCGGACTTGGCGTTGTGCTCATCCTCGTTGCGGGAGGCATGTTCACAGTTTGGCTTGGAGAAAGAATCACTGATCTTGGAATCGGAAACGGCATGAGCTTGCTCATTTTCGTTGGTATCCTTTCATCAAGTGCAAGTTCATTCGCTCAAGGCATCAAACTTGCAACACAAGACATCACAACTATCTGGACACTTGTAATCTATGTAGTTGCTGTTATCTTAATCTTTGGACTTATTGTTTTTGTAGACAATGCAGAAAGAAAAGTTCCAATTCAATATGCTAAACAAATCAAGGGAAGAAAAATGTATGGCGGACAAAGCACATCTATTCCTATTAAAGTGAATGGATCGGGCGTTATGCCAATCATCTTCGCAAGTGCATTGCTCACTTTCCCACAAATGATTATTTCAATCTTCTGGCCAGAATCAACTTGGTATCAACAATACCTTGGAACAAATTCTTGGCTTTACATTGTGCTTTTAGCACTGCTTATTTTGGCATTCTCATTCTTCTATGCTCAAATAACATTCAACCCAGAAGATGTAAGCAAACGTATTCAACAACACGGTGGATTTATCACAGGTATTCGTCCTGGAAAACCAACCGCAGAATATTTGAAGAAAATTTCAAGAAGAATCACATTATTTGGCGCAATTTTCTTAGCATTTATTGCGTTGATCCCATCTCTTGCTTTCAAAGCAATAGGGGACAACACAAGTTGGGGAGTATTGTTAAATGCATTCAGCGCAACAGGTCTTATGATCTTGGTTAGCGTTGCTCTTGAATTTGACAAACAACTCGAAGCACAAATGCTTATGAGAAACTATAAAGGTTTCTTAGACTAATACGGCTATTTCAACGAGAGGCTTGCCTCTCGTTGTGAAAAGCATATATTGGGCTTGCCCATTAAAAGGAATAACTTATGAAACTTATTCTGTTAGGTGCCGCTGGTAGCGGGAAAGGAACATTGGCAAAACAAATTTCTGCCGATTTTCATATCCCACAAATCTCAACAGGCGATTTATTCAGGGAAATCGTTAAGAGTGGCAGCGAACTTGGCGAATTGGTGAAAAGTTATATCAATAAAGGGAACCTTGTTCCTAACGAAGTTACTTTCAAAGTCCTGCAAAACAGGCTTGAGAAAAGCGATTGCAAAAACGGATATATTTTAGACGGTTTTCCAAGAACTCTTCAACAAGCCGAAATGCTTGCAAAGTTGACAGATATTGATGTTGTCATCAGTCTCGAACTTGGTTTTGCAGAACTTGAAAAACGACTTGTTAGTCGCAGATTATGCCCAAACTGTGGAGAAATTGACAACACAAACCATGCTGGATATAATGGCAAGTGCAGAAAATGCTCCGCAACACTGTTTCAGCGCGATGACGATAAACCTGAAGCAATAAAGACTCGTCTGGAAGTTTATAAATCACAAGTCGCACCACTTATAAACTTCTACGGTGATAAAGTGCAAAGTGTTTCAAGTTCTGGCACGCCAGACGAAACATACTCGCGCGTAAAAACTTTTTTAAAGGATTTGGAGGCAAAAAATTGAATAATTTAAATCCTGCAGAAATTGTCCTTATGAAAAAAGCAGGACAACTCACTCGCGATGCTTTAAACTATGCGGAAACCCTTATAAAACCAGGGATTTCCACATTGGAACTTGACAATTTGGTAAAAAAGTTTATAATAGAAAGTGGTGGTCAGCCTTCATTTTTAGGTTATGATGGTTTTCCTGGAAGCATATGTGCTTCGGTCAACGAAGTCGTTGTTCACGGCATTCCATCAGCCAACATTATTTTAAAAGAAGGCGACATTATCAGCGTCGACGTAGGCGTGATCTACAAAGGATTTAATGGAGACGCTGCAAGAACTTTTCCAGTAGGAAAAATCTCACCTGAAAAGGCTAGACTCATCGAAGTTACAAAACAATGTTTCTTTGAAGGCATCAAGCATTTGAAGGTCGGTGACAGACTTGGCAAACTCTCACATGCTATACAAGCGTATGCAGAAAAAAATGGTTATAGCGTTGTTAGAGAACTTGTTGGTCATGGAATTGGCAGAAAAATGCATGAAAGTCCAAATGTTCCAAACTATGGCAAAGAAACCGATGGCCCTATCGTAACCGAAAATGCTTGCATAGCAGTTGAACCTATGATCAACATGGGCAGAAAAGAAATCGCTATGTTGCGTGACGGTTGGGGAATTGTAACCAGAGACCATATGCCTTCGGCCCACTACGAAAACACGATTCACATCACAAGTGAAGGAATCGAAATTTTAACTTTGTAGGTGGCCGATGCAAGTTGGAGATTTGGTGATTGCTACGGCAGGAAAAGAGAAAAACGAAATCTTTTTGGTAGTCAAAGTTGATCAGCAGTTTGTTTACATAGCAGACGGGAAGCGCGTTAGCGTGACAAAACCTAAAAGAAAAAATGAGAAACACATTCAAAAAGTTTCAAAACAAAGATTTTTGCTTGGCGATGATATAACTCGAGACGTTAAATACAATGCCGCTGTGCGAAAATTGATTAAAGTCGAAAAGGAGAGGATATGTCAAAAGAAGATGTAATTGAATTTGAAGGTGTGGTTGAGGAACTTCTTCCAAACTCAACTTTCAAAGTTCGTCTTATAAATGGTCATGTCATTATCGCTTATATCTCAGGCAAACTCAGAGTGCACTGCATCAGAGTTGTTGAAGGAGATAAAGTAAAAGTCGAAATGAGCCCTTACGATTTAACTAAGGGTCGCATAACCTGGAGAGATAAGGGTTAAGAAGGAGAAAATCATGAAAGTAAGAGCATCCGTTAAACCTATATGTGATAAATGCAAAGTTATTAAAAGAAACGGAAAAGTTATGGTTATTTGCCCTAAGAGTGCCAAACATAAACAAACTCAGGGTTAAGAAAAATAAGGAGAAATCAATATGGCAAGAATTGCAGGTGTAGACCTTCCTAGAGAAAAAAGATTGGAAATAGGACTTACCTATATTTACGGTATCGGTCAAGTTACGGCCGGTAAAATTTGTGCTGAAACAAACCTCAGCCCAGACATCAGAGTTAAAGACCTTACTGATGAACAAATTGCAAAACTTCGTAATTATATCGAACATAACGTAACTGTAGAAGGTGACTTAAGAAAAAAAGTTAGCCTTGACATTAAAAAATTAAACGAAATGGGATGCTATCGTGGCATCCGCCACAGAAAGGGACTTCCTGTTCGCGGCCAAAACACAAGAAACAACTGCAGAACAAGAAAAGGACCAAAGAGAGCTGTTGCTGGCTCATCTAAGAAGGGTAAATAAGGAGAAAGATAATGGCTACGAAAACAACAACTAACAAAAAAACTACAACCAGAGTTAGAAAAAGAGTTTCTAAGAACATTTCTCATGGACAAGTTCACATTAAAACATCTTTCAACAACACCATTGTTACCTTCTCAGATGCAAACGGAAACGTTGTATCATGGTGCAGCTCTGGAAAACTTGGGCTTAAAGGCTCAAAGAAAAGCACACCTTTCGCAGCTCAAACTTGTGTAGAAGAAGCTGCTAAAGTTGCTAAAGAACATGGACTTAACACTGTTGAAGTTTATGTTAAAGGCCCAGGAAGCGGAAGAGAAGCCGCTATTAGGGCACTTCAAAATTGCGAACTCAATGTAACTCTTATTAAGGACGTTTCACCAATTGCTCACAATGGTTGCAGACCTCCAAAAGTAAGAAGAGTTTAAAAGGAGATAACCTATGGCAAGAACAATTGAACCTGACTGCCGTCAGTGTAGAAGAGAAGGTTGCAAACTTTTCCTTAAAGGCGAAAGATGCACAACCAAAAAATGCGCTATGGAAAGACGTCCAGTAATTCCTGGACAACATGGCAATTCACGTAGAAGAGTTACATTCACTGAATATGGCTCACAACTTCGTGAAAAACAAAAAATTAAGAGAATTTATGGTCTCTTAGAAAACCAAATGCACTCATACTATGAAGAAGCTGAAAGAATGAAGGGTGTAACTGGTGAAAACATGCTCTCTCTTATCGAAAGAAGACTTGACAACGTTGTTTACCGTATGGGAATTGGAGCAAGCAGAAAACAAAGCCGTCAAATGGTTAATCATGGTATGATTACTGTTAACGGAAGAAGAGTTGATATTGCGTCATACATCACAAAAGTTGGCGACGAAATCGCTGTTAAAGAAAACAAACTTGACAAAACTCTTATCAAATCAATCAAAGGCATGAAAATTGTTATGCCTAAATGGCTTGAATTTGATTCAGAAGCTCTTAAGGGAAAAGTTATTGCACTTCCACAAAGAGATGACGTAGATGCAGATATCAAAGAAAGACTTGTTATCGAGCTCTATTCTAGATAATTGGAGGGATAAAATTATGATGGAAATGGAAAAACCAAAAATCGTTTGTGAAGAAACCGAGAATGGCGCTTATGCAAGATTTACAGTTGAACCACTTGAAAAAGGTTACGGAATCACACTTGGAAACTGCATGAGAAGAACTCTTCTTTCTTCGCTTCCTGGCTCAGCCCCAATCGCTGTTAGAATCGCTGGGGCAGCACATGAGTTTACAACAATCAGAGGTATTGCTGAAGACGTTGTTGATATCATTTTGAACTTAAAAACTCTTTATGTTAAAACAACAAATCGCGACCGTGATTTCATTACTTTCTTAAGAATTAGAAAACAAGGTGCTGGCGAAGTTACTGCTAGAGACTTTGAAACTAACGACGAAGTTGAAATCCTCAATCCAGACCTTCACATCTGCACAATGGACGATGGTGCCGTGCTTGATATGGACGTTATGATTGGCAATGGCAGAGGATATGTTCCAAGCGCTGTTAACAAAACAAAGTTTGACAACATTGACTTTATTGCTATGGATGCAATTTTCTCACCTGTTAAGAAAGTTAACTTCAACGTTGAAGCTACTCGTGTTGGCCAAAGCGTAGATTTTGACAAACTTACTTTAGAAGTTGAAACAAATGGAACAATCAAAGCAACAGAAATAGTTTCTCTTGCCGGTAAAATTATGATGGAGCACGTTGGTCTCTTTGTTGAACTTTGCGAAGAAATGGCAAATGTTGAAATTTTAGTTTCTAAGGAAGAAGACAAACAAGTTAAAATTTTGGAACTTCCAATCGAAGAAATGGACCTTTCAGTTAGGTCATATAACTGTCTTAAACGTGCTGGTGTTAACACCGTTGAAGACATTGTTAAAAAATCAAGAGCAGACATGCTTAAAGTTAAGAACCTTGGAATCAAATCTATTGATGAAGTTGTTCAAAAACTTGAAAGTTATGGTCTTGCACTTCGCAAAGACGAAGAATAAAAGGAGAACACAATGGCTAACGATAAACTTGGAAGACCATCTAAAGAAAGAGACGCTATGCTTAGAGGCTTAGTTACAGATCTTCTTTGGTATGGAAAAATCGAAACAACTCTTGCTAAAGCAAAGTCTGCTCGCTCAGTTGCTGAAAAGTTATTAACTGCCGCTATCAAAACTTACAAAGACACTTCAACAGTTTCTAAAGATATTAAAGATGCTAAGGGTGTAAAAGTTAAGACTGAAGTTGTTAATGATGGACCACAAAGACTTGCTGCAAGAAGAAAGATTATGTCATATGTTTATGACAGACAAGAACAACGCGGCGACAAAGAATCAAAAGCTGCTTATGATGCTAGAGTTGAAGGAATCAACCATCCTCTTCTTGAAAAGATTTTCAACGTTTATGCTCCTAAATATGCTGAACGCGCTGAAAAACTTGGACAAGGTGGCGGATACACACGCATCGTTAAACTTGGAAAACGTAGAGGCGATGCTGCTGAAATGGCAATCGTTGAACTTATCTAAATTTAATTAAAATAAAAAAATACACAATAATTTGTGTATTTTTTTTGTTATTTTTTAAAATATTTAAATAATTTTAATATATTATTATTTTTAATTAAAATCATTA
>CAVCJG010000011.1:0-33757 GCA_963602685.1 Eggerthellaceae bacterium | reverse complement strand
GAATTCAATAACTTACAGCTTTCTATTTTAATTGCATACAAAAAAAGATGTCCTTCCGACATCTTTTTTTCGTATTTTTTTTGTTATTCCATTTATTCGTTTTGCTCATTTTTCAAATTGTGTTATAGTATTTATAAGATTATAAAAGGAGGGAAAAATGGCAAAGAAATCTAATAAGGGAAAACTTATGGGAATCATTGGCAACGCTGTTACAATGATTTTCGCTGTTTGTGCTCTTGCATTTATGGCATTGCCTATGCTTGCTCAAGTTTCAACAATCGCTGATAAAACAGATCGCACATCTTTAGATAGCGTATTCTCATATATGGGTAATGTATCTGATGCTGATGGCACAGGTAAAGGAGCTCTTGTTATGTTTATCATTGTTGCAATCGTTGCATCACTTTTGATTGTTTCTGCAATCGTTGGTCTTGTTGGCGTATTCATGGGCAACAAAAAATTAAACATGTCATTAGTAAACAAAATCCTTGCTCTTGTTTTGGTTGTTGTTGCATTGGTTGCAATGATCCTTACAATCGCAGCTGCTGCTGACGGATTGAACTTTAGTGGATCAATTATTCCTGCTTCAACAAAAACTGTTGCTGATGCTGGCGCTGTGCTTCCATTAGTATTTGGATTGTTTGCAGTTGTTGGTGCTTTCCTTACACCAAGCAAGAAAAGATCATAATTGCTTATTATGAATTAAAAAAGCCTCTTTGGTTACAATATAACCAAGGAGGTTTTTATTTATGAAAAAATCGCAAATCAAATGCATAGTCGGAAACTCGCTGATTCATGTTGCTTCAATTTTAATTTTGTGTTTCTTTGCACTGAATTTAATTGAAGGTGGCGGCAAAAATTCAATTTATTATGGCATAACTCATATGGCGCAAGCAACCGGGGCAAACATTGTTTATTACATTGTTGCAAATGCTTTTTATACGCTGGTGCTTACTCTTGCTATTGTTATGCTTATTGAAAGTGCGCTTGGACTTTTTGGCGGGATTTTTGATGAGCGTGGCCTTAACATGACAGTGCCAAACAGAGTTCTTTCTATGATTGCAATGATTGCTGCTTTAATGGGACTTGTGTTTATGATTGTCTATGTTTCACTTGCCGCTGTTGCAGGAACAAGTGTAGGCGCTGGACCAATCACTGTGTTTATTTCATCTATAGTATCGGTTGTCGGCGCGTTTGTCGCTCAAACAAAAAAGATTTCAAGAAATCAAAAAGATGCATAATTGCTATTAAAAGATAATTATCCAGTGTGATTTACAGCAAAAAATCTCGCAAAATGCGAGATTTTATTTTGCTATTTTTTGCATTTAGTATATTATATAAATAAATAATATGATTTTTTGTTCAGGGGGATGAAAATGAACGAATTAAAAGTCAGAGGTATTGTTGGCAGCGTGCTTTGCCTTTTCGCAAGCGTTGGCGGGTTGGCTTTGATGTTTTTACCTATGCTTGTTGAAGTGCCAACACACACAATTTATTCGGTTTATTATTCAATTTTCGGAATCGCAAATGTTTCTGCAATTTTAGGAACAGACGCCATTTACTATACTGTTTCAACAGCATTTATGATTGCGTTTATGGTTTTGATGGTTGCCATCGCTGTTTTGTCAATTTTGACATTGGTTGGCGCTTGCAAAAACAAAAAGAATTTAAGCATGGCTATTTCGCTTAGAGTTGTGACTCTTATTGCGTCGGTTATCGCATCAATCGCAACAACATTTTTGCTTTTGTATTTTACAGTAAACAATTACACCGAAACAACATTCGGACTTGGCACAATTTTGCCTCTTGCAATCAGCTTGATTGGCATCGCGGGCGCTTGGGTTGCGCCTAGTGCTACAAGATTGAGACGCCCTGTTGACGACCATCCAGTAAGCGGGCAAGAAGTAAAAACAGAGGGCTAATCGACCATTTCGATGTTTACAATTTTATCTTTATTCAGGTCTATCTTTACTATAAGTGGACCTGTTTTTTTATCTAACAAATAAGTGTTTTCGCTCAGTGGAAATATTTCGTCGATGTCGCCGAAATAGGCGGCAATTTTTTCTTCCGAAGACGGGAGCCTGTCAGAAAGAAGCGTGCAAGCGTCTTTGTATTGCTTTGCTTTTACCATTTCGAGAAATGCCATGCCAAGAATTTTAGTGTTGCGAATTTGAGAAGGGATAGAGCGGACTTTTATTATTCCGTCGTCACTTATTTGATATTTTTCTTCCTTTTCAAATTTCTCGCAAAAAATTTCATCGTCGTTTATTTCGATTTTGTCATAAACCAAGTTTGTGATTTGATTTGTTGAAGGATTGACTATGGTGAGTTGTTCACTTTTTTCGCCCTTTATTTTTAGCAATGCAAGTTTGTCGTGTTTTGTAAGTTCATAAGTTTTTGGCGATATTGACGATATTGATTTTATTATGTTGTTGCACTCAATTTGTAATTCATTTTGACCGATAACAAAAGTGATGTCAGAGCCGCCAACGGAAGTTTTTTCTTTGACGCAGATTTTGGGCTTTGTGTTTTCAGAAAAATAATATAATATGCGGTCTGGCAGTTCAAACCTTTTTATCGGACAGGTGCTTGCGTTGCAATCTAAAACAAAACTTGTATATCCCTTTTGGGCAGGATATACAAACATTTTTAATGGCTTTTCAAAAACCAGCGATTGGCCGTCTTCTAAAAATTCTTCGCCACCTTGATATTTCACCAAACATGGAATGGTGCTTCTAAATTCATATTTCATGTGATAATATATGCTCTTTCACATTTTTTAAGTATGTTTTTTGTTATTTTGGCAAAAAACTTTTCAGGAGGCGAAAGGTGCAAGGAATTTGGGAAGATAGAGAAGTTCAACAACTTTTTAAAGAAGTTGAAAAAACAAAGGCGAAAGGCATGGCGATAAAATTTGCTTTTTCTGAGTTTGCAAAACAATCAAACAGAAAGCCAAATAGTGTGAGAAATTATTATTATGCAGAAATTGCAAGGCTGGACAAAGATAAAAAGCGCGCAAGCAAACTAGGAATCGATTTAGGCAAGCATCAAAAAAATGAATTTAACTTTTTTTCGGAAGAAGAGAAAAACAACATAATAAACAAAATTCAAGAAAAACTCAAACAAGGATGTTCGGTGCGGAAGGCGTGCTATTTGCTTAGTGGAGGAGATGTTAAAGAAATGCTTAGAATGCAGAATAAATATAGGGCGTTATCAAAAAAAGAAGACAACGTTTTGCCGTTTAAGAAAAAGGTGAGCCAACAAATCACCGATACTGACATAAGCAGTCTGTTTATGGGGCTTGTCAAACTTGTTAAACGCAACGCGATTGAGCAGGCGCAGAAAGAAGTTGCCGAACAATGCCGCAAAAGCGATGCAGCGCTGAGAGACCTTTTGGCTAAACTTGGGCAAAAGGAAAGAGAGTTGCAATTTTTAAACAGCGATTATAAAAGAATGAAAAATGAAAATGCGCTTTTGAAGAAAAGGCTGCTTATTTCGACGTGTTTGAAAGCAAAAGAAATAAACGAGAAAGAAAAGCAAGCATAAAAACTTTATTTTTATTGTGAATTGTGATAATATTTAACTATGAAATTAAAAGTCATCTCGGGAGTGAATATCACTGAGTCGATTAAAAATGCGATTTATGATATTCCTCTTGATGAAGAATGTTTTGTAGTTGTTCCTGACCGAATGACTCTTCAAATCGAAGAGATGCTTTTTTCGTTGAGAAATATTTCCGCAACATTTAATGTCAATGTTGTCGGACTTACAAATTTGGCTATTAAACACGTTGGGGTTGCTTTAAATCCGCTAAGTCAAATTGAAGGCGTTATGCAGACAAAAAAAGCGATAGAAAACAGCCAAAGTCAGTTGAAATATTTTAAAAATTCAAATATGTATTTTTGTAGAGAAATTTACAAATTCATTTCGCAACTTTCTTCGTCGGGTGTTTTGCCAGAAGATATGGTCTTTAGGGGCAAGCGTGAAATTTTAAAAAGAAAGTTTGAAGACGTTAAAATAATTTACAGTGAGTTTTTAAATTTGACCAGTGATCGCGAAGATTCGTCAAAACTTGTTGACAGACTTGCGGAAGCAGTCGAAGAGAGCAAACTTTTTGAAAACGCCAACTTTTATTTTATAGGCTTTGACAGTTTTACAGCAAAACATTATTCGCTTATGAGTGCGCTTTGCAAAAATGTAAAAAGCATCGTTGTTTCGCTGCCAATGCCAATAAATAAAGGCAATGCCTACATATATGAAAATGACATTTTAAACAAAATGAAAAATCTTGCTTTGCAACAAGGATGCGATCTTGATTTTATTTCGCCAGCATCACAACTGCCGAAGACGGCGCTTATGCTTGCGTCAAATCTTTATTCAAATTCGCCTAAGCAGGCGGAGGCTGACAACGTTTTTGTTTTTGAAGGAAAGACCAAAAAGCAAGAAGCCGAGTTTGTTGCAAAGACCATTGTTTATGAAGTTTATCACGGCGCGCGCTATAAAGATTTCTGCATTGCGTGCGGCGACTTGCCTTTATATGCGCCCGAACTTAAACTGGCGCTTGAAAAAAACGGAGTACCATATTATCTAGATGCGGCGGTGACTGCAAGCAAGACATATTGCGCGCTGCTGTTTAAAAAACTTATTACACTTTCATATAAGAATTTCAACAAAAACGACCTGTTATTCGTTGCAAATTCGCCATTTTTTGACATATCAGACAAAGACAAGCAGTTAATCACAAATTGCGCTCAAGGCGGCGCAAGGGTGTTTTATGGGCTTGAAAACGAGCAAATTAAAGGCTTTGTTAAAGCGCTGAGCGACAACTATTTGGAAGGCGCAAGAAGCGTTGTTGATTTTATGGAATTGTCTCTTCCTAAACTTGCAGAACTTGGCCTTGACGAAAAAACTTTGGATATAGAAAATCAAGTTCCAGCGGCAATTCGCGAGATATTGGACGCTGCGTCGGCCGTTTCAAATGTGGGCGAAATTAAAGAGATTTTGTCTGCGATAGAAATGGGACTTGAGACAAAAGAAATCTCTGCTATTCCAAGTTATTGCGACCAAGTTTATATTGGCGATGTTGCGCAAAGTTTCTTTTCGAATCCTAAAAAATTGTTTGTTGTCGGAGCAAATGCTTCGCTTATGCCCAAAACGACCAACGACGATTCTATTTTTTCAGACGAAGATATTGGCGGGGCTGGGTTTGCAAAAAAAATCGAGCCTAGCATCAAAATGATAAATCGTCGCGCAAGATTTAAAGTTTTTTCGCTGATGTGCAGTTGGACTGACAGGCTTTATGTTTGCTATTCACTGACCGACGCCGAAGGAAAGCCGATTGCAAAAAGTTCGGTCGCACAATCAATCATTGAAATGTTTGGCAAAGATAACAGCATCATTCGTTCGGCCAATCTTGATCTTGGCGACAATGCGTTGCTGTTTGAAATAGGCAAAAACAGAGTGACCGCCGAACAGGTTATGAGTGGCGGCGCTTTGCCTGCGCAAAAGGCTTCGCTGTTTTTGGCGTTGCAACCAAACCTTGAAAAGTTTAACAGAATTCGTCCGCTTTCAACCAGCAAAGAGTTAAGACTTGGCGAAATTATAAAACCAACCGAAATTGAAAAGTTTTATGATTGCCCATTTAAAGTTTATTGCGAAAATATTTTGGGACTGCATGAAAAACGAACGGATGTGCTTACACCACCACAAAGGGGAAGCATAATTCACGATGCGCTTGAAAAATACGCTAAAAAATATAGTTTTGCGCATTTAGATAATCAGACTATGGACAAATTTATCTCAAGCGAACTTGACAAAGTTGATTTTGAAAACATGGGCGACGGAGAAATTGAAAAAATCAGATTGAAAAAAGATTTGACAAGCATTTTAAATTACGTTGCCGACGAATATGAAAAATCGGGAAGCCAGAAGTGGCTGATTGAAGAAAATGTTGAAGGCGAGATTGCCGGAAAGAAATTTTATGGACGTGTGGACCGTGTTGATAAAATCGGAGATAGATTTAGAGTTATTGACTACAAAACGGGAGCGATAACAAAAAATCTCGCCTGCGATTTAAGTTATGGCAAAAAATTGCAACTGTTTGCCTATGCCTCTATCATTGGTAAAAATTCGTCACTTGATTGCGGCGGAGTTTACTATTTTGAAGCAAAAGCCAACAGTAAAAACAAAGATAAACTTTTGGTGGGCTTGCAAGTTGGCGGCGACGACAAAAATTCAGTCAGCGACGAAGAATTTAAAAACATGACTTTGCAGGCAGAAGAGTTGATGAAAAAAGCGTGCGACTATATGGCGGCGGGAAAACTTTTCCCATATCCAGACATTAAGTCGTGCAGTTATTGTCCATTTAAGGCTATGTGCCTTTATGATGCCGAACGCGGAGTGCGACTCTTAAAAGGAGGTCAAGAATGAAAAACTTTACACCTTCACCTGCACAGCAGCATATTTTTGATTCGCAAAAAAAGAACATGGTCATAAGTGCGTCGGCAGGCTCAGGCAAGACGACAACTATGATTGAATATATTACGCGTCTTGCGCTTAGCGGAGTGAAAGTTAAGCGCATGCTTGTTTTGACCTTTACAAAGGCCGCAGCAAGCGAAATGAAAGAAAAGTTGATGATGTCGCTTATGAATTTGAGTGACAATGAAACGCTGCAAAATCAAATTGATGACCTTTTCACCAGCGACATAAGCACAATTCACTCATTTTTAGAGAAAATTATTAAACGCAATCTAAACGCCTTTCCTTATCTTGAAGGCTTTAGAATAATCGACGAAAAAGAGTCGGCTTCGCTTATGGAAGAAGCGTTTGAAGTCTCTGCAAATGAATTTAAGCAAAAATGCGAACATGAATTTTATGATTTGTTTACTTCGATAAGAAGTAATGAAACAATCAAAGACATGATGTTTAATTTGACAAGTTATCTTGCCGCGCAAGCTGACAAAGGAAAGGCGCTGCAAAAACTTGCAGACTATGACGAAAACCATGCACTCGCAAAAGATTATTTTAAAAATGTTCTTTTAAATATGATTGCGGATATAAGAAAAGAACTAAATCTTATTTCAACTGAAAATGAAAAACTTGCATCATATATTGAAGAAATGAAAAGGGCTTACAGCTTTACGTCAGATGATGCTAGAGAGATTGTAAAACATTATGACGGCGACATTACTTTTCCACGTGCGCCTATTTTGCGAGATGAGTCGGCAAAGTCATATATAGAAAATTTCAAACAAAAACACAGCGACTTTACAAAGTTTCTTAAAAATCTTTGCTATGATAATGATGAAATTTGGGAAGGCGGAAAAAATAAAATTCTGATCAAAGAAATTTTTGATTTGTATCAAATTTTCGAAAAGAATTATCGTGAAAAGAAAATCAAAAATAATGTTTTAGATTTTAATGACCTTGAACTCAACGCTGAAAAACTGCTTGATGATGAAACAATTTTGCAACAGCTTCAAGAAAATTATGATTTTGTATTTATTGACGAATATCAAGACACAAACCCTGTGCAAGAAAAGATTGTTAAACAAATTGCACAAAAGGGCAGATTTGTTGCGATTGGCGACCCTAAGCAGGGCATTTATGGTTTCAGAAATGCAACGTCAAAAATCATCATTAAAGACAGTCAAGATTTCGAAAAACTCAGCGATGGCGAAACGCATTATTTAAGCACAAATTATCGCAGCGATAAAAAGATACTTAATTTTGTGAACAATTTGTTCAGCAAAGTTATGACGCAAAAAACTGCCAATATCGACTATAAAGCGTCGTCAATGCTTAACGGAGAAAAGCAAGCGCCAAAAGCGGGGGATGCTGCCGTTGAAATTTTGGTCACACCAGTTTTGAAAAAAACAAAGGCTAAGCCAACTCAAGATTATGACATTTATGCCGATTCGCTTTCAGTGGGAGATGACTCGTCGCTTGAAGCAAAAGTTATTGCTGTTAAAGTCGACCAAATGCTAGCGCGATATTTTGTTGACCATTTAACTGGCGAAAGAAGAAAAGTTCAGCCAAGCGATATTGCCATTCTTGTTCGCGGCAAAAGTGGAAATTTCCAAAACATCTTAAACGAACTTAAAAAGAAAGAAATACCATATGTCTGCTCAATTAAAACCGACCTTTCAGACAAAGCGCATTCAAATTTAATAAAGCAGCTGCTCACTCTCTGCGTTGATAAAAATGATGACATAGCCTTGGCAAGCTTCTTGCTGTCGCCACTGTGCCTTGTTGGCATGGACAAACTTTCTTTGATGGCAGAAAAGAAGGGAAGATCGCTTTCGGAAGTCATTTATTCGAGTGATGACGAGCAAATTAAAAGCAATTTAAAACGTTTAGAAAAATTTAAAACCGATTGTATGTTTTTAGGCGCGAAAGAAGCGCTTGAAAAATACTTTATCGAAAAAGAATTTTTTGTATATCTCAAATCGCAACTTGGCGAAGAAGAAGTAAGCGAAGTTGAAAGCCTGCTTCAAATTATCGGCAATTTTGAAAATGACAAAGACGTGCCTGCGCTTTTGTCATATCTTTCATCAGACGTTGGTCAAGCAAATGTTTCGGGCGCAAACGCAGTGATGGTTTCTACAATTCACGCAAGCAAAGGATTGGAATATCCAATCGTCTTTGTTACGCAAACAGGCAGTTCGATAGTAAAAAATAATGCAAGTGTGTTTAAAGAGAGTGAGCAATTTGGCTTCGGCTTAAAATGCTTTGACGAAGATAAGGCAAATTTGATATTGCAAGCGATAAAAAGAGAAAATAAAATTCAAAACAGAGTTGACGAACTTATGGTTCTTTATGTCGCTTTGACAAGAGCGAAGTCGCATTTGATTGTGACGGGCTCTATTGACGAGAAAAATATTTTCGATTACAACGAAAATGATTTTCTTTCATTAAAATCAAATATGCAAATGATTTTGGCGACCGCTCCAGAAAAGGCGGGAGCGAAAGTTGAATATATCGACGAAGTTGAAAGTTTGTCGCCGGCTATAAAGCGCGTTGAAATTGGAAAGGCCGATGAAAAACTTGTAAGCAAAATAAATGACTATTTAAATTTTGTTTATCCATATGAAAGTCAAACTTTGGTTAAACAAAAAACTTCGGTTACTGAAATTGCGTCTGACCATCCTGTGCTTACTGCCGCTCAAAACACACTGGCGCAAGAGGGGACAGCATATCACGAAGCGCTTAAAATTTTAGACTTTGAAAAAATAGAAAAAGTTGAAGATATTGAAAAACAATTAATTGAATTAAAATTTAATGAAAATTATTTAAAAATTGTTGATTTTAATATAATTTTTGCAAATATTTTGCTAATTAAGCCTTTTATAAAAAATAAACAAATAATAAAAGAAAAAGAATTTACGATGTCGCTTAAAAGCGGACAAGACAATATTCTTGTGCAAGGCACGATAGACCTTTATTTAAAAGGCGAAAAAAATATATTGATCGATTATAAATTCACTCGCGAGACGGACGAGGAAAAGTTGATTTCACGCTATAAAACTCAACTTAATTTATACAAACAAGCCATCGAACAAGCCGAAAAAATAAATATTGATGAAATCTATTTAATCTCTTTAAAAAATAGCAAAATAATTAAATATAAAAATAATTAAAAAAATAAAAAAATATTAAAAAATTATTAGTAAATTATTTTTTCTTGTGTTATACTAATGACGAAAAGGAGTATGATTATGAATTTTTCATTCCTCGCAGATATTAAGTCTGCATTTGAATCATTTTTTGTTAGTCTTACAAGTTCGGTTTCATTCAACCTTATTTTTCTCGTAAGCCTTGGCTTAGAAGTATTTTTCATCGGATTGTTTGCAATCTTAAGCCGCTTCTCTTACGAAAGCAGAATGAGACGCTCGCTTGACAAATTAAACCGTTGGCTTTTCAAGCATAAAAATCTTGACAAAGAAAATATTAAAGAATTCAACGCAATGGTTAAAAAAGCGCCAAAACGTTTAAATGTCAACTGGCAACAATACATACTCTATCGTGAAAAAGCACCATCAGAATATATGTCTGTTGAAAACATTATCGAAAAACCTTTGCGCACAAGTTCATTTGCTGCAAACATCAAAAACTTGACTTGGGTTTCACTTATTTGGGCTTTGTTCTCATTTGTAGTTTGCCTTTCATCTCAAAACTTTGGTGGAACAGTTATTGATGCAACAATGATTATCATTTCAATGGTTGCGCCTATCCTTATCGGGCTTATGTGCATGATCACCGTTATGATTCTCAGAGCTAGAAAAAATGTCAACCTTGACGAACTTTACCAAAACCTTCACATTTTTGATAGATTTGTAGACAACGCGTGCGTGGACCTTCCACCTTACATCGATTATTCACTTCTCTTCACAGCTCAAGAAATTGACAAGGGAATCCCTGCACTTAGAGAATATCTCGAAAGCAGAGCAAGAAAAGAGAAAGAAGAATTTGATAAAATTGCTGAAGAAGAAAACACAACTTACGAAAAATACAATTTCGAAGAACTTGACATTGATGGACAAAACATTCTTGAAAGAGCGATGAAAGAATCAGAAGCATACCTTTCAAAGAAGAGCCAAACACTTGTTAAGATCAGCCAAATTGAAGAAACTCTTGAAACTTTAAAACGTAACTTTGCAAACGTTCAAAAAGATTTCCAAAAGAGCGTTCAAGTTTCAAAAGAAAACATGGAAATGCTCAGACGTCAACAAGAAGAAACCACAAGCCGTATCGAAAGTGGTGCAATCAGAAAACGTTTGAACGACGAAGTAACAAAACAAGAAAAGCGTCAAGCCGATTACAACCAACAACAAGACCGTTATGCTGTTGAAAAGAGTGAATATGAAGAAGCTATGAAGAGCCTTTATGACGAACTTGACAGCGGCAAAAATAAGGTTGAAGAAGCAATGCTTTCAGAATACGAAACATTCTATGGCAAGATTTTCAATACTGCTGTGGAAGAAGCTGAAAACAAAGTTAAAGACAAAATTCAATCACTCACCGAAGCAAAAGCTGAAACTGAAGAAGATTTGACAATCAAAGAAGCTCAACTTAAACGTGTGATTGACGAAAACGAAACATTAAAAAGAAAACTTGGCATGGACTATGAAACAATCGAAATAGAAAGTGCAAAGTTGTCAGAAGTCCCTGAAGAAGAAAAGAAAGTTGAAGAAGAACCTGTTTCAAAACTTATTACTCCTGAACAAGTTGCTCAAAGCATAAAAGAAAAACAGGAAGAAAAACAAGGCAAAAACAAAAAACACGCTGCAAGATTTGAAGAAACCGAAGTTGCAGCCGCTCCAGTTGAAGAAGTAGAAGAAGCAAAAGCCGAAGAAGCACAACCTGAACAGGTTGAAGAAATCGCTCCAGTTGAAGAAGTTAAGCCAGTAGTTGAAGAATATGTTCCTTCAGCAGCTCAAGAAGAGGAAGAAGAGACGGAAGAAGAAACTGCTGTTGAAACTCCTGTTGAAACTCCAGTAGAAGAAACTAAGCCTGCAGCCGAAGGCGCAAAACGTCGCGGAAGACCTAAGAAGGGCGAAGAGAAAACTATTGAAGAACTTGTAGCAAACAAGCGTGGCCGTGGCAGACCTAGAAAGGCCGCTGAAGAAGTTGTTGCAGAACCTGCTGCTCCAAAGAAGCGCGGAAGACCTGCAGGAACAACAAAAAAGCCTAAGGTTGAAGAGCCAGTTGGTGAAAAAAGAGGACGTGGAAGACCTAAAAAGGAAACAACAAACGAACTTAACAACATCAACAAAAAAATCGATGCCGAACAAAAACGTTTGGAAAACATGAAGGCAGAACTTGACAACAAAATTCAAAAAGCGATCGTCGATCTTGATGCTGAATCATCAAAACAAGAAAGACGCGATGAAATTTTAAATGAAATCAGCGCTTTGAAAGAACAAGTTGAAAAGGCAAAACAAGAAAATGCCTCAGTTGAAATCGAAAAACTCAATGCTAAAATTGAAGGACTTCTTACAGAAATTCAAAACTTAAACGACTAAAAAGACTCCGCAAACGCGGAGTTTTTTATTTTAATTTGACAATATAGGCCGAAGTTATGCTTCGGTTTTTTTGTTATCTTTTTGTCATAAATTGGACAGGTCGTTCACAATATATATTGATATGAGTTCGTTTTGGGGTCTTGTAATTTTAGGCATTGTACAGGGGCTGACAGAATTTCTGCCAGTCTCTTCAAGCGGGCATTTGGTGTTGCTCTCGTCGCTTTTTGGCATTGAAGACAGCCTTTTTGTCAGCATAATTTTGCATGTCGCTACACTACTATCGGTTGTCGTTGTGCTGAGAAAAGAAGTTTGGCAGGTTGTTAGACATCCGTTTTTGGGCGTCGGCAAAAATGTGATGCTCGCCACAATTCCAACTTGCGTGATAGTGCTTGCACTCTATCCGTTTATCACCGAATCATTTGAAGGCGCATTTCTTCCAATTTGCTTTTTAATTAGTGCAATTATGCTGATTTTTACTGATATTTTTATGAAAAAAAGCACTTCGCCTTTGACAATGGAAGTCACCACAAAGCAGGCGCTTATTATGGGAACGATTCAGGGACTTGCCACGTTGCCGGGAATATCGCGTTCGGGCTCGACAATCTGCGCGGGAGTCGTGAGCCACGGAGACAGAAAACAGGTTGCAAAATTTTCGTTTTTGATGAGCCTGCCAGTTATCGTCTTGTCGATGTGCTTGGAAATTTTTAAATTTGTCAAGGGTGGCTGCGTGCTGAATGTAAACATAGGCGGACTTATTGTCGCGTTTGTTCTTGCATTTATTATCGGCGCATTGTCAATAAAAGCAATGATTAAAATTACTTCTTCGTTAAATTTAAAGTGGTTTGGAGTTTATTTGATCGTGCTGTCAATCGCGACTTTAGTTTTGAAAGGAATTTGATATGAGTTTTTATTCGCAAAGTATAGCGGCTTGCTTTGAAAACGTTAAGTCTGGCTTTAATGGACTTAGCAGTGAAGATGCCGCGCTAAGAGCAGGAAAATTTAAAAGTGAGCGCATAGAAAAACAAAAACAAAGTAGTTTGTTTAAAAAGTTTTTGATGCAGTTTGCTGATTTGATGATCATGATTTTGCTTGCTTCTGCGCTGGTTTCTTTTATAATTGGCGCGATAAATCATACGTCGAGCGAAATCATTGATGGCGCTGTAATTTTGGCTATTGTGCTTATGAACGCTGTCTTTGGAATGCTGCAAGAAAACAAAGCCGAAAAATCGTTGCAGGCGCTTGAAAAGATGTCGCAGCCGGAAGCGGTGATTTTAAGAGACGGCAAACAAATTAAAATAAAAACTGAAATGATTGTGCCTGGCGACGTAATTGTGCTTGAAGCGGGAACAATTTTGCCGGCGGATTGCAGGTTGATTGAAAGTTCTTCGTTGTATGTTGACGAGTCTTCGCTGACGGGAGAGAGTCATGCCGTAGAAAAAGATGCAAATTGCATTTGTAAAGAGTCGACGCCGCTTTCTGAGCGTAAAAACATGGTGTATAACGGCACAAACGTTGTTAAGGGACGCGGGCTTGCACTTGTTGTCAGCGTAGGAAAATCCAGCGAACTTGGCAAGATCGCGGGCGCGCTTTCAAACACTAAAAAAGAGCTGACGCCGCTTCAAAAGGGCATTAAAGACCTTGGAAAGATAATCACGTATTTGATTTTAGGAATGGCAGTGGTGACATTTATAATCGAAATTATTGCCAAGCACAACCCAATGGAAGCGTTTTTGACGGCGGTCGCGATTTCAGTTGCGGCAATTCCTGAAAGTATGCCGGCGGTCATAACAATCATCATGAGTCTTGGCGTGTCGCGACTTGCAAAACAGCGCGCGATTGTAAAGCACATGCATTCAGTTGAAACGCTGGGGTGCTGTGATGTTATTTGCTCGGATAAAACCGGAACGATAACTCAAAACAAGATGGAGATAAAAGCGATTTATTGCGATAATAAATTGAGTTATTCGCGCTCAAACATTGGGAAAGATTTTCCGCTGCTGTTGTCGGCGATGGTGCTTTGCAATGATTGCTCTGTTTCAAAAAATGGATATATGGGCGACCCGACCGAAATCGCACTTGTCAATTTTGCGAAAAAATATGGATATGACAAGACAATTTGCGAGCAAAAAAGCAAGCGACTTTTTGATGTTCCGTTTGACTCAGAAAGAAAGCTTATGAGCACGATAAACATGTATGAAGGGCAAAAAACAGCGTTTGTAAAAGGCGCTGTCGATATGCTGCTTGCGCGATGCACAAAACTTCTTATCAGCGGCATTGAATTGGAACTTACTCCTGCAAGAAAAAACGAAATCTTGGCGGTCAATGCTACGATGGCGTCAAAGGCGCTGAGAGTGCTTGGCTTTGCTGTGAAAAGCGTTGGAAGCGAAAATGGATATGATGAAAACCAACTGACTTTTGTGGGGCTTGTGGGTATGATGGACCCGCCAAGACCTGAAGTTAAAAACGCCGTTAAAAAGTGCCGCAAAGCGGGAATGCGTCCAATTATGATTACGGGCGACCATGCAGAAACCGCTTTTGCCGTGGCAAAAGAAATCGGAATTGTTTCGAAAAGAAGTGAAATCATGACCGGCGTTGAGATTGACGCGTTAAGTGATGAGCAACTAAAAGAGCGGCTGCGCTCGGTGAATGTGTTTGCGCGAGTTAGCCCAGACAACAAAACACGAATCGTCGACGGCTTGAAGAGTCTTGGACATGTGGTGGCCATGACGGGCGATGGAGTCAATGATGCTGCCAGCATGAAAAAGGCAAGCATAGGCATTGGTATGGGCATCACAGGAACTGACGTTGCAAAAGAAGTTGCCGACATCATCATAACAGACGATAATTTCGCAACGATTGTTGTTGCAGTGGAAGAAGGCAGAAAAGTATATAAAAACATACAAAAAACAGTCAAATTTTTGTTTTCTGCAAACATGGGAGAAATTTTAGCGTTATTTTTTGCAACTCTTATCTTTCCGCAATACACATTTTTGTTGCCGATTCAAATCTTGTTTGTCAATTTAATCACCGATTCTTTGCCCGCTATCGCGCTTGGCGTCGAGCCGGCCGAACGTGACCTTATGGAAGAAAGGCCGCGGACAAAGGGGAAGGGCTTGTTCAGCGACGGCAACGGTTGGATGACGATTGTCATGGGCTTTGTTCAAACGGCGCTGACGATATCGTCTTTCTGCATCGGGCTTTATATTTACGGCGAAGCAAGCGCTATGAGCATGGCTTTTTACACTTTGAATATCGTTCAATTTTTCTATCTCATTTCGATTCGAACAGAGCAAAGCATTTTTAAATCAAATCCGTTTGCAAACAAATTCTGCAATATCGCTGTGCTGTTTGCGGGCGGGCTGCTGGCGCTTATTGCCGCGACTCCGCTTCACAAAGTTTTGCGACTTGCCACGCTTACAGGATTTGAATGGTTGTGGATTTTGCTTGTGTCGATTGTGATGCTTGTGGCCAGCGAAATTTGCAAATATTTTCTTCGCCGCAAAGCAAAAGGGAAAAGCAAAAAAATAAATAAAACAAAAAATATAAAATAGTGCGAAAAAAGTCGCACTTTTTTATTTAATTTGCAATAATTTCACTTAATAAAAATAAATAGTTTGATTTTTTGCAATATTGTGTTAAAATTTAACTATGCTTAAAGATATATTTTTGCAAAGCAATGAATTTGCAACTTTCTTAAAGTCGCTTAAACATTCTTCTGCATCACATAGTTATTTAATTGTCAGCAAAGATGCTTTTTCTGCAAACGAAATGGCATCGCTTTTTGCGCAAGCAATTTTGTGTGAAAAAATGTGCGGAGAGTGTGAAAACTGCAAGAAGGCAGAGGCGGGCAGTCACCCAGATATAAAGTTTTATCCAGAAGGCGCAAAACTTTTGGTTGATGACAGCAAAAAAATAGTTGAAGAAAGTTTTATTAAGCCTATATTTGCTGATAAAAAAATATTTATTATCACATCAGTTGATTTATCAACCGAAGAGGCTCAAAACAAACTTCTCAAATCTCTTGAAGAGCCAAACGACTGCGTTTATTATATTCTCACAACTTCAAACATTGAAAAGGTTTTGCCAACGATTCGTTCGCGTTGCAACAAAATTGAATTGCCACCAGTTTGCGAAGAGCAGATTTTGCCACTTTTGTCTGGAGACGAACAAATCAAACTTTTAGCGGCGCGACTTGGCGGCGGCTATATTTCGAAAAGCATTCAGTTAAGCAAAAAAGAAAATCTTAAAGATATCGCGCTTTTAGGGCTTGGAATTTTGGGAGAGCTTGCTTCAAGCCGCGAGGCGATTAAATATGTAAAAAGAATTGTCGATATTAAAAGTGACATATTGACAATGATTGAAGTTATGAATTTGGCAATCGAAGATGCTTTGATTTTAAAAACGCAAAAAAACGGAAAGATTTCGCTTGATATGTTCCACGACAAGATTTCGGCCATGGCAAACGATCTTTCAATCAAATGCTTGTCAAACTTGTGTTTAACTTTAAACAAAGCGGTTCGCGATTTGAGTTTTAACGTAAACCTGCCTCTTGTAGCGGATAATCTTGTTATGAATATTTTGGAGGTTAAATATCTATGCAAATAAATGTTGTTGGCGTTAGATTTCGCCATGGGCTTAGCACATATTCTTTCAGCCCAAATGGCTTGCAATTAAAAAAGGGCGATCAAGTTATTGTTGAAACTGAAAAGGGGAACGACCTTGTAAGAGTTGTTGAAGAAGAAAAGGTTATTGACCCAAGTGTGCTTGAAGAGCCACTCAAAAACGTGATAAGAATGGCTTCGCAACAAGAGATTGAAGAAGCTGATAAGAATGATAAAAAGGCCGCATCATATTTGCAAGAAATCAGAGAAATGGCAAAAAAGAGCGGTTTAGAGATGAAAATCGTTTCAGTTGAGGCAAATTATGACTTTTCGCGCATGACTGTAAACTTTACATCAGAAGGAAGAGTTGATTTTAGAAACTTTGCAAAAAAACTTGCAGAGCGATTTAAAACCAGAATTGAACTCCGTCAAATTGGGCCGCGTGATGCTGTCAGATGCATGGGCGGACTTGGTATATGTGGCAAAGAATGCTGCTGCAGCCAAGGCTATGGACTGTCGGATCATATTTCGATAAAGATGGCCAAAAACCAAAACTTGTCGCTCAATCCAAATTCAATAAGTGGAGTGTGCGGAAAACTTTTGTGCTGCCTTGCTTATGAAAACCAAGAATATGTTGACGCACTTAAAGAAATGCCTAAAGTTGGAATGATGGTTAAAACTCATGATGGCATGGGAAAAGTTGTTTACAACGACTTGTTGTCGCGCAAAGTTAGCGTCAAGTTTGAAGATGATTCTACAAGCGAAATAAAGGAATATAATCTTGATGAAATTAAGTTTGAAAGAAAGTGAAAGACTTGACGATTTGCAATTTGAAGGCTTAAAGATTGTGCAGGATCGAAACCTTTATGCTTTTACGTCTGATTCGGTGGTGCTGGCAAACTTTTTAAAAATTAAAAGGGGCGAAAAGGCTGTCGAGATTGGCTCGGGAAGCGGAGTGATTTCAATTCTTGCGACTAAAAAAACAAACGTCAGTCATATAACTGCATTTGAATTGCAACAGCCGCTTTATGAAATGTCGCTTAAAAGTTTGCAGTTGAATGGTATTAAAAATGTTGACGTGATAAACGATGATGTTTGCAACTTTAAAAAATATTTGCCTGTTGGCAGTGTTGATGTCGTCTTTTCAAACCCACCATACAAAAAAGAAGGTGCTGCCGCGAAAAACGAAAATGAAAGCAAGGCGATCGCAAGACATGAAAAATCACTGCCGATTGAAAAGCTTGTTAAGTGTGCTTCGGATATGTTAAAGTTTGGTGGCAGAGCATATTTTGTTTATGACGCCGATAGAAGTGCAGAAATGATTTATCATTTAATTTGCAATAATTTGCAGCCAAAACGCATGTTTTTCACTGAAAATGGCAGAAAAAAACCTATATTATTTGTTGTTGAGGCTGTAAAAGGCGGGAAGAGCGGAGTTAAAGTTCTTCCAAATCTTGTGACAAATGACAGCGACGGCAACTATATTCAAGAAATAAAAGACGGGATTTGGAGTAAATAAAAAGAGGATAAAACCTCTTTTTTTCTTGTTTTTTGTTTTCCTTTTACATTACGCGGCACAGTAGGCACGCGACGATTGCGCCTAAGATTGATGCAGCAAGCGCGCACGGAATTGCATAGTAAAGTTTTTTAACTTTGGTTTGTGAGAGATATACTGTCGTGACATAGAATATCGTTTCGCTGCAACCCATGATGACCGATGCACAGCGCGATATATAACTGTCAGGGCCGAAGGCGGTGTAGACGTCATTTAAAAGCGCATACGAGCCAGAACCCGTGAATGGACGGAGTAAAACAAGTTCGCAAAGTTCGGACGGAATCCCTAAAAACGAAAAGACAGGAGCGAGCAGCCTTGCCAAAAATTCGGTTATGCCGCTCACGCGCAAAAGTGCAACCGCAATCATAATGCAGGCTATATATGGGAAGATGCTTACGGCAAGTTCGATTGCACCTTTCGCGCCTTTTACGAATGTGTCATATGTGTTGATTTTTTTGATATAGCCATAGATAAACAGGCCAATAAACAAAACAGGGAGAATATATGCGCTCATTTTTTCGACCTCCGCCTTTTCCATCTTTTGGCGATGTTGTGGCACAAGATGACAAGTGAAATCGCAAAGATGGTTGTAATCAAAGTGGAGATGAGCGTTGGAAGAATAATGTCGGCGGGATTAGTACTGCCGGCCGATGCTCGCAGACCTATCACTGTGCTTGGCAAAAGTTGAATCGATGTGGCGTTTACCACAATCAACATTATCATTGCATATGTGGCTTTGCCGCTGCCGTCGTCCATCGCTTTCATCGCTTTTATGCCCATAGGCGTTGCTGCGTTGCCAAGACCAAGGAGATTGGCAGACATATTTAAGGCTATCATTTTTTCAACTTCTTCATTATCAACCTTGAAGAGCTTTTTTATTACGGGACGCAACAGTTTTGCCAGTTTTTTGCCTAGCCCGGACACTTCGACTATTTCAAGCAGGCCAAGCCATACCGCATAGACGGCGCAAAGTTCTAGACAAAGTTTAAACGACGATGACGCAGCGCTAATCATTTCGTTTAAAGTGGCGGAGGGGTCGACAAAAAGCAAGGTTATCAGCGAAGCGACCATCATTAAAAACCAAATTTTATTCATATCTTAAATATATGCCTGTAAGCCATATTTCTTGACAAATTAAGGGGCTTGTGTTAGGCTTTGGGTATGTTTATAGATTCGCACGCACATATTTATGAAATTGATGCAAAAGCGGCAATAAAAAACGCCAAAGACGGACTTGTTGAGGCCATAGTTTGTCCTGGGACAAATATTGATTCGTGCTTAAAAAGTGTGCAACTTGCTAAGGAAAACGACATTGTATATGCGTGTGTAGGTTTTCATCCTGAAGATTTTGAAGTGCTTACAAAAGATGATGAACAAAAGCTGATTTCGCTTGCAAAAAACGAAAAGGTTGTTGCTATTGGTGAAATAGGGCTTGACTATCATTTTAGAAGCGACAACAAAGATTTCCAAAAGTATCTTTTTGTTAGACAACTAGAAATCGCCCATGATCTTAAAAAGCCTGTTGTTGTGCATGTGCGTGACGCTATGGAAGATGCCATTTCAATATTGCACGAACATAAAGATTTGCTGGAATATGGGGGCGTGATTCATTGCTTTGGCGGTGATGTTGACGACGCAAAAAGACTGCTTGATTTAGGATTGGATTTTACGTTTGGCGGCATTTGCACTTTTAAAAATTCAAAGACGATGCAAGACGTTATTCAGTTTTTACCTTTAGACAGAATTTTACTAGAAACAGATACGCCATATCTTGCGCCTGTGCCACTGAGGGGACAGGTGAACGAGCCTAAAAATGTTGTTTTGGTTGCCGAAAAAATTGCGCAATTAAAAAATATGAATATCGAAGAAATCGCAAAAATTACTACAAAAAATGCAAAAAGAGTGTTTAAAATATGAAAAATTTTAATTTTAAGAAAAAATTTGGTCAAAATTTCTTAACTGACAAAAATCTTTTGTCTTCAATCTGCGCCGATGCGGAGATTGGTTTTGGCGACCAAGTTTTAGAAATCGGCGCCGGCATGGGTGCGTTGACCGTTCCGCTTTGTGAAAGAGCGAGCAAGGTGGTGTCATATGAAATTGACAACGAACTTCAGCCACATTTGCTTGGATTGGGGCTTAAAAATTTAACTCTTCATTTTGAAGATGCTCTTGAAAAACCTTTAAACGAAATTGAAAAAGATTTTGACGGAGAATACAAACTTGTGGCGAATTTGCCATATTACATTACTTCGCCGCTTATCTTTAAATTTTTGGAAAGCGACAAATTGAAATCGCTGACAATTATGGTTCAAAAAGAAGTGGGCGACCGAATAGTTGTAAAACAGGGAAGCAAAGACTATGGCGTTCTTTCGCTTAGTTGTGCATATTTTGGACAAGCCAAAATCATGCGAAAAGTTCCAAGACAAATGTTTACGCCCGCTCCTGATGTCGATTCGTGCATCGTTAGACTTGATATTGAACCAAGCAAATATGACTTAGATAAACAAACCTATTTTAAATTGATTAAAATGGCGTTTAAAAGCAGACGCAAGACACTGCTGAACAATCTGTCGGAAGGATTAAACGTGTCAAAAAACGCCCTTTCTGGGCTTGATTTTGACCTTTCAAAAAGGGCGGAACAACTTTCGATTGATGAATTTGTAGGGCTTGGACATAAGCTCAAACAAATGAAATTGATTTAATCGTAGTGCCTATGAGCGGTCAGCGAGTTTATCGAACAGCAAATTTGACCTAGCAAAATTTTTAACTCCGCAATTTCGTGCGGGGTTTTATTTTTGCATAGTTCAATCGCGATCGCCGTCGACAAATACAACATTTGTGGCGAAGTCATATGTTTCATGTTGTTATTTATGAAAAATCAAATAAAAGTGTTTCCAAATTTGTAAAAATATGTTAAAATAATATATAGATTATTGAGAGGAAAATATGGACTACAAAGAAGAATTTTTAGAGATTTTTTACGACATTGAGCGTGAAGGAAGTGACAAACTTTTAGATTGGCTTGAAAGAAGTGACTTTTTCACCGCGCCAGCATCAACCAATCGTCACAGCGCCGAAGAAGGCGGGCTTTGCAAGCATTCGGTTTTTGTTTACAAACGTCTTGTAAAACTTCTTGAATCAGAATATGGCAAAGATTGGCGCCAGACAGTTTCGGCTGAAACCGCGGCTATCGTTGCGCTTTTGCATGACGTTTGCAAAGTTAATTGCTATATTTCTGACACCAGAAATGTTAAAGACGAAAATGGCGTTTGGCAAAAAGTTCCTTGCTATAAATTTGAGGACAATTTACCTTACGGACATGGCGAAAAAAGTGTTTATATCATCAGCTCGTTTATAAAACTTACTCGCGAAGAAGCAATGGCTATAAACTGGCATATGGGCGGCTTTGACGCAAGAGTGAAAGGTGGCTACTATGGGCTGCAAACAGCCTACTATAATTATCCGCTCGCTCTGCTTGTGCATTTGGCTGATATTGAAGCTACATATTTAGACGAAACATGCTAAAAATAAGTTAAATTTTCTTTAAAAACAGGTATTGACAACAAGTAACAGTTGCGGTATAATATATACGAACATAAAGGAGGGTTTCGCAATGGAAACAATCACAGAAAAAACAACACCTACAGTAGAAGAAACAGCACCTTCTGCTTCAACTTTATTCGCTGACGAATCAGCGGCTGCAACAGCTGAAGAAGCAGCTGCAGAAACAACTTCGGCAACTGTTGACCCTGCAGGAGAAACACCTGCTGCGGCTGAAGAAACAGCACCAGTAGAACCTGTTACAGAAGAAACACCTGCTGAAATACCTACAACAGAAGAACCAACAACTGAAACACCTACTGAAACAACACCAGTAGCACCAGACGCAGGAGAAACACCTTCAACATCAGACGAAGCTGAACTTCCAAGTGGGATAGGAGATGAAAGTATTGGCGGAACAGAACGTACAGCAGACACAGTATCATCAACTACAAGCCATGGTGTAATAAAAAATAAATTATGGGTTAAATTGGCAGCTACAGCAACGCTTATTGTTGCTACGTTAGGAACAATATTTGGTATTGTGGTTTATGAAAAAGTTAAAAATTTAAATGCAGCAAACGCAAATAATGGCGGAAATAATACTTCAACCGATGTTCCTGTAGATCACGATGCAGAAGCAATCTCAAAAGGCAAAAGCACAATCGACAGAGTTTTGGCTGCATATCCTGGATATTCAAAGGAAGGAGAAAACTTCATTCAAAACAATGGAACATCCACTACTGTTTATTACAAAATGAAAAATAACTCTGACGGCAAAACAATCATTCTTCCATTAACAGCCAGCGGAGTAGCAGCCAACACATACGACGATTATTATAAACAATTAGGAGATATTGAAAATAGCGAACTGCTTGTTTCAATCGGAGATGTTTATAAATCAATTGACACTTACAAAGAAGGAAATCCAGCAAGCGCAGATGCTATTGATAATATTGTTTCAAAACTTAATGCAATCTACGGTGAAGGCGGCGTGTTCATTAAGAATCAGACCGATTTGGTCGATGATGGTTCGCAAATGTCTGCAAGATTCTACATCGAAGGCCAAGGTGACAAAATTGGATTCAGTGAATATGGAGAAAATAATGCAGATGCGGAAAGTAACTTTATTAAAAACATACAACGCACTTTGAACAACGAACTTGTTGATGGAGGTTTTGCTGCTCATGATGATATAGATCCATCATTTTGGACGAAAGTTGCCGAAATCAACAAACCTGTTGAACAACCTTCAACTCCAGCAGAAGGAGAGACAGGGGCTGAAGCTGAAGATCCAAATGCTTCAATTTAAGTTTAAAAAATAAAAACCTTAGAGCAATCTAAGGTTTTTTTATTTCGTTTTCGGCTGTTTTTAAGCAGTGGGGCAATTTTTGCAATAAAAAAGCGCGACCTGTAAGCCGCGTTTTTTGGTGGAGAATATCGGAATCGAACCGATGACCTCCTGCTTGCAAGGCAGGCGCTCTAGCCAGCTGAGCTAATCCCCCTTAAATGCTTTGTAAGAATACCATAATTTATTTAACTTGTCAATCACTTTTAATTATTTTTTATAAAAAATTTTTTACGCCCTTTTTTGGCCAAAGCCTTTTAATATATTTAATATATTTATATTTATTCTATTGAAAAATCTGTTGTTTTTTGCATTTTATTTTGTTATAATGTAAAAAATAATATCTAACATTGCGCTTGTTTTTTCAAAAATTTTTATAAGGAGAAATGGTGAACGGAATAGTCTCGCTTTTAGGCGCCGGTTTCTGGACAAAACTTACAGACTTCATCACTGGAATATTTGCAGTTATTCCTCAGTTTATCTATTTCTTTTATACCTGCATAGCAAGCGTTTTAGACGCACTGCAATATGTGCTTAGAAAACTCGCCGGCCTTGACACTTATTATATCAACGGAGTTAAAACCGACGGCGACATTTTGACAAGATTTGTAAACGGCGTTCTTGGCCTTGACGGAAGTTATTCGGCACTGAACACTGTTTTTTGGTCGATGATGATTTTTGGAGTTATCTTGCTTATTCTTGGCGTCATTATTTCTATGATTAGGGCGCATTACAACTATGACGAACAGAAATCGCGACCTTCTTACATAATCGGCAAGGCGCTGAAAAATATCGCAACTATGGCAATCGTTCCAATAGTTACAATTTTAGGTGTTTATCTTGCAAACATATTCTTAAAAACTCTTGACACAATCACGGCGTCTTCGTCGGTGGGAACAACCGAACAGGTTTTCGCAACTTCGGAAGGAAGTTATAAAACCGTATTCATGGAACAAAAAGACGAATGGGGTCAACCTACATATGCTTCTTATGACTTTTTCGGTTCTAACGCACCAACAGGCAACGTGACAATTTCGGGCATTTTGTTTAAAGCGGCAGCAAACAACTGCAATCGTGTTCGATATGGCGGATATTCGGCAGCCGACGGCGGAGCAAGTTTAGACCCATCTGACGGCAAGTGGTCAGACTGCGGAATCTTTAACTCGACGCTTTCTTCACCTGAAGAACAAAAAGAAGCGGTGGCATACATGATTGACTATGCCTTTGCAAACAACTTAAGACTAAGCGAAAGAAAGACAGCAAGTATTTTAAAAGAAGAAAGTTTGGTGCTGGTAAGTTCGTTTAGATATCTTCAAAGCCGTGTTTGGTATGCTGGAACAATTCAATTTAAATCGTTCTCAAAATACAATGTAGGTTTGGTTTGGTATTATTACAACCTGTGGCAGTTTAACGCTTTCCTTGGTTTTATGGGCGTGATTATCGCGGGAATATTAATGCTTAACATTGTGTTCGGTCTGACAGTAAGACTTTTGGAGTGCACCGCTTTGCTTATTTGCTTAGGCCCAGTTATCGGCGCATCGCCTTTGGAAGACGGCAGTGCGTTTAAACAATGGAAGCAAACATTTATCGGCGATGTATTTATGGCATACGGGGCAGTGCTTGGCATGAACATAACGTTCTTGCTGTTGCCACATTTGCAGGCGATTACATTCTTTAACAGTTCGATGCTAAACGCAATTATGCAAATGATGATTATTATCGTTGCTTTAATCGGCGTTAAGCAGGTTGTTAGTTTGATTTCTGGCTTTGTTGGCGGAGGCGACGCTGTTTCGACTGGAAGTTCAGTCAAGGGCGACGTTGCGGGTGCAGGCAAAGAAGGGGCGCAAGCCACAGCGGCTGTTGCATCAGTGGCTGTAAAAATTGCAAAACTTATTCCTGCCACAAAAGCGGCAGCAGAAGCGATTGACAAAGCGAAAAAGAAAATCGAACAAGCCAAAAAGAAAGTTGCAAAGAAAATGCATTTGGATAAAATTCAAAAAGCGGTTTCAAATGCTCGTGCTAAATTTAATCAAAAAGTCTTTGGCATGACAGAAACGGGTGACGAAGAGGTAGTAACCGAAGAAGAACACGCAGAATTAGTCGCTGAAGAAGAAGCAGATCTTAACAAAGAAAAAGACAAAAATAACGAAACAATAGAAGAAGCCGAGGGTGCTAAAGATAGAACATCTGATGAAAATCGTGATGCGGCAAAGGCCCTTGACGCAGAAGCAGATGAAATGGAAGAAAGACTCAGTGATGATTCAGAAGAATTGAGGGACGATTTTAACGAGTTCTTAGAAGCAAAAAAAGAAAAGAGTTTTCAAAAATTTCTTGCTTCAAAAGGGAAGACCGGGGCCAATATATCTATGTTAGCTAAAGCTGACGCAATAAAGAAAGATATGAATAAAAAGCATTATAAAGATTATGGCGGCAAGAATGTAGGTTGGAAAGAATATAGAGAAGCTGCGTCTTCAGATTTTGCGGCATTCATGGGTAGTTCAGATGAAGTCGCTCAAAAACGGGCAAAAGCACAAGCGTTGCGTAAAGCAGCTGACGCACAAGATCGAAACGCCCAAATTGATGAAAGACTTGACGAGATGCATACAGACGGTTTCGTATTGGAAGGCAAACATATTAAGAGAAACGCTATGCCTGCTGGAATTGGAAAGAAAATTGTTCAATTCAACGGCGAAACATTTAAGGCTATGGGCTCTGCATTAGGATTTGATAAAGTGTTTAAAGATCTTAATGAAAACACTTCAATCATTGATTCTAGCAAAACAATCTTGAAAGACTTTGCTCAACAAGTCAGCGTTCATGCATCACAAATTACAAGTGCAAAAGCTTTGAGAACAAATAAACAAGAAGCTGATGTCAAGAAGAGTGAGAAACAAGCAAAGCAAACAGTTACGGCTGGTGCACAGGAAGAAAAAGATATGTATGCTTCGGTGCAAGAACTTGCTGAAGAGCTAAAAAATTCAAAATTTATCAATTAAAAAACGAAAAATTGATTAAAAGGAGGTAAATTATGGCAAATGTAAGTATGCTTGGCGGAGTAATGGACAAACTTGCTGATATTATTAGCGGCTTTTTTGCCATAATTCCTCAAACAATTTATTTCTTGTATACATCTATCGCAAGTTTGGTGGATATGTTCCAATTCGTAATTAGAAAACTTGCGGGAATGGATGTTTATTATGTCAACGGCACTGAAAAGACGGGTGACATTGTAACAAACATTATTGAAGGCATTTTAGGAATAAACAAAGATTATTCCGCACTGAGCAATGTATTTTGGTCGATGATAATTTTCGGCGTGATCGTGCTTATTGTTATGACGATTCTGACAATTATCAAAGCGCATTACAACTATGACGCTAAAAAATCGCAACCTTCTTATATTCTTAAAATGGCGTTAAAATCAATCGCCACAATGGCGATTATTCCTATTACAGTTTTGTTTGGAATGTATTTAAGTTCGGCGCTATTCCAGGCGCTTGATTCAATCACGACGCCGGCATCGGGCGAAGAAATAGCCGGCTATTACGAAGCAGACGCTGTTGAAAAAATGGGATATGCAACCAAAGGTAAAAACCGAGTTTATTCGTCATATGACTTCTTTGGCGAAAAGGAATGGTCAAACACGTCGACCTTCTCGGGGATTTTGTTTAGAAGCGGTGCGCACGATGCAAACCGTGTCAGAAATGGTTCATATACTGTCGGCTCGGGAGAATGGGATAACGCAGGAATCTTTTATATAGATAGTTCGGCGTCGATGTCAGATGACGCAGCGCGTGAAAAAGTTGCTCAACAAATTGATTTTGCTTTTGCAAACAATATTTCACTTTCAAGCAGCATAAAAGTTCAAATGCCGGGAAGTGAATCACAAAGTGCGATTGCATCGTCACTTACATTTGGCCCAAGTGCAGTTTTTGCGGCTGGACTTGTAAATGTAGGACACTTCTCAAAATTCAATGTTGGACTGGTTTGGTATTATTACAACTTGTGGGCATTCAACTACATAATCGGCTTTGCCGGAATATCAATTTGTTTGGTAACCTTAGGCAACATTATATTTGGTCTTATATTAAGAATATTCTTATTATCAGTATTATTCCTTATTTATCCACCGGTTGTCGGGATTACACCTTTCGACGAAGGTAATGCAACAAAATCATGGCGTTCAAGCTTTATGTCTTACATTATTTCGTCATATGTGACGGTTGTGGCCGTGAACTTGCTATTCTTAATTTTGCCGATAGTCGACACAATTTCATACTTTAACAACACGTTCCTAGACGGAATTGTCCGAATGATAATCATCATCGCGGGACTAACTATGGTTAAAAAACTTATCGCAATGGTTTCAGGTTTTGTCGGTGCTAAAAACATTGATGAAATGGGAGCAGGCATAAGAAAGGATTCGGCTAAGCCGGCGCAACAAGCGGGAACAGCCACCGCTAAGATGGGCGTTGCGGCAGTTTCGGCACTGGGCATTGAAAGAAGTGTTAGAAAGAATGTTCGATCAAACATTAAAGCAAACACAAACACAGGTATCTATCAACTTAAAAAGAAAGCAAAATCTGAAAAAGGTTTGACAGATAAAGAACAGAAGAAACTTGCACGACTTGAAAGATTTAAGAAATTCTATGATGCTCCAAAGAATGCTCAAAAGAAAGCAGCTGGAATTTTGAAGAATACTAAAACTTCTGACAAGACGAAGAAGGCTAAGAAATTCGCAAGCAAAGTCTTTGAAAATGATATAAGCAAATTTGTTCTTTCAAGATTTGGAATTCCTGTTGACAGCGTTCCAGAAAGCGCATGGGTTGATCATGAGGCGACAGATGAAGATGGCAACCCAATTCTTGATGAAGAAGGCAATCCAGTTATCGAAAAAGTTATCATGGGCAAAGATAAAGACGGCAATGATGTCGTTGTCAAGAAAAAGAAATCTGGATTCAACATTCTTAAAGACGCAATTGTCGACCTTACTGGTGTTACATTCAAGACGGTTGGAGACGTTACTGGCGTTTCAAACCTTATCAAATCTCAATCTGGCGCAATCGATGTTGTAAAGACCAAGTTGAACGATCTTGCATCGGAAATCGGCATGGTTGGCAAAAATGGCAAGGGTGTGTTTAAGACAGAGAAAATGCAGAAAGATGAAGATGAAGAAAAAGAACTTAACTCTTCAGTTTTGAGCATTGAACAAGACCCAGAGACATCTAAGAAAACACTTGAGGCGGTTCAAAAACTCGTCAAGGACGTTAGCGCTGGACCTGGCGATACGACGACTTAAAAAAGTTGAATCACAGCGCAAAAAATAAAGATTTTAAAGTTTTGTCTGATATTTAAATAAACGCAATTAAATATTCAGACAAAACTCCCTAAATTGTAAATATTGTTGATTATTCTGTAAAATTTTGGTATAATCAAAAAGAAAGGAGAGAAAATGCAAACAGTTGGCATGATGTTGGCAAAAGGGTGGTTCCAGAAGGTTGTTGACCTTCTGTTAGGTTTTGCCGCCATAATTCCTCAATCAATTTACTTTTTGTATGCATCAATGGTGTCTCTTCTTGACCTTTTGCAATATATGGTTAGAAAACTTGCAGGGCTCGACGTTTATTATGTCAATGGTGTCGCGCAAGAAGGCGACATCATAACCGACTTCTTAAAAGGAATCGTCGGCATAGACAAGTCCCCAGCTTATTCTGCACTTTCAACAGTTTTCTGGTCACTTATAATTTTCGGAGTTATTTTACTCATTCTTTCAACAATAGTTTCAATTATTAAAGCACATTACAACTATGACGCAAACAAGTCACATCCTATGACAATTTTGCGCGGAGCATTAAAATCGGTTGCGACAATGGCCATTGTTCCAATCGTTGCAATTTTCGGTGTTTATTTATCACAAATACTTCTTAGAACGCTTGATGAAATCACCGCGCCAAATGAATCGGCAAGCATCAGTTCCGTTTATGAAGCAAACGCAGTAAACAAATTTGCGTGCGACGACGACGGAACATATGCATCTTATGACTATTTCTCGGCAGGGGGATACACAAAAACATCCACATTCTCAGGAATGCTGTTTAAAATTGCATCATACAACTGCAACCGTGTAAGATCGGGTTATTACAGCCCTACAGTAAACGAAAGCGAAAAAGATTTGTGGGATAACATGGGAGTGTTCTATGCTTCCAGCGGTTCAGCAAATCAGCACGAAGTGATTGCAGCGCAAATCGACTATGCTTTTTCAAACAATCTTCATTTAAAAGAAAAATACAGCAAAGTAGATCTTGATGCTGGATCTGAAAGCAAGTCACTCGGACTTTCTCTTCGTTGGGGGCTCAGCGCAACATTCTCGGCTGGCTTGCACAATGTAAAATGTTTCTCAAAATATAACGTTGGATTAGTTTTCTATTACTATGATTTGTGGGCATTCAATGCGATTATCGGTTTTGCCGGCGCGTTATTGTCGCTAACAATGTTAGGAAACATAGTTTTCGGACTTATGGCAAGATTGTTGCAAGTTGTTGCATTGTTCATTATCTACCCAGCATTTATCGGAATTATGCCACTTGATGACGGCAATGCGTTTACACAATGGAGAAAACAATTTACAAGCGACATCTTAATGGCGTTTGGTGCGGTTATAGGAATGAATATATTCTTCTTAATTTTACCGTATTTCAACACAATATCGTTCTTTAATGAGGCGTTCTTAGACGGCATTGTAAATATGATAATTGTCATCGCGGGACTCACTCTTGTTAAAAAGTTTATCAATCTTGTATCAAAATTTGTTGGATCGTCAGATGCCAACGAAATGGGTCAGGGAGTTCGAAGCGATGCTACTCAAGCCGCAATGAAAGGTGCAACAGGCACATTGAAAGCAGCAGGCGTAGCGGGCAGAATTGCAAAACCTATGTTTAGAGGTGCAGCAGCGCTCACATCTTCGGCCGCTAAAAAGATTGGCGAAGTTGATGCTAAGAACCGTGAAAAACGTGCAATAACCAAAGCACACAATGCAGAGCTTAAAGATGGCGAAAAGAAGAAAAAATATAAAGAACTTACAGATGATGAGAAAAAACAGGCATTGGGTAATATTGAACGTGACAAGGCAGATAAGGCTGAAGAAAAATATCAAGGTAAATATGGCAAGGATAGTAAACTCGCTGAAAAAGATGCTGATATCAAAAAATTCTTCGGTATGGGCGCAGATGCTACAGTTTCTGCAGAAGATCGTGAAAAATTCGCCAACTTCAAGAGTCTTGATAAGACTGAAAGAAATGCCATTTTGGAAGGCGCTGTTGAAAGAGATGAAAAGGGTAATGTTGTGAGAGATGCTGATGGCAATACTACTGCACTTACAGGCGATGCATTAAAATCATATCTTAATGGTCAACTTGGTGGTAGAGGTAGTGATAATGCAACTCAAGCAGCTTGGCTTAACCATAAAGGTGCTACGCAATATCGCAGAGCAAAGAAGGTTGGTTCAATCTTTGGACAAGATACTTCAAAATACACGCAAGATAAGTATGAAGTCGATAAAGAGACAGGCGAACTTAAGCAAACTGAAAGCGGAACAGGTGTTCTTAAGGGCGTTGGACAAGCGATGTTGGATTTAAGTCAAACATCAGCAAAAACTATCGCTTCACTGACAGGCGTTGAGGCCGCTTGGAAGAAACTTGGAGAAGGTGGAGTTATTGATGAAGCTAAGTCAGCTCTTCAAGGCTTAACTGGAATCTCTCCAGGAGACGGCGGAGTTGGAAAAGTTCTGCAAACCAAGAGTCAAAAAGGCAAGTCTGACGAAGATGAGCTTAAGGCTTTGAGAAAATCTCAACTTAAAGAACAAGAGAAGATTGCTAAAAACACAGCAGACACCAAAACCGCAATCGACAGTTTAGTCACAGCACTCTCAGGCAAGAGATCTGAAACTGAAACAGAACTGAATAAGCTTAAGAAAGAGATTGACGATATTAAAAATGATATCTATGAGTAATAATCATTACAAACAAAAAAGAAAGCCAAATGCGGCTTTCTTTTTTTGTTTCATGTTATGCCCGCTCAAGAGTTTGGTCGTGTGCGGCTCTCTTATATTTATATATAATAATATATTCTATAAATAATACATATAAAAAGGGCCGGGCAGATGCGGCGGAGAAAAGAAGCAGGATGATACGGTGGAGAGATGCAGTGGGAAGATGTGGCGGATAGATGTGGATGGATGATACGGTGGGGGGAAAAATGCGGCAAAAGAGAAATGGCGTGAAGATGAGGCGGAGAGATGTGAAAGGTGATAGGGATTGCGAAAAGTTGGCTTTTGTTTTGTTATATTTTTTGTGGCGGCTAAAAAAAGTTTTGAGTTTCAGAAAAAAGTTTGCGAATTTTGGTGAAATATAAAATTTTTTTGAAAAAGTTTAAAAAAATTTTTTAAAATTTTTAGTCAAAAAATGTCCAAAAAGTGCCGAAAAATAGGCGATTTTGTGAACACGTGGCGGGGTTGTGGCGAGAAATTTTAAAAACAAAAAAATTTTTTAAAAAAAGTTAAAAATTTTTAAAAAAAGTTTGAAAAAAACGTTGACATAAAATATCAAGGTGTGGTATTATACCAATGTTGCCACCCAGAGAAATGGCTGAAGCCATTCGGCAACGAAGAACTTTGACAACTACATAACAGTTTAAAGATATCAAATATCAGTTACGAGTAATTTTAAATTAAGTTTTTAAATTAACGAGTAATACAATATTTGCATATTTCAATTAAGCAAAGTTATCTTGAAAGAATTAGATTAAATTTGTTTACTTATGCTAAGAAATCCATAATATATGATTAAGCTACAAAGAGCATATGGGGAATGCCTTGGCACTAGGCGCCGACGAAGGACGTGATAAGCTGCGATAAGCTACGGTGAGATGCACATAATCTGTGACCCGTAGATTTCCGAATGTGGCAACACAACACCAGTTATGCGGTGTTATCATTACATGAACAAAATAATGTAATGAGGGGAACTCACTGAACTGAAATATCTAAGTAAGTGAAGGAAAAGAAAGTAAAAAAACGATTGTGGGAGTAGTGACGAGCGAAACTGCAAGAGCCCAAACCTAATGCAGAAATGTGTTAGGGGTTTAGGACCTCATCAGTAGAGGACAGACGATAGGTGAAGATGGTTGGAAAACCACTCGAAACAGGGTAATAGGCCCGTAACCGAAATCGAAAGTCCCTCAGGGGTATCCAGAGTAACGCAGGACACGAGAAATCCGGTGTGAAGAAGCGAGGACCATCTCGTAAGGCTAAATACGACCTAGTGACCGATAGCGAATAGTACCGTGAGGGAACGGTGAAAAGAACCCCGGGAGGGGAGTGAAATAGAACCTGAAACCGTATGCTTACAAGCAGAGAAAGGCTGACACAACATGAGTTGTTAGGCTGATCTCGTACCTTTTGTAGAATGGGCCGGCGAGTTACGGCATGTAGCAAGGTTAAGTGATTATGTCACGGAGCCGAAGCGAAAGCGAGTCTGAATAGGGCGAATAAGTTGCATGTCGTAGACCCGAAACCCGATGACCTAACCATGAGCAGGTTGAAGCGGTGGTAACACACCGTGGAGGACCGAACACACGCCTGTTGAAATAGTCGGTGATGACTTGTGGTTAGAGGTGAAACGCCAATCGAATCGGGATATAGCTGGTTCTCCTCGAAATAGCTTTAGGGCTAGCCTCTGCATTTTACAGATTACTGGGGGTAGAGCACTGAATGGGCTAGGGGCCTTCACGGGTTACCAAACCTTATCAAACTTCGAATACCAGATAATTGATAGCAGGGAGTCAGACGGTGTGAGATAAGTTTCATCGTCAAAACGGAAACAGCCGAGATCTACAACTAAGGTCCCAAAGTAATGGTTAAGTGGAAAAGGATGTGTTATTGCTAAAACAACCAGGATGTTGGCTCAGAAGCAGCCACTCATTAAAAGAGTGCGTAATAGCTCACTGGTCGAGTGACAATGCGCCGAAGATTCAACGGGGCTAAAACCATACACCGAAGTTTAGGAATTCTAGTTTACTAGGATTGGTAGAGGAGCAATGTATGCGGGCAGAAGCAGTATCGTAAGGGGCTGTGGACTGCATACAAGAGAGAATGCCGGCATGAGTAGCGAGAGCATGGCGAGAAACCATGCCGTCGAAAGTCTAAGGTTTCCTGGGGAAGGTTCGTCCGCCCAGGGTAAGTCGGGAACTAAGCTGAGGCCGAAAGGCGTAGGCGATGTCCAACTGGTAGATATTCCAGTACCACCAAAAAACGATAAAGAGCGATGCAGTGACACAGTAGGATAGTGGATGCACGGTGATGGAAATCCGTGTCTAAATCATGAGGGGTCTTGTGAGTTCAGTACCATAAGAGCACACCCTAGGTGATGATGGGGAGTGAAATTTAGTAACGAAGTCCATGAATTCACACTGGCGAGAAAAGCTGCTAAGTAGTTTTAGGTGCCCGTACCGCAAACCGACACAGGTAGACGATGAGAGAATCATAAGACGAACGGGATAACCCTTGTTAAGGAACTCGGCAAAATGACCCCGTAACTTCGGGAAAAGGGGTGCCAACAGCAATGTTGGTCGCAGCGAAACGGCCCAAGCGACTGTTTACCAAAAACACAGGTCTCTGCTAAATCGTAAGATGAAG
>CAVCJG010000010.1:0-36289 GCA_963602685.1 Eggerthellaceae bacterium | reverse complement strand
ATGCCGTAAAAATATTTATTATTGTTGTCGCCAACGGCGGTTATAACGGCAACGTCGGTGTCAGCGTCTTTTATCCACTGACCTGTCGCGGGGTATCTATTTTGCCCCGTAGCTGTAATTGCATTGAATACGTCGTCCATTGCAGTCATTTTGTCCGCCGAATTGTTTATAATCGTAATATATACAAGATTTTGTCTATTAGTGCCATATGCCGAATAGAAAGATATATTGTGTTGATATATATCTTTTCCACCGCTTCCCACAACCAAAGTCCACGCAAGAGTTGAAACCTTAATATTGATACTCTTGTCTTGCATTGCCGAGCCGTTCCAACCCGTGTGAGTGTAGCTCAATATGCCCGTCGTATGCTCTTTGTCTGCAAGTCGATATATCTCGTCGTTAAAGATAATGTAGTTGTCATTACTTGCTTGTAAGGTTGAAAGCTGGTCGGCGGTTAAGGTTCCCGAGGTTGCTGTGGTAGGTGCAGTTATCTCAACTGCTACGCTTCCACTACCTGCTTTCCCGTCAACATATTTCTTATCAACTAAATCCGTACCTTTCGTCGGGGTAGGAATAGCGAAGTCATCACGCTGTTGTGCAAGGTTTATCCATTCGGGAAGAGAAGTCAAACCGTTAAATATCTTATAAAGACTCGTATCATTGTTAAAACGCAGTATCCCCAATTTTCCAAAGCTATCAATATTGTCTACGCGGTCTCCGACTTTAAGCAACCAATCACCAGTATCGCTTAATATATTATTATCTTTAAATTGTACAAAAAAACCGTCAGTTCTTTTTTGTATAATAACAGCTGAAAAATGAGGACCAAAATAGCCAGCAAATAAATCGTCCATTTCGCCGCTTGTAGCATAAAAACACGAAAATATAAGAACCCCAGGAACCAACACTGAAAATGCATTATTTGTTGCTGGTTTTGTAAATATAAACGACGCATTTATAAATTCGCCGCTTGTAATTGTCAGCATCCAGCTATCAGCAGTTTTTAGATAATTATAATCAGCTGGGTTATTAACAAAATATTGGCTTAATGCATCTTCAATATTTTTATCCTCGAAGTTTGACGAGGTTATTTTTATTTCCTTATCAACAGCGGGGATATATTTTTGCGGTATTTTGTGAATATTTGTGTGAACAACTTTAATATTTAACGAAGCGTTAGTATATTTTACTAATGTTTCGATAGTTGTATTGTTTTCACTTTTTGTAATATCTGTTATTATCCTTATTCCATAAACTTTAAGGGTGTCATCAGCTGTATCGCCCGCTATAATTTGATTATTACCTGTAAGAACGAGTATTGTATACTTTGTATCAGCAATAGTAACTATTGCCGTATCCCCATTCTCTCCCCAATTTATCGGCAATGATAAGGTTGCTTTATAACGCGAGGTATCTAATTCATTAGTCAACACTCCACTGTATGCTTCTTTTTCAGTGGTTGTTTCATAATACATATCCTTGATAAACTTCGGGTCGATTGTCTTTACGTCGTTGGCTATAATTTTGACTTCGCCATTATAAGCGGTTTTTGTGGCAACCATTATGCCTGTTATGAGTTTTTCTTGCATTTCCGAACTATAAAAAGCAAAGTTAAGGGTAATCACAAATGGTTCTTTTGTATCTTCGCCTAACTCTATTAATGAGGCGTTCCCGACATATATAAGAACTCCGTCATAGTCTTTAGCTGTTTGCGTATATTCAACTCCGTTAAAAATTACTTTTACTTCGTCTCCTATGTTTGCGTTTATGTTTTTGCTCGTAGTTTCCCAGATATAAAGTGCAACACCTTCGGGCGTATTCGTTGTAATGGTTTCATCAAATACGACCGCAGGTGCTTCATAAAACGGTCTATTTTTAATGTAATCTGCCGCCGTGCTGTCGTTTTGGTTATAATCAGACTGGACGGACGAACCACCACCGCTCGGAACTTTGTATTTAGTTCCGTCTATCGTTACGCCCGTAAGTTCTGCTTCTGTTCCGTCAAGCGTGGGGTTTGCGTTGTAATTTGCTTGCAGATATCGTAAGTTAACTCCGTCTTGTTCTCTTTGCGGGTCGGGTTGAGGAACAGTTCCACGGACATCACGAATTACCATAACGTTCTCTACATTGTAAACAGTTTTATAAGCGTTTCTATAACCAAATTTTGTCTGACCGTCTGGAACAATACAAACTCTATCTGAATTCGCTGCGGAAGTAGGTCTTGCAAGAAAATCACTAACAGGTTGCCACGAACTTGTTCCCGCCGAAGACACCTTTACAAGACTATCCTCTGTTGGGGTTCCCGAGGGTTTTGGTAAATATTTGCCCTCTATTTCTTGCCGCACTTCGGCAAGGGAAGTTGCGTTAGTTTGGTGACGAGCAGTTAAAACACCCGTTGTTGTATTTAAACCTCTGTAAGCGATTGAGCAACCCTCGGCTGTTTGAGCGTCTGAAACTGTATAAATCGAAACAAAAACTGTTCCGGCAATAAAATCTATGCCCTTTTTATAAAATCGCGTTTCAACGCTCGGACGAGTGCTGTCTATCTCAACAATTATCGCGTTAGGGTCTGCGATTATTTTTGCTAAATCATTGGCAGGTATAGTTACCTCTGCTAATGTGTTAGTAGTGTAAACAAATCCTCCGCCACCTTCTGAACCATTATCGTATAAATATAATAAATTTTTTACTATATTATTAATATCATCAGCAGTTAATCCATCTGCAGGTTCATATTGTTTTCCTTGATTTAAATTTTCTTTTGCGGTCCATTGCGGACTATCAGGCCAATTTGACATTTATACCTCCAAAAGTTTTAATGTATATACAAATTGTGAATTTTCAAAACGTTTTTCAATATTCTTTACTTCAAAAATACATTTTGAACCATTACGATTTATATAGGTATTATTTTGTTGTTTTATTATCATTTGTGTTCCAACATGTATTGCATTTTTTAAAATAAAAGTTGCAGATACATCACAAGTTATTATATATTTACCTTTAATATATTTAGTTAATAAATTCCAAGGCGCAGATATAGTTTGTAACATTCTAACAAGACTTTTTACTTTAAAAAATTCTTCATCCGCTATAGTATTTACTCTTACGTATCGAGTATTAAATGGTAAATTAAACTTATATGCAAATTTATTATCACCTATTAAAGATTGCATACTTATAAAAGTCTTATCTTGATTGTAACAAGCCATAATAAATTTATTACTATCCGGAGGATTGGTCTTATAAATGTTATAAAATCCTAATCCACGTATTGTATAATTTAATCCATCATACGGTATAAAATCAGTTACCTTATAAATGCTACTGTCGATAATTTCACCATTATCTCTATTTATTACACCTTCAGTTAATGTTGTAGGTATATCTTCTAAATATAATAATCCAACAGTATCAGTAGTAAAAGCTGTGCTTTTAGATATATCATAAGGATAAGCGTTAGAAGGTGTATCAGCAAACGCATCAAATATATTATCAGGTGACCAATCTTCTTTTAAACTTAATGATGATTGTTGAGTATTTTCACTAAACGATTGTCCAGAAATTATAACATTTACCTGTGTTACATTATCTAATATAGCATAATTATCTACTTGTGTTTGCACACCGAAAGCATTGTATCTTCTTGCAGCAGCAGCATAAGCTATTCTAACTGGTGCTTGCCATTTAACTTCGACTTTAAAATCATCAATTTTAGTTATAGATACGTTAATAGGTAATGATAAGTTACGCAACTGTATTTGATATTGTATGTTGCCACCTACTGGAGTCATACGAACTATCGGTTGGTCTTTTCCAAAAGAAGTAACTTCTGACCAGTTATCGAATGTTGCGTAATTATCGTTAGTGCCGTCATACCAAGTCGTCAATATGTCATTAGCAGTTACTTTATTACCTTCAGTTACAGGAACGTATTTACGTATAAAAGGATTTAATCCAAAGTATTCACTATTATAGTCCCAAGTTAACGAATCCTTATGTGTGACTTTATTTGTTGCAATCCAGTTAGCTAATGAAAAACTATTATCATTTAGTTGACTATATGAAGGATAATTATCGTAAGAACTTCCTCCGCGCGTAATGATTTCAGAAGTACCTACAAGTTGAATACGTGCAGTGGGTGTACCTTGCAATGCTTTCGGCAATGTTATTTGTCTTGAACCGGTCGCCATTACACATTCAACTCTACCCTTTGCAAATTCTTTCGTTCCAGTAATTAATCCTGCCCAATAACTATTTTTTATCTTACGACTATGTGTAGGTGCAACAGTATTAGCTATAGGTAAAGTCAACGAGGATTGTTGAACATCTACTGTGGTAAAAGTTTCTGTATGGATATCGGATGGGTCTGCGGTTACTTCATTTATAACAGGTTCCTGATTTATGGTATCTAGTTTATTATCAGGCAATAATGAGAACTGCATATTTTGTTTATAATCATAAGCTGTTAATTCTAACATTAATAGCACCTCGCGATAATAAATCTATTTACATACCAATAAATACGGAGTAAACCACCTTTGCAAATATTTTGCAACAGATTATACAAATTATCTTCTCTAAACCAACTGTTAACTGTTTTAAATTCTTTACAGTATAGTTCAGTTTCAACATTCGAATAATCCCAAGCCACATTTGCAAATCCAAACAATAACGTTAACATATCATCTAATGTTCTAGTAGCTATTTCTGTGTTAGGTATTTTTACTTTATCAAAATTTTTAGATATATCAATACATTTTACACTTACTTCAGAAGTATTACTATCTATATCCCATTTATTTGTAATATACTTACCTAAAATATATTCGACGGAATTATTATCGATAGCAAATAAAGTCACATCATAATTTTGAGTTAACTGTTCTTTTTCAACTAATTTATGAATTAATCCATTTCGGTCGTATACTTTAATATCTGCGTATTGTTCACAAATACCCGGAGTAATATTCATTTGTGAATCAAACGCATTTTCGGAACAATTAAAAGATATTAAACTATGTTCTGTGTATAGTGATGTAGGATTTACTGATATTCTGGTAACTTTAGCACTAGCGTAACTCTTTGACCATTTATCAATTATTAAAGTTAATTTTAAGGTATCTGATTCAGATAAACCTAAACTAGTTAAATCGATTAATAACGTGTTTAAAGTATTATTATTAATGCTTATTGTTTTTGCATTTTGATTATTTGTTATAATAAAATCTGTAGCATATTCATTTAAAATAGCATCAAAAGTTATAAATAAATAACTAGGTATGTTGCCCAAAACATTAAAAGGTAATTCTAAAGGTGCATCAAAAGTTTTATCACTTAAAGATAATTCTTTAGATATAAATCCATTATACCCTTTAGAAGGTAGTAATTTAAAAATACCATTTAAAGTAGATACTTTTTCAATTCTTAACTTTGAGAATTGAAATAAACTAAAACCAGTAAAAGTATTTCGAAAAATATCAGCATCATTTAAATTTTGAGTATTTATTTGTTCTGGCCATTCTAAATTTTCTTTACTAAGTCGTGTATTATTACTTAACGTAAAATCAATAGTAGCTTTAACCCTCATAGTTACCTCTCCGGAAAAGCTATTCTAAAATTTTCCCAATATTGAACACCCTCGTATTCTACCAATGTTCCATCAATTGTTTGACCTAGGTATGTTAACATTGTTCGTTGACCTACAAAATCTTGATAAGTTATACTAAATGTAGGTGCATCACGTGCAACAATATCGCCATCTGCATTTTTAAAATTATAATCATATTGCAAAAAAGCCATAAGTTTTTCAACATAATCTTTTTTTATTAAAGACCACGAAAATTCAGCTTTTGCTTTTCTGTTTACAACTGAAAAATTTTCTAATTCATAATTGGCGGTTCTATTAGCATCTCTTGAATATGTTTCTGACGTAACAGCTACTGATGTAGGATACATCTGCGAAGAGATACTATAATTTTGTATCTCTTCATCAGTCATATTTGTTATATCTACATCAGGAGTAAATATTTCACATAAATTTTTTGAATTGATTTTTAATGGAATCATTATCTGAATTTAACTCCTGTTTGTGCTTGAGTATATCCTAAATAAGGTAATAATGCTCTAGCTAATTCACGTCCATCTATTTGAAGCACCACGGGTGTATTTCCGCTGCGCGCTCTAAGTTGATCAGATGGGTAAGTGGGGGTTTGGGATAATTTACGTGCGACGCCCGCGGATATATCCTCTTTCATTGCTCTAAATTGTGGTGAATTTCCAAGAGGAACAACTGCTTCATCATAGCGTCCTTCGCCTATCATAGCCACGGTAGGTTGATCAACTACGCCGCCAGTTGCCATCTGTGGTATCATAGCTTGTATTGATGCAACACCTACGCCTATAGCACCAGTAATTACAGGTATCGCAGTTCCCCAAGACATAGCACCATGTGCTGCCATCCAGGCTATTGCTAAACCAGTAAGTGCGGATACGATTAATCCTATCGTTGCAACTAAACGTTTTGTTTCACCTTCGAACTGATTATAGAAAGAAGATGCAATGGCGTTCATTGCCGCAAACGTTACAGCACTTAAAGCTACCGTTAATCCGTTAACGGATGTTTGTGTAAGTTCAATTTCACCTCTGATATTCTTATTAAACAAAGGTAATTGCTTACTCCACTTTGACATTTTAGAAGCAACACTTGTAATAGCAATACCCCAACTTTTTAGTGTCTGCGCAACTTTTATACCAATAAATATAGTAAGTAAATCAATAAGTGTTTTAAATGCCGGTTCAAATCCTTGCCAATTATCTATTACAAATTTAAATGCGTCGCCTATAGCTTTTAATGCATTTACGAATATTTGGAATACTCCTGAAGTAAGAGTACCCTCTAATCCTTGCGCAACCTTGTCGGCTGTATCGCCTATTTGATTTGTTATTTTATCCATTAAATTGTCATAACCTTTAATGGCATCTAATAACTTATCGTCTATTTTTAAATTTCCTGTATCAGGATCTATAACCGTGCTATCAGTTTGCGAAACAAGATTAATTTCATCGAGCCCACTTAATTTATTTGCTGCGTTTACATAATTATTTATTGCTTCTGTTCCATCATCTATTGAAGAATTAGAACTGTCAAATATATTTGCAAAGTTTTCGATTTCATAACCTAATGATTTTGCAATTGTAGTAAATAATTTAGATAATCCACCTAATAATAAATTTAACGCAGGAACAACTGTTAATCCTATTGCAGTCACAATTTGACCTAAACTACGTTTAAGCATATTAAATTGTGCTTGCAATATTCTTATTTGGTTAGCTGCAGAGCCTAGTGTTTTTGCCATATCTCCTTGTGCAACCTTAGATTGATCGAGTATGGTCAAATAACGTAATAAAGTTTTCTCAGCTTCATTCATGGCACTTACTTGTTTAGTAATGCCATAAGTTAATCTTGTTTGTTCGAGATTTGCATCGTATACATAAATATTATAAGCTTTTAAAGGCTTTTGTAATCCGTGCAAACCCGATATTAACGCATTCATTGATTGCTCAATGGATGTATTATAAAGTGAACTTAAATCTACAGAAAGTTGTGAAAGTGTTTTTGTAAATAAATCGCCTTGCTTATTAGCTAGGTTTATAGAACTCGCTATACTTTTAAATGATGCAACGTTTTCATAAATTTCCTGAGCGTCTAATCCAAAAGCATTTATCATGCTGTCAGCAAATTCACTCAAGGTTTGAGCAGAATCACCAGTGATTACATTGAATTTATTCATGGTTTCACCGAAGTCTGCAGCAAACTGCATTAATTTATAAGAAACATTCCATACACGACGTAAAACAGAAACTATAGAAGATACAGTGTTGATAATATCTTTTATAGTTCTTTTGTAAGCTGCCGCTTCTTCATCCAAAATACGTTGTGCTTCTTTAGCATCATCCGCACGTTCTTTTAATAATCTTTTTTCTTCTTTTAAACTCTCTTTAGTTGACCTAGCTTTTTCTTTTTCAGCTTTAGCTGCTTCTTTAGCCTTTTGTTTTTCTATAGCTGCATAATCAACTACAGTAATACCGGCTGCTTTAAAAGATTTAGAAAGATTTTTTATTGTATTATTTACTACGTCTAACTGTTCTTGAGTTACTCTGCCCGATGTTCCAGCACTAGTTAAAATCTTTTTTAAATTAGTAATTTCACTGCTTGCAGTTTTGATAAGTGCTAATTGTGAAGGAGTAAGTAAATCAACATTAACAGTATTTAATATATTTCGAATCGCAGCTAGTTTACTAATAGCTTCTGTAATACTACCTATACGTGCTACAGCATTACGTGCTTTATCTTCACTAACTACGGAAAGGTCTTTTGCTCGTGATATTTTATTTAATTTATTATCCAGAGCATCGAGTTTGTTTATAGCGCTTGTAACTGTCTTTATAAGACTAGTATTATCACCAACTATCTTATATTCAACAATTTTGTTTAAATCCGCCAAGTTCTTCGAACCTCCTTTTACGCTTCTGGAATTCTTCGACATTTACATCAGGTTTAGGCAACGAATTATCCTTGTAAATATCATTAATTGCTCTATCTAGACGTATAGGGTGCTTAGCGTTGTTCCAATAAGCTGTATAATAAGCTTGTTTTAATGCTATCGCTTGCTTATCTCTTTGAACATCGCCTGCACCCATTACGCATGCATTAAATTGTAATAATGTTAAATCGAGCAACTCATCAGGTTTAAATCCTATTCTATATCCGTAGCGGAAGAAGTCGTGCCAACTTTCTGGGCTTCCACTACTTGCATCTTTTTTGATTCCACCTCTTCAGGTGACATGCCGGAATACATCAAAGCTTCGATTAAGTTACTTGCAGCATCTACTATAGCGAATACGCCACAGTTATCCAATAACATATTAGTAAAATCTTCTTCACTCATTGCAACATCTTTCGCTTTTATTTTGTATGCAATATACAAAAGTTTTATCTGACCATCAACATCAAGACTAGTTAATGAAGACATTGCTTCGCGAATATTTTTTGCTTTAGTTACATCGCGTAGTTCGTAAAGAACACGCATAGTATCTGCAAGTTCATACGATTTACCATCTACAATTATTTTTTGCATTTTAACTCCTTATTTAAAAGTAACCATAATATCGTGGTCTGCAACTATATTCGACAACGTATATTTATTAGTTGTTACAGATGCAGTTTTATCGGTTCCGTTATCCATAAGCTTATCCAAAGTATATCCAGCTGCAGGAGTTACAGTAAGTTCAAAAGAACCACCTTTAGAAACTTTAGTTTTCCCGCCAGGACTAATAGTTCCGCCTACTCCACTATGAGTAGTTACTTGATATACTTCAGGAATATTAAACGTAATTGCACCGTTGCCTTCCAAGTCACAAGAAATACTCATCTTATCGTCCGGAGCACCACTTATATTTAAATTAGAAACATAAGCTTTTCCTTCGAAATAAACGTTTTCATCCAGGAATATTCCTACAGTAATTTCTTCGTCATTTTCGTAAGCTTGATAAAGTTTATGTTGTGAACCACCTGAAGTAAATGCTACAGTGCCATCAACAGAAGCAGTCCAATTTTTTATTGCGGGAACTTTTTCCTGATAACGCGCACCGAATTGTAATACTTCAATTATAGTTTTTTCCAACGTAAGGTCCACACCAGACATATAACCAAGCACACTGTTGTTTATTTTAAGTTCAGCTGTTAAACCAGTGTAAGGTCTTTCAGTAATCATGTTATCCTCCTATTTGAGAAAATATTTTGAATGTTATTTGAAACATATTTCGACGCTTATCATCTCTGCCGAAATACATTATATCACCAGTAAGTAACATTCCAAACTCTTGATGATTTGTATATGTTGACAACAATTCTTTAATTGTTGAAATAATGTTATATCCTTTAGCATACGATTTATTTCGTATAACTATTTTTAAATAAGGTGTATTAAAACGATCTTTTGCAAAATAATTACCATGAGGTCCACCAGTTTCAACAAGTGCTACACAGTTATCTTTATCTGTAGGTAATTCACCTATATAAGTAATAGCTTGTATATCTGCTGGTAAAATGTTTTTTACTGTTTCTGCAATCATTTCCAACCCATCTCCTCATAAAATTCTTCTACAGCTTCTCTAAAAGGTTCTTCTAAGTAATGTGCTTGTCCACCGTGTATATGTTCATAGTCTTCGTTAACTTCTTGAATTAGTGCGTAATCATATCCTGTTTTAGGATTTAATGCTGTAGCAGTTGCAATAATGCCCGGATATCTAGGTGAAGCTGAAACATCTACTTGTATACTATCTTCCAACTCACCTGTTAATACAGGCACTCTAGCAGTTGATTCACTATAAATATAATCTGCGGCATTTTCTAAAGCTTCATTCGTTCTCTTATGATGTTCCTTTAATTCTCGTCTAAGGTCTTCTTTTATTTCTTTCAATCCTACAGCTTTATTTATTTTTAAGCGGTCGCGTCTCATATAGTAATAGCTCTTCTTAAACGATTATATCCATTCAAAGTTCGCATATCATAAATGGAAATTACTAAATTACCATCTAATTTATCATCAACTTTTACATCCGCATGAGTATAATAAATGTAATTTGTATTATGAATAGTGCCGTCTTTTAAACGCACTTCTTTGACATGCTCTTGTCTACGAACTTTTATAGGTTGAACATCACTATATTCTATATCACCGTAAGGATTATTTACAGCCTCCACGGCCACAGGTTGCCACAACGCTTCTTGGTTGAGGTACATACTCTATATCCTCCTTGTAACCATTTAGAAAGAAAACTGTAAGCTTTTTCAGAAAGACTGAACATAGTCGCATTACTCTCAGAAGGTAAACCGGATTGAAATTTTTCAGATAAATCACCTATTGTATATTGGACAACGCCCGCACGGCGAAGTTTTATTCTGTTTGCATTTTCTTGAGCAGTCACCGTATCCGAAATTGCAATAGCTTGTTCCGTTTGGGCGTATCCAACATTTTGCATATCCTGTGCATTGAAATTATGCTTGCGAGGAAAAGGTAAAAGCTGTTTTGGATCTTTAGGACATCCAGTATAAGGTAATTGATTTATTTGATCAAAAGATTTACGTAATAATACTTCCTTATCTTCTTCAACAAATGCTTCCCATTGAATACGGAGAGGGTCCGTTGTTAAATAATGGGTTTTTACATAATTATTTGCATCTTCAATTGTGATATACGTATCAACACCTAAAACTAACATTGAACTCTCTCCTAATCAATTACTATTTATTAAGCCTGAACAGTAAACGTTACAGTGTTCGACTTAGTGGGGTCATATGCCGAAGTTGCAGTTACTTTAAGAGTACCAGCTTTCTTAAGCGTTACATTACCCGAAACATCTATAACACCAATGTCGTCTTTATCAGTAGACCACGTAACTGCAGTCGAACCAGAACCTTCAAAGGTTACATGCGCAAGAAGCTGGAATCCATTAGAAACCTTTGCCATAGAAACAGTCGATGCATTAGATGCAATAGTTACATTTTCATTTTCCGAATAAATTTCAACGCTCTTAACAGTATTATTAACAATAATAGCAGCAGCTATACCATTAAGTTTATTTTCAAGCGCAAACGCATCGTGATAAATTCTGTAGTCAAATTTCCAAGCATCCGCATTGGGGTTAACACCATCAGTACCAGCTGCCTGTTCTTTCGTAGGAGCCCATACTCTAGCTATTCTGCGTTTAGCAAGCTGAATAACCGCATCACGTTGAACCATCAACATACCAATGGATTTCGCACCTGCAGCAGGCTTGTAACCACCTCTTTCTTGTCCTACCGACGAACCATCCTGAATATCAACTTCAGTATAGAAACGAGTGCTCGGAACTTTTATAATAAGGTGTCCATCATAGTAATAGAATTTTTTGTTTACGGTTTTATCGTTAACGTCTTCAACCGAAATATGTTTTTCAAGTTTAGGATCGTTAAGCATAAGTTTGTATACCGTAGGAGCAACAAAAAGAATTCTGCCTTCTTCAGGAACTTCATTATCATCCATCTGTGCATCCATATCATCAATGCAACTCAGGATGTCGCCAGCAGTTACGGTAAATTCAATATGCGAAGCAGCTTTCTGATAATACTTAGCAAATCTGTAAGCATCCGTTTCAGGAATAACATTTACTCTCTGGAACTCACCAGCAAGTCTACCAAAAGCAAGACCGAAAGTTTCTTCGTTATCCATATCGTCTATCTGAATAGCACGACCTCTGTCCTGCGTAAATTCGTGCTCTTCCCAAGTGAGGTCAGCACTGCCTGCAACAAAACCACTATTACGACTATAGTTGGCCAAACCATCAACGCGAAGTTTTGCAATTTTATATTTCTTCGCATCTCTAGTCATCATAACAAATTCGGGGGCTACGTCAAGAATTGCCGAACGCGATTCCATTTTATACTGCGCATCGAGAACAGGCAAATACTTAGTTACTAATTCAATAGTGTTCATAAATTATTCTCCTTAAATTTTATTAATTATTTCGAAAGCGGTATACCTACTGCTGCATACATAGCTGCATCTGTCAATACATTCTTATCATTATCAGAACCTTCTTCACCATTTTTTCCTGTTCCTTTAGGAATACTATTATTAAATAAATAGCTATCAGATTCTTTAAGATTTTTAAGCTGTGCATCGATAGGTTTGTTTTCATCAAGTAAAGCACGAACCGCTTTAATATTACGTGCACCCGATTCATAAATCTTACTGGTTATTTCATAAGATTTTTCCGAAGCTTTAAGTTTACCTTCATATTCAACTTTCTGCGTTTCCAATGCTTGCTTAGCATCATCCAACTGTTTTTTCCAATCCGAAGGTATATCCTTAAATTGCTCTTTAAGAGCTGCTGTAGCTTCGTCTACAGCTTTCGTTTTTTCTGCTTCAAAACCTGCTATAGTTTGTTCAGCTACTTTACGTTTACCATCTACTTCATCAAAGCGTGTTTTAGGAATATATATAGGTAATCCCTGTGCGCCTTCATTCTTCGATTTGTAAGCTTCTTCTAACTTGTTAAGTTCATCCGCAGATAAATATTTTGCTAAAAAGTTCCGCATATTTGCTCCTTCACACTTTTACGGTAGTGTTAACCTAAATTTATATCAACTACGCAACGCGTAAATGTTGAACCAATAATGGGTGGTTGGGGATTATTTAGAAATATTTATCCCCGAAAGTATATCATAAAGGTTATTAACTCTTTGCTCGAGCACTAGAATTTTTTCACCGTGGGCTTTAACATCAGACTTCATTTCTTTTAAATCCGATTTCATATCTCTTACGTTATCCACAATAGTATCAAGCTTCGACATGACTACGGCATGTTCTGCCGCAGCTGTCGAGTCATCATTTCTAAAATTACGTCTCATAGTCACACCTAAACTAACTACAGCAATTACAACTGATATAATAGCTACAACAGTACGCGCATCCATTATTTTGTATCCTCCTTTTTATTAGGGGAATTAGTAGTTCCTGTTTTAGAAGGTTCATTAGGTGAACCCTTTTCCAAAGGATTAGGTGCTTTTTCTGGTTTTGCATCCTGCGAATCACTGTTTGAAGAATTAAATACTGACCACATTTTACGATCTTTCTTTATCTCTTCAATGTAATGTTCGGCATCAATTGTATCCATATCATAATTTTCCATTAAAGCATGTTTTAAAGGAATTATCTGCGGCGAACCAGTCTGTAATCTAGTTAATTCAGCAACTTCACGCGGATCTTTAGGTAAGCTATCTTCCCAAGTTACATTTATATCTTGATACCTTAACTGTTTTCCAGTTTGTATTTGAACAAGTGTAGCAACTAATTTCTTTATCGGTAACGTAAAACTATTAGCAACTCTGCGAGCTTTTTCTAAAGGAGCAATCATTTTATAACGCATTGCAGTCCCTGAAATTGCTTGACCATTTCCTTTAGAATTACCCATTAAAGCTTCACCCATTTCTGACATTACGTAAATTTGATTTAACAAAACTTCTAATGCTTGGAATGCTGCTGACAATTGTCCATCCCACGTCATATATTCTGGATGTTCTTCACCAGGTGATACAGCATAAAATTTAGCAGTTTTGAATACTAAACATCCTGTTTCTTCATCTCTTTCCAGCATTGACACTGGTCCTGTCATCGAAGGATCTGCATGTTCATCCAAAATATGAAGTATTTGTCTAATACGTTCGGTAGCTTTAAATACTAACTCATTTATTATTTTATAATCCGATGTTCCATATATATTAGTTGTCGAAGGTATATTTACAACAGGTTGAACTAAACATCCTATGTGTGTTTCAATAGTCTTTTCACTTAATTCATTTTTTACACACATCCCAGCACTGTCCATGCTGTATTTTATTTCAGTGTATTCATCACCTTTTACAGGATGTATCTGTATGTATAAATACCAGTCAGGACTTATATCAGAACCTTCATTAACTCTCCAAGCTAATATGTGTTTTTCTACACGTTTTGAACCATCTTTTCTTAGTATAGGAAACCATTCAGTTGGCGACCATACAGCGAAATTCGCTCTGTCTTCTACGTAATCATCATCATTAAAAGGTCTTAATATGGTAACACCAAATCTAGAAAAATCTATTAAAGCTGTATACAGCTGCTGATCGAAATTTGTCTGATCTCTTATATCCGAAATCAAATCCGTCATTTCATCGTTGTCATTAACAGTGATTGAAGGCGGCGCACCTAAGACCATATCAGCAAGTTTAATTGTCTGTAACCTCTGATAACCTAAAAGAAGAGGCAATTTAAAGTATTCGTCAAAATTTACAATTAATCTACTCGCAAAGTTTTCCAATTCTTTAAACGGAGTTATGTCAAAAAGATCGGCATACCATTTATAAGCGGTAAAACGATCTTTTTCACATTCCGGAGGAAAACTTGTATCTGGGTTTAACCATTCAAGTCCATATAACATTATCGTCTCCTCATTTTATATACACCGGACATTCTACCTTTTAAATACGTATGTATTCCATATCTGTCTGAGTCACATGCGTGGTCATGTTTTTTAACTGGTTTATCCTGTCCGAGAAGTTGTGCGTTGGCATCCCAACTATAAGTTTCATACTCTTCGATGGTGTTTACGCAAGAAGGATCCATTGTATAAGCTTCTTGAGACAATAAACCTGAAATAGTTGCGATGCCGTATTTTACGTCGTTGTCACCATGCTGGTGCCTTATTTGATTTTTCGTTAACGCCGCATCCCACGAAGAAGCTGCCGGATCTACATAAGTCATCCAAATGCCGCCGCGTTGCTGTGTAATTGATTCATAAGTGGAAAGGAATTTATAAAAATCAAGCAAAAATTCTTCGTCGGATTTTTGGCGTCTATTTTTTATAGCATCATAATAATATTCAGCAATTTTATGTATATGTAATGGTCTATCGTTTAACTCAACAAGTAAAGACCACGAAGTTGTAGTTGATGTTCCTTGGTCGCAACCAATAAAATATCTTATAGCATGTTTCTTTATATATTCTAAATCGTAATGAACTACATGTTTAATACGACTAAAATTATCATATATAAGACCTTCAGCAACACACCATTCACCATCAATAAATCTACGTTTATAAACACCTGAATACTGCGATGCAAGCTGTGCTTTATATTCGTCAGACAGCGATAAATTATCGTCCATCAAAAAAGTCCAACGTTTTCTTGACATTATATCAGGTGCTGTAAGAACTTTTTGATAAAACCAATGATAAGGACTGTCTGGGTTACAGTTTGCAAAACATTTAGCACCAGGAATTGATAAACGAGCCATTAATTGCATCCAAAAAGATTCTGGATACAAGTTAGCTTCGTCACAATATGCTCCTGCAAACGTAGCACCACGTATTTTACCTTCAGCTTCTTCATTTGCAGCGCCGAACGCATAAACTCTTCTATCAAAAAGTTTAAATTCTCCCTGCTGCCTGTTCAGCCATTTTATATTTTTTGGTCCTACTATATCAAATAAATCATTAAGTACGTTTCTTTGTAACGCACCCATTGACTTACCTGCCATACATAAATCGCCTTTAGGTCCTGTTAAACAATAATCGATCCATCTAACAGTGCAAGCAATAGTTTTACCACTACGAACTGCACCGTCGGCTATATTTAATTTCTCAGTGCTACCACGAATAAAATCTAATTGCTTAGGACTAAAAGGTTTCCAATCAACTGCCATGAATTACATTCACCAAGTTAGCTAAACTAGCAAGACCTTTATCTTCCTCACCATTAACCATAAGATCCATCTTCATAAGTTTTTCAGCAGTATCTCTTATGGATTGGCTGGTACCTAAGTATAGATCAGCTAACGGTTTAGTTATCTGAATAATAGTCGGTTCATCAACAGTATGCATAGATACAATACTGTTAATTTTATCACCTATATTTTTAAAAGTCACGTAGCTATCTTCCATTACTTGACGTAAAATAGTAGCTTCACGCATTTTTATTTTACCCGCAATGGAATTTACCTTATCAGACTCTTCAGCAGTAGATTCTTCTATGGTAGTGTGCATTAAAACGTGCACTTGTAAATCTCTTAAAGGAACATCAAATTCTTTAGCAATATCAGCAAGTGTAACTTCAGTATCGCCAAAATTACGAAGAAGGCACGCCTTCTCTATTTCTTCTCTTCTCGGATGATTACAAATACTACAAGTCATAAAGTAACGTTACCTCCTATCCGAATTATTTATTTCTAAAAGGAAAATATTTTATTTCCTTGCTTTCCTTTCTTAATTATATTATAATGATTATATAGAAAAAAAGCAACCAACTAATACTAAAACATTTAAATTCGAGGTTTATGGAACCATGACTAATCAAGAATCCGCCGGAAGATATCTTTGCCTGCTTTATTATAGAGGCACACCTGTAAAAATAGTTGAAAAAGTTCTCTTGGATGAAGAGAATAACTATCCGCTCTTATCCAAAAGTTGGCGCGCTTTGATGTGCGGCGACCTCAATAAGTTGAACACAATACAGCGGGCGCGCTTTTTGGGGGGTGGGGCATGGAACCCCAATTTATTTAGTATCGATGGACACGATGGCGTTAGTGTAGTGGAATGGAAATTATATGATGTCGTCGGTAGGGAATTTATGCGCGAGGGAAGTGGTGATAAGTGATGAGTGCAATGTATTAGTTGAAAATTGGAAGTCTTTTATTATTAATGTCAAGTGAAAAATTGGAAAGTTAAGCCCCTAAAAATTTTGCAACATCGAGTTAGTATAGTAGCTTTTTATAAAAAAGTGTGGTATAATATATACATAAAATAAAGGAGCACACAAAATATGAAACGTTTTAGCAGAAGAGCAGTTGTCGAAGGACTTCAGGAACATAAGTTAGTTTTAAGATATAACTTTTGGTTTACCTTATACGCCGGATGGAAAGTAGAGGATCAAAACGGTAATATATTAGGATACGTAACTGATAAGGATGCCTATTATATACGTAATGCTTTTGAAGCCGGCGAGCTTACTAATGTTAAAGGCTTTGGCAACGAGCGCTACTATTGCGCTGAATAAAAAAAAAAACGGAGGAATAACTATGAAAACCATTAAAGAAATCAGAGAAACTTACCCTACCATCAGTCTCAAACGTATATGCGAGGAGACTCACCTTTGCTATCAATACATCTTAAAAGCAAGCAAGCAACCTATACCTAATCAAACGTATGATGCTAGTGCTTTTAACTATGAAGCAGTCAACGCAATAATTGAAAAGAAAGGAGTTGACCTTAATACGATTGACTGGGGTGAGGTTGCTCAAACAATTAAAGTTACTACTCCCTTAAGTAAACCGGAGGAATTTAAAGTCGACGTAAATTTCAAAATTAGAACCGAGGATACCCTCTACAAAGTAACCTATACTACACCTACTCACGTTGTCTTCATAGCTACAAATCCTGCTAACACGCAACCCAGAGTTATGAACTGGGATACATTCTTACATCAAAGTCCTAGGATAGTCAGCCCTGAGCCTGACGAGCATTAAGTTGATCAAGCTCCTGGTGGGGTGGGGGCGTTCTCTACCCTGCGATTTGTAAGTAAAGTGTAATGTATATTAGTTAAAAAATTGAATGTTTTTTCTAAATCTGAGCGAAACTTTTAAACTGCATATATATAAGAAAAAAAAATCAATATATGACTAATATATTTTCCTTAAAATTTCATATAGAATTATTAATTTTTCATACAAAAATAGGCATCAATAGATATTAAAACTATTACCTTTTTATGTAAATGATATTAGTCATATATTGCTATTTTTTTTTCATTTTATAGACGCAGGTGTGTGTTCGCTCTCCTTTTTTTTGAACTGATACGTTTGTATACATATTACTACGGAGTAAATATACACAAAAATCGAGCAAAACATACTTTTACCATCAAAAACTCGCTCTCAACACTACCCAAAGAGCTCAAAACTAAAATGCTGAGTGCCCACAGGTAGCATATCATCTCATTTCAATCAGTTTCATAGCAATATATGACTAATACACAAACCAAAATGCAAACAAACAAAGGAGTCACACAAACAATGCAAATCAAACACCCATATTCTAATACCGCGCACTTCACTACCTCGCAGCTCTCTTCCTCGCACAGCTCTAAAGTAAAACAAAGCCCTAACCCCTGCGCTGGTTCAACTTCTCGGCTTTCACAACAATCGCCGCGGAAGCAGAAACGGGAGAAATTAATAAAATTTTGTATCAACTGCCCAAATCAAAATCAAAAAACTGGCAACGCCAACGCTACTAACACACCTTGTGATGGGATCTGTAAGGAGTTAATTGAATATGAACAAACGCTTTAAACAAATCAAACAAACAAAACAGTGCCAGTGCGCCTGTCGAACAAAACTGCCATCCTGTGCGCATCCAACTCCTAGCACACAAGACATTCAAACTAAAGGAAAAAGCCCCAGCCCCCAGCAGAGCCAGCGATTGGTTCAACTTAGGCGCGAAAATGAGCTCCTGCGTGAGCAGCATTGGCGAAGGATTGAAGAGGCTAGGAATAAAAGAAATTTACTCACAGTTACGATGGACGTAGCTTTTGGAGTAATAAAACGTGAAGCGTTGCTCGACCAAATTGGTAATGCATTAAGGAGGAATAGAAAATGATAAAAAACAACAAATTTGCCGACTTTGAATTTTGGCGTAAACAAAGCATTAAAAGTAAAAAGCACTTTAAAACCGTGATAGCTGTTATGTATGGTAAGAAAAAAGACAGAGGCGGCATAAAGAAAAAGTATTTAACGCTTATGAAAGAACAAGAAGAAACGCAGAGGCTTATAAGAGAAGCCATAGATTGTGTTTGCCCTCAATTAAGAGATATACTCGAGCGCCTGAATTGTTTTGATACTGATGCCTATTATTAAAAATAATTTTGATTCGATAAAGAAACAAAAGTCATAGGAGATATAAAAATGACTATTTTTGAAAACAACTTTATAAAAGTCAGCACGACAGACAGAGATTCCGACTTCATTGCCGTAATCGAAAACAAAATGAACAAAAAAATCTGCGTTCATTACGATGCGCCAGGCTACAACGACAACTACGATCCGATTTTAATTCAGCCGAACAGCTGGGTTGGTGTCGAACGCGATGACGAAGGTTGTGATTGGATAGAAGCAATCAGGCACAATCAAATCTACGTCGTGACAAACGACGATGAAATCGGTTGCTACCCGACGGGTTGTTCGATGACGCAATGGAATGACGATTGCGAAGAAATCACGAACGAGGTCAAAAGAATACTTAACGAGTATAACTTATACGACCACGACCGTAACACGAATGTCGCTAACTCAAATCGGTTGGTGACGGTTCTTGAAATTCTTAAAAATATTAAATAAGTCATAGGAGGATTAAAAAATGATTTTAAGTAACTACAATGAAGTTCCGGAAAGGAATAAACAAGAGGCTTTAGTTAGGCTTCAGGAAAGAATTGAGGCTGGCGAACAAGCAGCTGAGATTTTACAGATTGAACCTACACACGGAAAATACTACATTGATAAGATGTGTAAAGGATTGATTCCCATGAGTTATGTGATATATGACAGAATTATGGGCTGCAGCCTAGAAGATAAGGAACTAACCGCCGAACAATCAAAAACTTAAAATTTTATGTATTAGTTCGTTGAAATTTTTCTTAAAACATTATATAATATAAACGTAAGATGAAGTGAGCAGTCACTTATATCAAATATTAAATTTTTGGAGGATCTAAAAATGTTGTTTGCAGAATACATTGCGGACAAAGAACAACCCACCCTTAAAGCAATAGCTGAGATTTTCGAAGTTCCGACTCAGAGAATTTATAGCGTTGCTAAACAACCCATTGCTGGAGAAGTTTATGATGCTCGCGTATATAACTGGAAAGCAATTAGTAAGTTCATTGAAAAACGTATTGGTAAAGAAGGCGATGTCTTCCAGACCGTAGAAGAAGTTTATGAAGCCGCTATGGCTAAAGACGCAGAACTTGCTTCCAGTGATAAGAGACACGCTCGTAAAGGCACTGGTGCATCTAAAGCAGTAATCGATCTTGGTGATGGAAAATCGATGCCTGCTAGACGTCATGAAGTTAACGTAGGTGACATTATACAGCTCAAGAAATATGATGAAACCTTTACCGTTGTTTACGTAACTGCTACTCACGTAGTTCTTCGTGTAGAAGGTAAGGAAGCACTCATTTGTCTTTCTAACTGGACGTTTAATCAACAGTTCACTCCTGCTAAGGCTGAAGTTAACACCTCGACTGAAGCTGAAGCGTAATTTCCTCTTTCTTCAAGGTTTGGCGAGGAACCAAAAATTCCTCGCTGAATCTTTTAACTAAAATAATAAAAGGATTAAAATTATGAAGAAATTCCATATAACAATTAAAGACAACGAAAAACAGTCCGTAGAAGTAGATATGGACACTAATTGTATCATAGGTTCGATAGATGACGATGATAATTGCATGTCAATTTCCTATGTTTCAGTGCTCGGAAAGGATATTGTAGTCAACATTAAAAATTTATTGATATGTGCAAGAGATACTATGGAATGTGATCCTATCTTTGCTTCGTGTATTCAATATATTTTGAACGTAATGGAGGCGGAACATGCGGGCAAAAACTAAAACTAAAACTAAAACTAAAAAATGGAAATATTGGCTTATTGAGGACGGCTCGGTCGATGTCGATGAATTACAGCAGTTTATCGACGAAAACAACTTAAACATAAAGATAGTTATTTATCGTCAAGGCTCGATCAAACCTGAGTTAAAGGAAATATATGAGTAGTAAAGATATTCCTATAGAGGATTTCCAAAAGATTCTTTATAATGGTTTTTACTATAAAAGAAACGGAAAAATTTATTGGGAATCAAATGCAATCTTTATAGGAAATGGTTATCAGGATCGTATGGTAAAAACCTATCCGTTAGGAATACCAGAGTTTGCTAACGGAGACGGATTTGCAACCAAAGATCAACATTACTGGGATTGGGGACATAGAGAAGATGTCTGGGATTTTAATGACTATGGAGTTACCTGGTCCGTCAATAAGGAAGATTTAAAATAAAAGGAGACATAATAAATGAAAACAAATTACGTAGGTGTATTATTTAACATTAAAGGCAATAAAACTATCAATATATTTAAAAACGAATTAGATGTGCAACCCGGGCAGGAAGTTGTTGTTCAACTTTCTACACACGATGATTTAAAAGTAGGTAAAGTATGTTGGGTAAGTGAACATATACTTAACGAAGACCGAGAGTATTCATACACAATTTCTGTTGTTAATAGAACAAATCAAGAAAAACGTGCAGAGTTTCTGCGTTTAAAATGTCTTTACAAACTTGTGTGTGAAAACGCAATAAAGGAAAGTTGTAAGCACATTGACTTATCGAAACAGGCAACCACACTTATACTTGCCGCAACTACGGGCAAAGAAATTCCTGAGCTTTGGGATATGTATAGAGAAATAAAAAATTTAGAGGAGAAAATGGCAGAATATGAGAGTTGATGTCAGTGAAATAAAAACATACAGGGAATGTCATCGTAAGCATGAATTTAGCTCTCGTAACAGATTTCATCTTGCACCTATTAAACTGAATGATAATCTTATTTTCGGCACACAATTTCACGAAGTTCTTGCTATGATATATCTCGGAACATCTTTGGATACAATACTTGAATGGATTACTAAGGAAGTTACTGATCCTGTCCATTACAAAGTAATGACAATGATGGCAACAGGTTACTATAATGGACCTTATCAAAAGGATAAGGAACGTTTCAAAGTAGTTGACATTGAGAAAAGTTTTAACTACCCTGTTAGTTTTCGTGGTGCTGAAGATTTAGGAGCGGATCCTGCTTATTACGGTATTCGTTATGAAAAAGATTCTGAAGGTAACTGGATTGCAGTAGATGCTAACGGAGAAATTTATGAAGCTGTATGTGTTTGTGGTTCGATCGATATGGTAGTTATAGATACTAAAACTAATAAAATGTGTGGCTTCGAACATAAAACAGCAAAGAACTTCAGACCTGAAGTTTATAATCTAATTGATGAACAACCTAGAGTCTATTCGTGGGCACTTAAAAAAATACTGAAAGATTATCATGATGCCGGGCAATATTTAGACATCAAGGAAACAGGTCCTATTTATTTGAATCAGGTTAAAAAGTTACAAAGTAAATTTGACTATGAACGTGCTGCTTGTGTTTATTCCGATGATGACCTTGCAAATTTTATGTATCTGTTTGTGAGGGATGTGGAACGTATTGACTCATTCTCAACTGACCCTCTCGATGCATTACCTCAGCCTGGTTATATGAAATGTCAAATGTGCGACTATGCTGATCTTTGTATGCATTATGGATATGCAAATATAAACAAGGATGAACTCACGCAGGAATTTGAAGGAGAATTTGTGGTGCGTGACCATGACCATCTAGATGAAAAAGCTGAAAGACATCAAGTGTAAAAATTGTATTCACTGGAGAGGTAATCACAAGTGCGTAGCTCAACCGAAACCTAGTATGCACGCGTATGCAAAAGCTACGGAGAATGACTACTGCACACTCTTTGTTGTAACACAGGAGGAAGATGATGAAAGTATGTATACCTTTAAAGGAACTTCGTCTTAATTGGCCTGCACTTCCGCTACAGGAAGGCAAAGGTATACCATTAGAATCCTTCGGCTATTATACAAATCGTGTCGATGGTTTTGGTTATACTTTCTATGTTGAACCGGACGAAGATTGCTTTTTGGATGAAAAAAATCGCGTTCTCCTGCCCATAGGGGAAGCTGCACTAGTTCTTATGGTCAACGGTGCCGCGCAGTCGCGGAATATACCTTTTTCGTCTTTTACGATTTTAAGAGACAAAGTTCAAGTAAACTTAAAAGCTCCAGACGGCGATGGGCACGTTGTAAATTTTTATAGATTAGAAGATATGTTTATGTCAGGCGAAGGCTTTAATATAGATGAGTTCTAAAAAGAAAAAACTCAATTTTATATGTATTAGTTTGTTGATAATTTTTTAATATTGTGATATAATTATGAAGTGGATAGTGATTAAGAAATATATAAGGTATATAAAGTTGCTTTTAATAGGCATCAGGTATGACTACATTGAGGTAGATTTAGCTGAATACAATTTTTACAGGCTGTTAGAACAAAGAATTACAAAATATCTGGAAGTTAGTAATCCTGCAATGTATGCATATTTTATACAAAGTTGGAAGCCACGTGATATTATATCTAAGTATTACAAGAACGACAGACTATTTTGGAGACATTTACATAAGTTTTCAGAAATTTTTTATTCACAAATATTAAAATGGGAGGATGAACTGGATGAATGCAGTTGACTTTGCTAATGAACCGTTAGAGGGTATATTTGCTCTTGTATACGGCGATTCAGGAACAGGTAAAACACATTTAATGGCAACTTTAGGAGCACTAGGATATGTTCTTATAGTTGACGTAGACAAAGGCAGGAGAACGATACAACGTTCCGAAGACTTAAAACCTTATTGGAAAAACATCGAAATAGCTTCATTTGATAGCTTTGGTGACTTAGACGGCCTGCGTAGATTGTGCATTGCTAATGATCCTAAAGAATGGTCAAAAGTTATGGGTAAGCCGATAACTAAAAAGTTTGATTGGATAGTAGTAGATACATGGACAGAAGTTCAATGGATAATGCTTCAAAAGCTGCGCAACGAAAAAGGTTTAGGCGGCGGTAACAATGAATCTTTATCTTATCGTAAAAACATTGAAATACAACACTGGGGAATGCTTACAGATTTAAATAAATTGTCAGTAGAAGCATTTAAAGAAATAAGTAAAAATGGTTTAAATATTGTATTTACGATGCAAGAAGCAGTTATAAAAGATGAAATAACTGGTGCAACGGTTAAAGGACCTGCAATACATGGTAAGCTCGTAAAAGAATTGCCTGCTTATTTTGAAGTTGTAGTTCACACATTTAACGACATAACGGGTAATTGGTGTGCAACAACTTTGCCAAAACAAGGATGGCCTGCAAAGACACGTCTTGGTAAAGGAAAAGAACTTAAAAATCCTGTAGCAAAAGAGGTATTTGCATAATGTCAAAAATAACAATTAATTTAAGTTCTGTTAAAGTTGAATTAAGTGCAGAACTAATTGCACAAAGTGCAGTCGACAATGATGTGGATTTTGTTGGTTTTAAAGCTACGTTGGATAATTTTTCTAATAGTTCAATAAGTTCAGAAGAAGAAATATTTGCGTGGAGAGAAGAAGCTACACAACTGTATATGGAAAAACTTAAAGCCGCTGGTAAATTAAATTTCAAAGCAGAAGAGTTTTTAGGTTCAAGTGATTGTAATGATGAAAACGACCTTTCATCTAACAATATAAATAATTAAATTTATAAGGAGTAAATTTTATGGCAAATCTTAATCTTGATTTTAGTAACGTTAAAGGTAACGAAGTTCTCGCGGATGGCATTTATAATGTAACGATTGAAGCGATAGAAGAAAAAGTTTCTTCGACCGGTAAACAAATGCTTAATATTCGTTTTAGAGAAGAATCCACTAAGACGGCAATTTTTGAAAACTATGTTCTTCAGGAGAATTGCTTGTTTAAGTTGAAAGAACTCTTGTCCGCAGCTGGTCTTGATGCAGATGGTGTGGTTGACTTGGATACTGACCTTCTTATCGGCCTTTCGTTTAAAGCTAAAGTCGTTCAGGACGATTATAATGATAATAAAGTAAACAGAATCAAAAAGATATACGCAGCTTAATAAGTAGGTGTTGATATGGCGTCGTTTTACGAACAGTTTGTCCAATTTGAAAAAGTGTCGGGAGAGCAATCGTATGCGCGCTGTCCAATGCATAATGATACAAACGCATCTTTTACTGTAAACATGTCAACAGATGAATGGTATTGTCACGGTTGCGGAAAAGGTGGAAGGTATGTTGAATTCATTGAGAACTACTATGATGTTGGTCGTGATGTTGCAGTAGTTGCAGTCAAACAATGGGAACAACGTAAAACTCTACCTTTTCCAACTGAAGACTATGTCGAAGCTTGTATCAGGAAACTACAAGAAAAGCCTGCGGAAATAAAAGCATTACACGACTTTGGTATATCCGATGAGATTATAAAGAAATACAAGTTAGGGTATGACGATACACGTATAACAATACCGATTTATTCCAGAACGAATAAGTTGATAAATGTGCGGAAGTATTTGCCACCACATAGACGTATTGATGGTAGCACTAATGCTAAAGTAATCGGAATCAGAGGATGTAATGAATCACGATTTTTTCCCTATGATAGTTTTGCACCTGAAAATGATGTAATATACGTCGTAGAAGGAGAAAAGGACTGTTTAGTAGCCTTATCACAAGGATTAAATTGTGTTACAGGAACTGGTGGAAGTAATATGCCAGTGCACGAGGAATCTTTGTTCACAGGTAAAAAAGTTTATTTGATGATTGACAACGACCCCGCAGGTGCAAGGTTGACCGCACATTATGTCAACGCACTACGCGGAGTTGCATCTCAATTAAAAATTATAAAGTTACCTGTTAAAGATTTTACAGAATACTGGATGGAATATCATAATACGGAATTTGGTCCATATACTGAAGATCCTATAATACAAAAGAAAGAATTGCAAGATATTAGTGATGAGGCAATAACTTTAAGTAAAAGTGAGTTTGTAGAAAATTTAAACTCATGGATGACTTTGGAAAATATGTGTGTTATAGGTGTTGACCCTAAAACATATACGATACCAAATAAACTTAAAGTTAGGTGTATGAACGCTAACTGCACTAGGCCCTGTAAGATAGGCACAATGAAAACAGCGGAAGAGATTGATGTTGACCCTAGACAATTATTACAGTTTGTCAACAATTCTGACGCAACTCAGGATGCTTATTTAAAAAAGATGTTTAGTTGCAAATCAATAGGAAGTGAACCTGCGTCGTATGTAAACGTGCAAGTTCTTATGTTTCAAGAATCGGCTAGTTTTAAAGACGGTATGGAGGATGCTTCTTATGAACCTCGTTATGGTATTTACTTGTATGAAGAATCAAGACTTATACCTACAGTAAAATATAACTTTACAGCTTGTAGAGTAACTGATCCGAGATCACAGCAAAATTATTATGTTATAAAGCAAGCAGAAGCAATACAATCTGCAGTAGGTGAGTGTAGTCAAGAAACAATTGATTATTTTAAAGCCTGTGCAGAGAAATGTAGTAATGTAAATGAATTAATTGATTTTCATTATCGTAAATGGGAGTCAGCTGTAGGTATCGAAGGTAGACCAGATTTATTTGGTGCAGTATTACTTACATATGCGAGTGTAACTGAAATACCTTGGAAAGGAGGTATTATTAAAGGTTGGCTCGATTCAATGATAATAGGTGATACTAGAACAGGTAAATCACAATTAGCACAACGATTTGTTAAGAAATTACAAATGGGTAGTTATATAAATGGTGAAAACGCTAGACGCACCGGTGTAATTGGTGGTGTTCAACGTAATAACGATTCATGGATAATTACCTGGGGTGCTATACCTATGAATGATAAAGGATTGTTAGTTATAGATGAAGCTTCCGGTCTGGAAATTGAAGATATAAAGGAACTTTCCGCAACTCGTTCAAGTGGTGCTGTAACGATTAATAAAATAGCTAAAGGTGAGGCAAGAGCGCGTACTCGTCTTATATGGCTTAGTAACCCGCGCTCAGGCAGAAACATAGAGGATTTTTATTGGAAAGGCTATGGTGCTTTTACTGAATATATACCGGTAGTTGAAGACCAAGCGCGTTTTGATTTAGTTCTTAGTGCTGCACGCGAAGACGTGGGGGAATTAAAGGGATTACGAAACGAGCCACTAGATGAAACAAAGTATAAGAATTTATTCAGCTTCTCTTGGACAGTATCTAGTGATGATATAGTAATATCAAAGGAAACTATTGAAGCTGTAAATAAATCGGTAAAGGAACTAGCGTCAAAATATGAAGGCGGTCCTCTTGTAGTAGGTGTTGCGGTGCATGAAAAATTATTGAGACTATCCTGTGCGTTCGCAATACTTTGTGGTTCCATTGTAGGTAGAAGATTAATTGTGCAACCTAGACACATTGAGCTTGCTCAAGAATTTTTGGAGAGCACATTGAATAAGCCTACTTTAGATTATAAAAGTTTCATCGAAGAGAGTAAAAGAGCACAACGAGCTAAAACAAAAAACATTGAGTATATTAAAGGACTTGTAGCTATGTATCCTGCGATAAAGATATTACTTAGTGCAGCGCGTTTTAGAGGTAATCAAGTGCAAGAAATACTCGGAGTAGAACGCGGTGAAGCTTCAAAAATTATATCGGAACTCTTAACACGCGGATTGTTAAAAATCTCTTATAATGGAACTTATCAATCCGATAAAATATTAATTGATATAGCAAGACAAATGGAGGTATAATATGCCAGAGCTGTTTAATAAAGAAAAAACAGAAGCAGTTTTGAATAAATACCCTAAGCTTGAGATTGTTTTGTTGGGTGGCATGGTAAGTAAAAAATTATGTAGAGAGTTGCTCGATGTAGACAAATGGCTTATGGATGATATTTACAAGGAACTACTGTTAGCAGGGGCTGTTAAAGGAACTTCAAGTAGCATGTTTAAAGCAAAAGAAGATACTTTACAGCTCATACGCGAAAGACAATTAAAAATTAAATTAAATTAAATTAAATTAAATAAAGGGCGTTTAAATTTCCACATGCCCTAATAAAATCTAAGGAGATAAATTATGAAAAAAGTTTCACCCGTCTTTATGTTACTCGTAGTAATTAACACAGTTGCAATGCTTATAAGCAACATAATTGCTTGTAAAGTGTTTAGCATCGGATTTGCAGTGTTACCTTGTGCAGTTATAGTTTTTCCTATAACATACATACTTTCAGATGTATTTAGTGAAGTATACGGTTATAAATGGTCTCGTATAACAGCATGGATAGCATTTGGTGCAAACCTCTTTATGGTAGGTGTTTTTGCGATTGCGAATGTAATACCTGGTGTTGACCCTGTAGTTTCTGAAAGTATGAAAAATGTATTAGGAACTACACCTTGGTCATTAGCCGCATCATTGATTGCTTACATGATAGGCGATTTAATGAACGACAAGGTATTCAGAAAAATGAAAGAGAAACATAAGGATGGAAAAGGCTTTTGGTATCGTGCGATAATAAGTTCTCTGGTCGGTGAATTGTGTGATAGTTGTATATTTATACCTTTCGGAATGAATATACTTCCTAAACTTTTCCTGGGATTTGAATTTATGTCGTGGCAACAGATTGCTATTGCTATTCCTGTGCAAGCACTCTGTAAAACACTTTACGAAAGTTGCATAGTGCCTTTGACTGCATTAGTAGCACGTAAAGTAAATAAGTATGAGGAGAGTGTAATGTAATGACACTTAAAGAGTATCAATCGTTTGCAGCGAAAGGTATTCTTCCGGCAACCTTGGAACGCGAACCTGTAATAGGGTTCGCTCTCGGGTTGGCTGGTGAATCTGGAGAAGTTGCAGATGATATAAAAAAGAAATATTTTCACGGGCGCGAAATTGATCCGAGACATACAATAGAAGAGCTCGGAGACGTAATGTGGTATGTAGCAAATCTTGCAACACAGTTGAACACAACGCTCGACGAAATAATCGAACTTAATGTTGACAAACTTAGTAAAAGATATCCGGCAATGTATGTAAACGAATCCCCCGACCACCACTTTTGTGGTCAACGTTTAGGCGATGTTGTTTGTAAACGTTGTGGTAGAAAATGTTCTGATTCTGATGGAACTATACATTATGAACAATCAGGACCACACATAAAAGCAACTTGTGCACATTGTGGTTCATTTATAAAATTTGTAAAAAAGGAGAAAATAGAAGATGACTGTCCCTTCTGACATTATAAATCATCCTGAACATTATACTGAAGGTGGTTTTGAAACTATTGATTTTATAGAAGCTAAAAAACTTGGATTCAATCTCGGCAATGTAGTGAAATATGTTTCTCGTTGTGGACATAAAAAATCTAAAGGATTGAAACAAGAAGAAAAAGCTATACAAGATTTAGAAAAAGCTAAATGGTATTTACAACATGAAATTGATTTAAGGAGAAAGAATCAAAAATGATTTTCGATATTCTTTTATTTGGCGCAGTAGGATTTTGTGTAGGTAAAATACTAGTAGATGCAAAACGTATTTCAGATTTGGAGAAGAAGATAAATGAAATTAGCGAGCATAGTTCCAGTAAATGATATTGAAAAAACTTACGATGGGCAATTTGCAATGTTATTAGCACATTTAAAAGACTACTATCCTAAATGTTATAATAACCGTTGTTATCGTGTAATGGATAATAGTCTTATAGAATTAAAAGGTGCAGTAACTATTGAGGAAGTTGTGAAAGCTGCACGGCAGTGCAACGTTGATGAAATCATTCTTCCGGATGTATTTCGTAATGGATTTGCGACCGTAAAGACAGTAGAAAAATCTATTAAATGGTTAAAAGACCGTAACGTAAGAGATTTTAAACTTATGGCTGTTTGTCAAGGAGCAACTATTTCAGAATTTGAAAAATGTTTTTACGAGCTTGAAAAGATTCCTGAAATACACTGTATAGGAATACCTAAAGTAAGCACTACGTTAAATGTGAGAGGTAGACCTTATTTTGAATATCTCTGGATGAATAGTCCCAAAACAATACATTTATTAGGTTGTTGGGAAACTTTGGCAGAGTTATTAGAATACAGATATCCTCAACGTATTCGAAGCGTCGATACTTGTATTCCTGCTTTACTTTCTAAAACTACAGATATTGCATGGATTAAAAGGCCTAACGAAACTATCGATCTAATAAACGATAAAATTAATGTCGACAGATATTACAAAATAGTAGAACAATTAACTATGGCAGGTATATTATAATGAATATTGTAGAAGCGATTGTGCCAAATTTACCTAAAGAAAAAATTGTGCAACAAACTGCTAATCACGAATGGTGGTTTAAAATAATCAACGGTAAACTTTATATCCCGTCTGATAATATATTAAGAGGAAATTTTCTTCTTATGGATAAATGTATTGAAGCACTACACAATTTTGAAACGTGCGAACCTTTGCAGAGATGGTGGGATGATAGTAAAGTTAATGGTGTAACTTACTATGATGCTGATAAGTGTGAGAAGTATATTTACTGGTTGTGCGATAATACAAACAAAGTTGCAGTAGATATAGAAACGCGTAATACAGGATATGATGGAAATAAAGTTTTATTGATAGGTTTTGCATATAGTGATTATGATTCTATAGTAATTGCTAATTTCGAACCTAAAGTAATAAAAGCTTTGCAATATCTTTTTAACGAAAAACACATCATATTTATTTGGCAGAACGGTAAATTCGATACAGCGCGTCTAAAATATTTATTAGGAATTGAAGCAAGAATAGATGAAGATACTATGTTGCAACATTACGTCGGTATAAACGAACGTAAAGGAACTCACGGATTAAAAGATCTTGGTGCATTGTATCTTCAAGCACCTCAATGGGATGATGAACTTGACAATTATAAGAAAAAGTGGTGCTTACAAAACAAAGTTAAGGTAAGTGATTTTCAATATGATATGATACCTTCTAAAATATTGATTCCTTACCTGTATAGAGATACTTGTGCAACTTATCAATTAAACAAACGTTTTAAAGAATTGATGCGTCCAGGTTCAATTGATATTTATTATAAACTTATTAAAGCAGCTAATGTGTTTAAAGACATTGAAGTAGCCGGATGTTTGGTTGACAATGAGTATATTTATGAACTGCAAGATAAGTTAGATACTTATATATATGACGCAGAAAAACATGTAAAAGAAGAATCTAGTAAAACTTGGGATCCTTATAAATATATGTCCGATACAGGTGCTAAAGCTTATCCAGGCAACTTTAATTTAAAATCACCTAAACAATTGAAATGGATGCTTGAAACTGTTACAGGTGAAAGATTGCAATCGACAAATCGTGAAACACTTGATAATTTAATTGAAAATTATCCTGATATACCTTTTATAAAAGCTGTAGGGGATTTGCGCAAGTATAATAAATACATGGATACGTATGTTCAAGGTATATTGGATGTAATGGGACAAGATAATCGCGTTCACTGCACTTTTAATTTGCATGGAACCGAAACAGGCAGATTAAGTTGTTCAGAACCTAATATGCAGAACATACCTAGATTAAAACTTATAAAAAATCTTTTTGTTGCTCCTAAAGGTTATAAATTAGTGCAGTTTGACTACTCACAGGCGGAATTGCGTGTATTAGCTTACTTGTCACAGGATGAATATTTACGTGAAACATATCGTGAAGGTAAAGATTTGCATGATGCAATGGCATTGAAAATTTTTGGTGAGGATTTTAATAAGGAGCAACGTGTTGCAGCGAAAACTGTAAACTTTGGTATACCCTATGGTCGTGGTCCTGGTTCAATGAAAGCTAAGTTGCACATGTCAATGGGAGAAGCAACACGTCTTGTTCAAGATTGGTATAAAGCAGCTCCAGGTGCAAAACGTTTTGTTGACAAGATGCGCAAAGTTCCTTATAATTCAGAACCGTATACAACTATTTTCGGAAGACAAAGGCATTATATAATAACTATGGATAATCGCAACCACGTTGAAAACGAAGCAGTTAACTTTCCTGTATCTTCAATAGCTTCAGATTTGACTATGTTAAGTGTATGTAGTATTTATGATCAATTAGTTGCTGAACATATCGATGCAAGAATTGTTAACACTGTTCATGACTCGATTATCATAGAATGCAAAGATCATCCTTTACTTTTAAAACGTGTTGTAGAGATAGGATTACAGACTATGTCTGAAATGCCTAAAAAATATTTAACTAATCCTGTATTAGACTTTCCTTTTAAAGCAGATGCAGAAATAGGTAATAGTTGGGGAGATATGGAAGATGCAGATCAGACAGTTGAATAACAAATTAGTAATAGTAGAAGCGACGAATCAGGAAAAATTAATGATTCGTCGTTCCTGCATAGGTGTTAAAAATTCAGGAAGTATTCTTTATGTAGATGATAACTTAGTAAATCGTATAGCATTAAATTACTTTCCTGAGAAATTTTATGATGTTGAACATCCTAGTAAAATAGGTAATCTACATCCATCGTTAAGAGATTATCAACGTAATGACGTAATAAAAATGTTGTCTCTGCAAAACATTTTAAATCGTAATAAACCAGGATACGGTAAAACTTTTGAGACTGTAGAATTTTGTAGACTTTTAAATTTAAAAAAGATTTTAATAGTTTGTCCTAAATCAGTAATACCTCAATGGGCAAAACAGTTCATATTGTGGTGGCCTGAAGTTGAACCAAATATTCAAGTAGGTGGTAGGGGCCCGGAGAGAAGATCTCAAGTAATATATGTGACCAATTATGAGCAACTTACGCCGCAGTGTGTTGGACACCAAGGAAGAAAAAAAATATTACAACCTACACAAGTTTGGCAAAAATGTAAACAATGGATATGGGATTTAGTAGTTTTAGATGAATCGCATCGTATTAAAAATCCGGTATCACAGATTACTGGTGCAATAAAACAGATACCTTCCAAACAAAGAATGTGCTTATCGGGAACACCTATATTAGGACATCCTAATGATTTATGGTCACAACTTGACTTTTTGGATTCAAAATGGGCAGGAAACAATTATTGGAATTTTACCAGTAAGTTTTGTGAAATTGAAGATAATGGTTTTGGTAAAAAACCTATAGGATTAACACCTTCGGAGAATGCACAAAATTTACTTGGAAAATTATTAGCGTGTGTAAGCGTTGGTGGCAACAATCAGGATGTTACGGAAGGTAAGAACTATATAACTATTGAATTACCTATGACTATAGCACAAAGAAATTTATACAAGGATATAGTAAATTTATCGTTGGATAGCTTAGAAGAAAAGGGTATCACAGTAAAAAATGCTATGGACCAAATTATCAAACAGCAACAAGTGACTACTAACTGTTGTAAGTTTACTGAAGCGGGTTGTAAAACTAATCCTAAATTTGATTGGGTAAAGGATTGGTTAGAAGATAACGAAGGCGAGTCGTTAGTAGTATTTACAAAATTTGCTGAAGTTGCACAAGCGCTAAGTAATTATCTGTCAAAAAATAAAATCAAAAATGTAATTTTTATCGGCGAAATGTCGAGTTCCAAGCGCCAGGTGGCAAAAAATATGTTTGTTCAACATAGCGCGGATTGCCGCGTTTTGATCGGTACGATTGGTGCATTAGGAACAGGTACTGATGGATTACAATATGTATGCAGTAATGTAGTATTTCTTGACCGCGATTGGACGCCTGGGTTGAACCAACAAGCTGAAGATCGTGTAAATAGAAGCGGTGCAAAAGGTATGACTAATATATGGATTTTAAGTATGGAAAAATCAATTGATTCATATGTAGAAGGTATACAATCTAAAAAAGCACAAGATATAGAGGAGGTATTTAAGCGTGTCGGTAATAGCATTAGATCCTGGTAACAGCACAGGATATGTTTTTAGACGTAATACAAACGATGATGATTTGTATGGTGGTACGTTGGGTGAAAATCATCTTGATGTTTGGAGACTTTTGAGTCATTTTAAACCTGACGTAATTGTTTACGAAACTTTTCAAATGTATCCTGGTAAAGCTCAAAAACTTATATGGAACTCTTTTTATCCTGTTGAAGTGATTGGTGTAATAAAGTTATGGGCAATGAATCATCCCGAGTGTAAACTTGTAGGATTGCAACCTTCTGTAAAGAGATTTGCGCTTGCTAACTCAGAGCAGGAACTTTGGAAGACAGTTAACATTGTTGATGGTACAGATAAGGCTACAGAGCATACTCGTGATGCTGTAAGACTATTAAGATATTACGAACGTAATAAAAGTAAGTCACTCAGATGATTTATATGCCCTTCATATTTTAAGTTTAACAAGCGTTTATATTCATCAATATATTTATTCAAAGAATATATTTTTGCAAGAATTTGCTATGATTTTGCTTGAATTTTGCTATGATTTTGAGATATATTAAGCTTAATTAAAAACTAATATAAAAAATAAAAGACCTAGCTAAATGCCAGGTCTTTTATTTGTTACCATTGAACTATAATTTTCTTCCTATGTGCATTATCACTAAAAATGACTTTTTGTGGATTACACGTTTCTGCAGGTAATAACATCTTACGTGCCGCGTAGCCGCCATATGAAAGCCATGATTCAGTTGTTAATACAGTGCAAGGTTTCAAGGTTACTATTCCTTTGTTCAAATCGAATATCATTCGGTTGGGTCGAGTTAGCACACCTTTATGTGTATGTGCAGTTATTAAACAATCAAGTCCTTCAATAGTATAACTAAATCTTTCGTTTTTGTTAACTGCAGCACCAGTAAGTGTTCCACCACCATTACCGTGCGTAATAGCTATTCCATACACATTACGTCCACAACGTAATTTTATAAATGCTATATTTTCACGGTAGATATTTTCTAAGTCGAGGTTGCACAATATATCGTATGTAATATCTTGGTCAACTTCTTTAGAAGTTCTATATTCGTGATTACCTGATACGGCAGCTAATATCTTATGTTTAATAGGTTTAAGATAAGATATCATTCTACGTTTTTGTTCAAAAGGACGTAATACTTCGTCAAAAGGATTCGCAACACTATTGCGTATGCTATTGTTGATTAAGTCGCCAACTAATACAATATATGTATCATCTTGATTTAACAAGTTGTTACAAAAAGATTGCCACTCGCGTTCGTTACATTCCAAACTTCCTAAATGTATGTCGGATACGGGAATGATAGTTACGGATTTTTCAAAATTATTTTTTATTACTTGCATCAGTAATACCTTCACCAACAATATATGCTATTACAGAAGCGGCTGACATAATACAACCAGATACAGTTTCTGCGAGTTGAGCATCGTTTTTAAATGCAAGTATTAAACCTGATACCATGGTAACAACAGCTACCCAAAATTTGCGTGAAGTAAGTTTACGTTTCCAATCCATAATATTTTTCCTTATATTTAAATTATGTCGTCAGTCCAGTCGGCAAACGGGGCTTTAAATTCGACGGTTTCTTCTTTGCCGTCTTTGTTTACGACGGTTTCGGTTGTGACTTTCTTTGCCTCTTTATACGCCGTTATAAACGGGTTTTCGTTGCGGTCTACCGTAAAACGAATAAACTCACGTTTGAGCGGTTTAAGGTTTACGGCGTTTTCTCTCGGCGAGCTTTGAATATAAATTTCCGCAATGCCGCCGTTGCCGTCAATTTCGAGCCTGTGAATTATCGCGTAAGCCGCAGGCAAGGTTAAGCCAAGTTCTTTGATTTCATAGTTTGTTTTTGTAAGTCCCATAATGTTTTACTCCTTTTATATGGTTTTAAGTTAATTTTACAACTTTATCATCAACGCTTTCGGAAACAGCGTCATCCCATTTTACAGACCAAAGATTGCCGAAAGCAGCGAATGTAGTAGCTTTTAAGTTTATGCCGTAAAAATATTTATTATTGTTGTCGCCAACGGCGGTTATAACGGCAACGT
>CAVCJG010000009.1:0-38026 GCA_963602685.1 Eggerthellaceae bacterium | reverse complement strand
TATATTAAATCGAATCAAATTCAAAATAAAAGCAATTATTTTGTCGAATATAATAATAAAAAATCGCGATTTGCCTTTAAAAATCGGAAGAACAATACATTTAATTTATTTTTTTATTATTTTTCGGCATTATTTTTTTGTTATTTTGCAAGTACCCAAAACCTTAAATTTTAAATAAAATAAATAATTAACAAATAAATGCAATAAATTAACGAAAAATTTAAATATTATTAAATAATTAAATCATTTTTTGCTTTTTCAAAAGTGCCTTAATCGCCGCAATCAGTTTTTGGACATCTGAAAACGAAGTGAAGTATGAAAGCGACGCGCGCACCGCTCCGCGGTCAACAAGCCCCAACGCTTCATGCTTTTTTGCCGCGCAGTGATAGCCGCCGCGAACACAAATTCCCCAGCGGTCGTTTAAATATGTCGCCACATCTGTTGAGTGCATATTTGGAATGTTGAAAGCAAAAACGCCTTTCGCATTTTCGGTTGTCGTATAAATTTCAACAGGCAATGAAGAAAGTTCATAATGCAAAAAAGTTGTCAAATCGTCAAGGTGTTCTCTTATCGCGTTAAAGTTTTCGTTGACAAAATCAATGCCGCCCGAAAGTGCTAAAATTGCAGGGGTGGGCAGAGTTCCAACTTCAAATCGCTCTGGCAAAATGTCGGGCTGTACGAGTTCAAGCGAGTTTGTTCCAGTTCCCCCAAAAAATATCGGTTCAATCGCTTCGGGCGCTCTTGTGCACAGCACTCCAAGTCCTTGCAGACCATAAAAACCTTTGTGCGGCGCAAGCGTCAAAAAGTCAATGTTGTCACTTTGCATATCAATTTTTTCATGTCCGCCGCTCTGTGCGCCATCAACCAAAAACAGCAGTCCTTTTTCTTTGCACATCTTGCCAATTTTGTAAATTTCGGCGGTGTCGCCGTTGACGTTTGACATATGGTTGCAAATCACCATGTATGTTTCAGGTCGCAGGCATTTTTCAATATCTTCGCACTTTAAACAGCCAATGCTTGATTGATAAGCCACTGTATAATCAATTTTTCCAATTTGTTTTAAATGTTCAAGCGGTCTAAGCACAGAATTGTGGTCGTTTTCAGTGCACACAACGTGCCCACCTTGCTTTGCACTTCCTAAAATTGCGATATTCAAAGCCATCGAACAAGATGAAGTAAAAATCACATTGCTTTCGCTTTCAAGGTTGAACATATCTTTAAGTTTTGCCCTTACTTTTTCAACTTCCATCGCGGCTTGTATGCTTTCGTTGTGCCCGCTGCGTCCAGGATTTGCCGTAAAACGCGTTGCAGCAAGAGTTATGTATCTTAAAACTTCCTTAGGTTTTACAAAGGTGGTCGAACTGTTGTCTAAATAAATCATATTTTTGCCCCTTTAACAAAATTGTCCCTTAATAAATATAGTGTAAAAGGAGAGAATTTGTGCATGAAGGAGGATTTATGGGATATTGCTACGCTGTTTTTACCTCCCGCAGTGAAACACTCTCATTTGCAAGCTTTTTAAAGAAAATGGGTTTGCCATGCATGATTGCGTCAACGCCAAAATCAATCGGCAGAGCGTGTGGAATTTCGGTTAAGTTTATGAAAGATTATTTAGACAATGTCACTCAGTATTTAAACAAATTAAATTACCGATCGTTTAAAGGCTTTGTCGAGGCATAATATTCGACAAAATTCATAACATAATCATGTGAAAAAGTGGCTATACGGGGTGGGATTTACTATTTTAGCGGCTATATGTGTTGCTATGAATTTTTTGCTGTATGCTTACTTTTATCCAAACAAATTCAGCGCAGAAATAGCGCTGGCGTCTTCTGAATTTTCGGTTGATCAGGCGCTTATATGCGCAGTTGTGAACGTGGAAAGTTCGTTTGACAGCACTGCCGTCTCACGCCGCGGAGCAAAAGGGCTGATGCAAATCATGCCCGCCACGGCTGAGTCGATCGCTCAAATTTTGGACGAGCCTTACAGCGAAGAAATATTGTTTGATGTCGAGACGAATTTACGATATGGCGCATACTATTTGCATTACTTACAAAGTCAATTTGATTTTGACGAAGCGATTTGCGCCTACAACGCGGGGATGGGCAAAGTAAAAACGTGGTTAAAAAACGCCGAATATTCGTCAAACGGCGAAAATTTAGACGTCATTCCATATGCCGAAACGCGCGAATATCTTGCAAAAGTGAAAAAGAATTTTAATTATTATAAAAATAAATATTAAAAAACAGCCAAACCAAATCAATTAAGTTGACAAAACGCTAGGTTTTTGCTAGTCTAAATGAGTATTTAAGGAGATTTGAGATGGCAGAAAACGTAAATATTTCAAACGAAATTGATGTTAGAAAAAATAAAATTCAACAATTAAAAGAAATGGGCGAAATCCCATACAAGTCAAAATATGATTGCACATGCACAATCAAAGAAGCGCGTTCAAAAATTGGCGAGCGTGTTTCAGTAGCGGGCAGAATGGTGTTCCGCCGTGTTATGGGCAAGTTTGGCTTTATGCAAATTCGCAACATTGAATCATACATTCAAGTGTCAGTAGGCAGAAACGAACTTGACGAACAAGCATATGACTTTTACAAAAAGATGATCGACCTTGGCGACTTTGTAGGGGTTGAAGGTGAAGTTTACACAACACAAACTGGCGAAATTACAATCCGTGCAGAAAAGGTTACACTTCTTTCAAAAGCAATGCGTTCGCTTCCAGAAAAATTCCACGGACTTACAGACACAGAATCAAAATATCGTCAACGTTATCTTGACATAATTGCAAACGAACAATCACGTCAAGTATTTCTTTCACGCAGCAAAATTTGCTCAATAATCCGTCGCACACTTGAAGACAACGGCTTTTATGAAGTAGAAACTCCAATCCTTCAAACAAACATTTCAGGCGCTTCGGCAAAACCTTTCTTTACAAAACACAACGCGCTCGACCTTGAATGCAACCTTAGAATTGCATTTGAAACATGGCTTAAAATGTGCTCAGCAGCAGGCTTTGACAGAGTGTTTGAACTTGGCAAAGACTTCAGAAACGAAGGAATGGACTTCCAACACCTTCAAGAATTCACCCAAGTTGAATGGTATGCCGCATACTGGGACTATGAAGACAACATTGTTTTCTTCAAAAACCTTATTAAAAAATTGTTAATGGAAACAATAGGAACAACCAAGCTCACATATCAAGGACACGAACTTGACTTTGGCGCAGACAAATGGGAAAGAATCAACTATGCCGAAAAAATGCGTGAAATTCTTGGCTTTGACTATCTTGACATTGAAGATGTTGAAGAATTTAAACAAAAAGTAGTCGCAGCCGGACTTTTCACTTACAGTGAACTTGAAGAATGCAAATGCGTGCGCACACTTATCGACTTTATCTACAAGCGTAAAATCCGCGCAAACATTGTAGGCCCAACAATCCTTTACAACTATCCAGCAGTATTAAAAACACTTGCTCGCCGCAACGACAAAGACCCACGTGTGGTTGATGTGTTCCAAGTTGTAGCGTGTGGGGTAGAAATGTGCAACGCTTATTCCGAACTCATCGACCCAATCGTTCAACGTCAAGCACTTGAAGAGCAACTTCTTGAAAAAGCACAAGGCGACGACGAAACAATGGACGTCGACGAAGACTTCCTTCTTGCAATGGAGCACGGAATGCCCCCTATGTCAGGCTTAGGCTTTGGAATCGACAGATTCTTAATGTTCCTTTATGACCTTCCAAACATCCGTGATACAGTGCTTTTCCCAATCATGAAATAATATGAACAAAACAAGCAAAAAACAACTCATCTCATCGCAACTGAATGCAATGTTTCCAGATGCGAAATGCGAACTTTCTTACAGCAGCCCTTATCAACTTTTGGTTGCTGTAATTTTGTCTGCTCAGTGCACAGACAAGCGCGTAAACATGGTTACGAAAGAGCTGTTTAAACAATATGACACACCCGAAAAAATGCTTACATTGTCACAATCGCAACTTGAAGAAAAAATTCACTCGTGCGGATTTTATCACAACAAAGCAGCAGCAATTTTAAGCATGTCAAAAGACATAATCACAAGATTTAATGGAGTCGTGCCAAACGATTTTGATGATTTGTGTTCGCTTGCCGGAGTCGGTCGCAAAACGGCAAATGTCATGATTTCCGAAGCCTTCAAAGGCGATGGATTTGCGGTGGATACGCACGTGCTTCGAATTGCAAACAGATTGCAACTTGTAAACGAAAAAAATCCCAACAAAGTCGAAATGCAACTCAAATCATATTTTGACCAACCAGATTGGTCGCGCCTGCATTATCAAATGGTGCTTTTTGGCAGATACAAATGCAAAGCGCAAAATCCTGATTGCAAAGATTGTCCATTTGAAAAAATCTGCAAAAAAGAATACAAAAAATAGCATACAGCCAATTTAAAAGCAATTTTTATTGCTTTTTTATTTTGTGAAAAAATTAAATTATATTATAATTTAATCGACTGAAAAATATTTTTATAATTTTTTCTTTTGAAAAGCATCATAAATTTAAAAGGTGGCAATGAGCAAAGTTAAAACAAAATTGGCAGCAGTGCTGTTTTCTGCAATGTGCCTTTGTGCTTTAGGTGGCACAATGTTTTTGATGCAAAACAAAACAAACACCACTATGCGTGTAGACGCAAAAGACTTTGATTTTACAGTGAATGTCACTGACGCGTTTGGATACAACTTAGGAACGGTTGGCAGCAAACTCACACTCCGTTGCAGCCTTGGCACTGAAAAAAAACCTGACCAAGCAAGTGGCGAAACTCATGAAATTTTAGCGACTGATGAAATGCCTTTCAGCGTCGTTTATGGAATCGACGCCAACTGGCTTTACAGCCGTCGTTGGTTGCAAGTTAAGTCAATCGAAGAATATGCAATTTCAGGCGCAAGTTCGCTTCAACCGGGAAAGATATTGCTCCATGTCGATTACAGAGACAAAACTGACGATGCCACATTTGATATGTCGGCTTCAAATATTCAACTTCCTATGCAAATGCGAACAGCAGGTGACTACGACCCAATCGCATACAGCATCACGCTGTATTATAACGTAAATTTTGCGCTTAAACTTCATGGCGGTTCAACTGGCGATGCAACGCTTGATTCCAACATGGAAAATGGCACGTTTTATACATACAACACCTATGATCAAACCGCGACAACTCTCAGCACTCTTCCAACAAGACTTGGCTACACCTTTAAAGGTTTTTACACCGAAGAGACGGGCGGGGATCAGGTTATCGACGCAAATGGAAATTTTGTTTTAGCACGTGAAAATGTTAAACTTTGCCAGTTGCACGCTCAGTGGCAAGCAAATGTTTACACTCTGACTGCCGACGCCAGTGGTGGCACAATGTCGGCATTAGCAGGCTGGACGATAAATGGCTCAGTTGCAACAAAATCAGTCACATATGACACTGCATACGGCGACCTTCCAGTGCCAACAAAAGAAGGCTTTGGCTTTAAAGGTTGGTTTACACTTGCAAGTGGCGGAACGCAGGTTGGCTCGTCGCTTAAAATGGGCGCATCTGACACTACTATTTACGCGCAATGGGGAGTAAATCAATACACATTAACAGCAGATTGCAACGGCGGCTCATCTCCAGAAACCGCGCCTTCGGGCTGGTCAAAAAACGGAAACACGCTCAACCGATCAATGGACTTTGATCAATCGTTCAGCACTCTTCCAGAGCCAACTCGTCAAGGATATATCTTTGTAGGGTGGTTTGACGCACCAAGTGGCGGAAACGAATACACATCACGATCAAAAATGCCAGCAAGCGCGCTTACAATTTATGCGCACTGGGTTGAAAGTTGGGTTAAATACATGACCGAAGAAGATCCCGTTTTGGGCGAAGACGGATACTATCAAATAGATTCTGCCGAAAAACTTGCACGCATGGTTTATCTTGTAAATTACAGTGCAGACGACGGCAAATGGATGTCGGCAAAATATAAACAAACGGCAGATATCGACCTTTCAGCGCATTATTGGCAACCAATCGGACATACTGACGACTTTGAAACAGGCGCAATATTTTCTGGCGAATTTGACGGCGGGGCATATGACATTAAAGGTTTAAACACCTATTGCAGCACCACAGAGCGTTATACAGCACATGCATATCAAGGAATGTTCACCATATGCAAAAACGCAAAAATTCAAAACTTAAATTTATATGATGTCAACGTGATTGGCTCGGAAGTTGTTGGCACAATCAGTGCAGTAAGCATGCTTTCACAGTTTATAAACTGCCGTGTTACAGGTGGAATCCTTTACGCTTATGGCGACGGCGGTGTCGGCGGAGTTGTTGGAATGACTATGGGCGGATCAGTTGTGAATTGTGAAAACTATGCTCATATAAAAGGCGGAATCGCTGGCGGTATCGCTTATGCAGCACAAGGCATGGATGAAAACAACAGAACTTTGCTTCAAGGCAATGTAAATTATGGCACTATCGAAGGCGACTATCGCACTGGCGGAATTGTGGGAACAACAGGCGCAAATACTGATATTATCAGTTGTGTAAACAGCGGGAAAATTTCATCCACCTCACACACCACAGGCGGCATTGTCGGACAAGCGGCCGGTGGCGACTTTGTGGGTTGCGTAAATAATGGCGATATTTCTGGCACAAGCGATGTTGGCGGAATTGCAGGCGATATAGATTATTGCTCAGGTGATGTTACAATCAAAACTTGCGTAAGCACAGGTTCGCTTACAATTACTGACGCGTCGGGATATGTCAGCGGCATAGCCGGCTATGTTGGGGCAGACGCTCTCAACACAACAATACTTTCATGCTATGTTGATTGCCAAATAACAGCGCCAGCAACAGCAAAAGTTCAAGGCATAATTGGCTGGACGAGGTATAACGTTACAATCAATTATTGCGGCGTAAATATTTCGCTTACGACAGCAAACAATAATGTTAGTTCGTTTTTCACTCGCTCAAGTGGGACAACCACGTGCGAAAATTCATATTCGCTTATAAACAACGGTGGAACGGCAGTAAATAAAGTCACATCATCATACAGCGATCTTGACAACAACTTTGCAACGATCCCATCGCTGTTTGACGGCAGACCAATCCCAGTAGGAATTTATCACATTTCTCAATTTGGAACTCAAACAGGTATTTACAATTTGCTTCAAAGAAAGTATAATACCACAACAGAATAGGAAGGAAATATGTTTTTAGACAGAGTAAAAATCAACATTAAAGCAGGAAACGGCGGCAATGGCTCGCTGAGTTTTTTGCGCACAAAACTTAACATGAACGGCGGTCCAGACGGCGGCGACGGCGGAAAGGGCGGCGACATAGTTTTTAAAGCGACACAAAACATGAACACTCTTTACACCTTCCGCTTTAAAAAGAAATTTTTTGCAGAAGACGGGCTTAACGGCTCGCAAAAACTCAAAACTGGTGCAAGCGGAAAAGATTTGATAATCGAAGTGCCATGCGGAACTGTAATTTTAGATGCAGAGTCGCAAAAAGTGATTGCCGACTTAAACGAAGACGGCGCAACTTTCATTGCTTTAAAAGGTGGGGCAGGCGGACACGGCAACGCATATTTTAAAAGCTCAATCAAACAAGCGCCTGCATTTTCACAAACCGGCGTTATAACCAAAGAAAGACAGGTGATTTTAGAACTTAAAACTATCGCTGACGTAGGTCTTGTAGGTTATCCAAATGTTGGCAAATCGACACTCCTGTCAGTGATTTCAAACGCCAACCCAAAAATCGCAAACTATCCTTTCACAACAATCTATCCAAACCTTGGAGTCGTTGAATCGCACGGTCAAACATTTGTTGTCGCCGATATCCCAGGGCTTATCGAAGGCGCAAGTGAAGGGCTTGGCCTTGGCCATTATTTCTTAAAGCATGTCGAACGTGTTAGACTTATAATCCACCTTATCGACGCATCAGAAAGCGAAGGGGAAGAGCGCAATATAATTGACGATTACAAAAAAATCAATGACGAACTCGAAAAATATTCGGCTTCGCTTGCTCAAACTCCACAAATTGTTGTCTTTTCAAAAATTGACGAACTCAGCGATGAGCAGTTGAAAGAAAAACTTGATTTGTTTGAAAAAACTTATGGAATTCGTCCACTTGCAATTTCAGCAATTTTGCAAGAAGGAGTCGAAGAACTTAAAAACTTAACACTCGAAAAACTTTCAAAAATACCTAAAAAGCCACCAGTAAAAGTTGAAAAATTTGATTTTGATATGCCTGACCTTTCATCAATCGAAATCACTCGCGAAAATGACACATTCATCGTTGCGGGCGGCAAAATTGACAACTTCATTCGCGGAATTGTGCTTGACGATCCAAGAAGTTTTGCATATTTCCAAACCAGACTTCAAGAAATGGGAATTATTGACCTGTTAAAGCAAAAAGGTCTTAAAAATGGACAGTTTGTCCGCATTAAAGACATCGAATTTGAATATGTAGAGTAATCAAAGGAGGAAATATGATTTCATCAAAACAACGTGCCGCTTTGCGTGCGCTTGGCAACGCATTGGGACCAGTTATGCAAATAGGAAAGGACGGCCTGACAGACAACGCAATCAAAGGCATCGACCTTCTTTTAGAAGCACGCGAACTTATCAAAATAAAACTCTTGCAAACCTGTCCGCTTTCATCACGCGAAGCCATGGACGGCATTTGCGGCCAACTGAAAGCAGAGCCAGTTCAATGCATCGGCTCAACTTTAATAATCTATCGCCGCTCTTCTAAAAAAGGCGTAAAACACATCGAACTTATCTAGTTAAATCTAGTTAAATTTTACTAACTCTTGCTGCCAAAATCGAAAGCAACAAAAATAGGCGCGCAATAATAAAAAAGTATTAAAGCACTTTGTCGCACTTTGCGTTTTTTGCGAAAGGATTGCAAAGCGAAATTGCAGCCATGATTAAAAGCAGCGACGCAACCACGCAATAATAAATGGTTGATCTAACAAAAATTGAAGAGACAACAAGCACAAGTGCCGAAATAAAATAACCTTTTGCCCTTGATTTGTTTAAAGAAAACATTGCAAGTTCTTTAAACGCAAGGGCTTTTTCTTTTTTATATTTTATAGTAATTGGCGGAAAACAATCTTGCGCTTTATAAAGTTTTTCATAGGCTTCATATTGGTTTAAAATCACAAAATTTTCATCAAAGTTTTTTGCAAAAGTAAAGCATTCTTTGTCGGCGTTTTCGCAAACGATAACAATCTTTTTTGCCTTATATTTTCGTGCCAAAACAACATATGCGGCAATTTCATCGCAACTTAAATTTTTGTGCGATAAAAATGGGATTAAAACGGTCTTTTCGCCCGACTCATATTCCACGACTACACAGTTTTTCTTTTTTTCTGCTTTTCCAGTTTTGCTTGCGAGTGTGGCAAAAAAGTCCATCGCTTTTACATCCATCGAAAGTGACAAAAACGCATTTTCAGCATTTTCGCGTTCCTGTTTTTTCAGCGATGAAGCGCTGCTCTTTTTATTGAATACAAGTCTAAAAATAAGGTTGAAAACAATGCTCACTGCTGCTGCTATAAGTGTTGCCTGCCAAAGCGAGCGAATAAAATATCGCGCCCACACAAACGCAACAGTAAAGGTCAGCAACCATCTAAATAACACTTGAAAAATACGAGAAAACTTTTGCATATTGATTTTTTTGACACTTTTTGTTAAAAAATACGTTATTTTTATTGTAATTTTGTCAAAAAAAGAATACAATTAAATTATGAACGAAAAACAAATCAACGAAAAACTTATGGCGATTGTTGAATCGCTTAAAAATGCTAAATGCAAAGACATAGCAAGTTTTGACCTGACCGATGCCGGTGAGGAAAAGTTTTTTGTGGTTGTAAGCGCTCCAAATGCCGACGAAACAAAACGCATCGCCGATCTCATGTGCGAAAAGTTTGAATGTGTGGGCGAAAAAGACGGATATTTTAAGGGCGAGTGGATCATTTTGAATTTCGAACCAGTGGTGCTTCACATCTTCACACAGACCAATCGCACTAAATACAATCTTGACAGGCTTTATAAAAGCAAAGAAATAGACGTATTAAAATATATTAAAAAGAAAAAATCAAAGTAAGTTGCTTTGATTTTTTTTTAATGTGTGTTAAAATTTAGCCATGCAAGGAAATATTAAATTATGTTTTATCTGCACGGGCAACACATGTCGCTCGTTTATGGCAGAAAGAATTATGAAAGCCAACTTAAAAAAAGCGGGCATTGATTTTGTCAAGGTTTCATCACGCGGGCTGAATGCAACGGGTGAGATGAGCGCCGAAAACGCATGCAAAGCGCTTAAAAGTTTGGGCTATCCATCAACAAAGCGCAAAAGTGTAGCGCTCAAAAAATTCGATCAAAAAACTCTTTATGTCGCAATGACAACTGCGCACAAAAACAAAGTTGCGGGCAGAGTTATTGAAATGAAAGATTTGATTGGCCGCGAAATCCCAGACCCATATGGTCAAGATCTCGACACATATATTGAATGCGCAAAAATAATTGAAAGTGCCTGCAAGGTGCTGACAGAAAAGTTAATAAGAATCGGAGGCGAAAAATGATAATTCTCGCATGTGACCACAGAGGATATGAATTAAAAGAAGAAATCAAAAAGTTCTTTAACAATGAAAGCATCATCACAATCGATGTCGGCACTTATTCAAAAGAAGGCGTTGACTATCCAGATTACGCAAAAAAAGGCATCGCAAAATTGCTTGAAGACCCACACAACGTCGGCATCTTCATTTGCGGGACAGGCATAGGCATGAGCATCGCCGCAAATCGCAATCCAAAGGTTAGGGCTGCACTTTGCACAACAACAAAATTTGCCGAACTTGCACGTGCACACAATGATGCAAATGTTTTGGTGCTTCCGGGCAGTTTTATGAAAGCGAAAAAAGCGATCAAAATCATAAAGGTGTTTTTGACCACCGATTTTGAAGGCGGAAGACATTTCAGGAGAATCAAAAAACTTTAGGAGGAAAAATGAACAACATCATTTTGCCAGTTACATCTGATTTTGAGCAAACAGCGCAGTGGCTTAAAACAATCAAAATCAAAAACACAACTTTTTATGTAGGGGTGACAAGCAAAGGGAAAGAGTTTTTCAAAAACTCAAAATCGGTTAAAGTTTTTACATTTGTTGACGGCTCAGCAAAAGAAGAAATAATCAACTCGCTGTCAAAAGAAGTAGGCCAAGGCGGAATTGTGATTTTGAGAAAACTCATCACTCAAGACGAACTTGAAAAGTTTATCGCGTCACAGTCAGACATAACAGTTTGCGCAACTAAAAAAAGAAACAAGTTCAGCGAATTTTTCTATAGAATTTGGGCAAAAATGGTCAAATTCCTGTTTGATTTTAAATTCTTTGACGGCGACGTTTCAGTTGTGGCAATTTCACCACGTGTTGCGCCAACAGCAAAATATATTTCAAACCTTTCGCACGCAACAAGAGTAAACAGATGGAAGGGCGTTTCAACTTCGGCAGTCGAAACCAGCACGCCACCTGCTAAAAAAGAATACAGCAGAGCACGTTCAAATTGCATGCTGATTGGCTGGATTGCATTATTCTTAGCAATCGTCGCATCAATCACAGTTTATTATCTTTTCATGCCAGTAAGTTTTTTAAGCGTGTTTTTGTGGATATGCGCATTGCTTATAAGCATGCTTTGCTTGTTGCTTAGCATAATAATTTACGTTATGTATCACAAAACAGGACAACGTATGTTTAAAACAGCCAAAAGGGAGGAGTAAAATATGGCAAAATCAAAATTGAAAATCGGAATCAACGGATTTGGAAGAATCGGAAGATTGGTTGCAAGAATCTGTGCTGAAAGAGGAATCGAAGTCGCAGCAATCAACGATCCATTCTTAGACGTAGAATATGCAAAATATATGCTTGACCACGACACAATTCACGGCAAGTTTGACGTTAAAACCGAAGTTAAAGACGGAAAACTTGTAATTGGTGGCAAAGCAGCCGCATTTTATGCAATCAGAGAGCCAGATCAAATCCCATGGGGAAAACATGGCGTAACAGTAGTCGTAGAATCAACCGGCAAATTCACACACATAAACGACGCATCTCTTCACCTTAAAGGCGGAGCACAAAAAGTTATCGTTTCAGCCCCAGGAAAAGAAATGCCAATGTTTGTTATGGGTGTCAACCAAGACACTTACGATGACAGCATGAAAGTCGTTTCAAACGCATCATGCACAACCAACTGCCTTGCTCCACTTGCAAAAGTGATCAACGATGCATTTGGAATTAAAGACGGACTTATGACAACCGTTCACTCAGCAACTGCAACACAACTTACAGTTGACGGTGCAACCAAAAAAGATTGGCGCGGCGGAAGAGCAGCATCTTACAACATTATTCCATCTTCTACAGGCGCTGCAAAAGCAGTCGGACAGGTTATTCCATCGCTCAAAGGCAAATTGACAGGAATGAGCATGCGTGTGCCAACACTTGACGTTTCAGTGGTTGACCTTACTTGCAACCTTGAAAAACCAACAACATATGAAGAAATCGTAGCAGCAGTTAAAAAGGCTGCAAAAACAAATATGAAAGGCGTTCTTTCATGGACAGACGACAAAGTTGTTTCATCAGACTTTATCGGCGAAGAACACACTTGCGTGTTTGATGTTGAAGCAGGAATTATGCTTACTCCAACATTTGTAAAACTTGTTGCATGGTATGACAACGAATGGGGATACTCATGCAAACTTGTTGACCTTGCTGAGCACATTATGAAAGGAGCAAAAAAATAATGAGCAAAAACGGCGAACGTAAATCATACAACTGGGCAAGAATCGTTATGTTTTCGGCATATATTGCCATTGGCTGCATAGCGATAGCGCTGCTTTTAAGTGCAATATTTGGCAGCAAAACAATCGCCAACGCTTTTAGACTTGTGGGGGAAGCAATCGCATACATCGTTTCAATCGTAGTTGCAGGTTTGTGGGTTAAAGAAAAAACTCACGTTGCTTGGCTTGTATGTTATGTTATTTTTACAGTTTCAATCGTAGTATTATACATCGTCAATATCGTAATCTAATAAAAGGAAACACATGAGAAAGTTTATCGTTACTTGCAGTTTACTTGTTGCGTTAACCATAGCGGTTTTGGTTGAATACTTTTGTTCAACATGGCCAAAAAGTTATTTCACAATGGCTTTAACCGCAATCTTTTTCATATATTGGGGAGTGGAATTCGTGCTTGATTATGTTGAGTCCAAAAAATCTTATCCCGACCGTTTCACTTATTACAGTGCCGAACTTGTCAACAAAAAAGATATGCCACTCAGTGAAATCGAAGCCAACCATAAAATGTATTACAAAAAGTTTAAGCGTTCAATCGCACAAGAAATTCTTTTTCACTATTTCAAGTTTGTCACAAGTTTCGCCATCGCGATAGCAATCGTCATCGCAATGTGCATATAAATCAAAACTTCAGGCGCGCTAAAAAATGGCGTGCTTTTCTTTTGTGTTTCATATTTCATCAATCTTCGTCAAGCATAGTTGGCTCAAATGCTTGCCTAAGTTTTGTTTGTGTGATAAAATATAATCGCTACGTAAAAAAGGAGAATAATATTATGATTACACGTGAAAAAAGCGAAAAAGGAATGTTAAAATTGCACCTCACATTATCAAGTGAAGTTTGGCAAAAAGCAGTTGAGGCTGCCTATGAACGCACAAAAGGCAAATATAATGTTCAAGGTTTCAGAAAAGGCAAAGCCCCAAGAAAAGTTATTGAAAAAAATTATGGAGACACAGTATTCTACGATGCAGCATTTGAAGATGCAGTTTCAAACGAATATGCTGAATTTTTAGAGAAAAACCCAGACGTTGAACCAGCAGATTATCCACATGTTGCAATCAACGCTATGACAGCAGACACACTCGACGTTACACTCTCAGTAGTTTTAATGCCAGAAGTTGTGCTTTCAACCGAAGCAACATCAGTTAAAAAAGAAACACCAAAGGTTTCAGCAAAAGAAGTTGACGAACAACTTGCACGCTTTGCTGAAAGCCAAGCAAGATTTGTTGAAACAGACGCTCCAGCAGCAACTGGCGACTTTGTAGAAATGGATTTTGAAGGCTCAGTTGACGGCAAACTTTTTGAAGGTGGAGCAGCAAAAGATTATCGTCTTGAACTTGGTTCGCATACATTTATTGAAGGCTTTGAAGACCAACTTGTTGGCGTAAAAGCAGGCGAACAAAAAATTGTTAAAGTTACATTCCCAGAAAACTATCCAGCATCAAACCTTGCAGGAAAGGCAGCAGAATTCAAATGTGACGTTAAAAAAGTTGAAAAGAAAGAAATTCCAGAAGTAACTGACAAATTGATTTCTTTCTCGACAGAATTTTCAACAGTTGAAGAATATAAAAACTCAATAAAGGAAAAAATGCTTGAAGCTAAAAAAGCACAAGCTGAAAGAAAGTTCGAAAACGACCTTATAGAAGCCGCAGTTGCAGGTGCAAAACTTGATCTTCCAAAAGAAATGGTAGAACATGAATGCCACCACATCGTAGACGATTTCAAACAAAGACTTATGTATCAAGGAATCAAACTTGAAGACTATCTTTCATACATTGGCCAATCAATGGAAGATTTCGAAAAGAGCAAACTTGAAGAAGCAGAAAAATCACTTAAAACACGTTTAGTTCTTCAAAAAATAATAAAAGACCAAAACATTCAAATTTCGCACGAAGAATTTCATGAAAAGGTGCATGAAATAGCACACGCTCAGAATAAAGATTGTCATGAAGTCGAAGAAGGACTCAGTGACTATGAAATCTCAAGCATCCAAAACGACATCTTAATGAACAAAATCGTTGCTGTTTTGGCTGCAAAAAACAACTAAAAATTAAGGAGTGAATATGTTAATTCCAATGGTCGTTGACCAAAAAGGTGCAGGGGAAAGGTCATATGACATTTACTCACGCCTGCTTGAAGACAGAATTATTTTCTTAAACGGAGAAATCGACGACAATGTTGCCAATCTTGTTATTGCGCAACTCATCTATCTTGAAGGTAAAAACCCAGACAAAGACATTTTCATTTACATCAATTCACCGGGAGGAAGCGTAAGCGCCGGTTTTGCAATTTACGACACAATGCAATACATCAAATGCGATGTTACAACAATCTGCGTTGGTCTTGCAGCATCAATGGCAGCATTCTTGCTTTCAAGCGGAACAAAAGGCAAGAGATTCGCTCTTCCAAACAGTGAAATCATGATTCACCAGCCACTCGGCGGCGCGCAAGGTCAAGCAAGTGACATCGAAATCCAAGCAAGACACATTGCGAGAATAAAACAAAAATTAAACACAATACTAAGTGAAAACACAGGCAAAAGCCTTAAAGTGATCGAAAAAGACACCGACCGTGACAATTACATGACAGCGGCCGAGGCTAAAGAATATGGGCTTGTGGACAAAATTTTCGTAACCAGAAAATCAAACAAGGAGTCAAAGTGAAAAACCCTGAAAACCTCTCATGTTCCTTTTGCGGAAAACCACAAAAAGACGCTAAAAAAATAATCGCCAGCCCTAATGGCGAAAGTTTTATATGCGACGAATGCGTGGCAATTTGCCGTGAGATAATACGTGAAGATGAAGCAGAGTCACAACTTGAAACTATTGACCTTCCAATCCCATCTGAAATAAAAGCAAAACTTGACGAATACATTATCGGTCAAGACGAAGCGAAAAAGGTGCTTGCAGTTTCGGTATACAACCACTACAAGCGCATCAACTACAACTTTTCAAAAAAAGAAAATGGCAACGATGTCGAACTTGAAAAAAGCAACATCTTAATGATCGGTCCAACAGGTTCGGGAAAAACTTTGCTTGCTAAAACGCTTGCAAAAATTTTAAAAGTTCCATTTGCTTCCGCTGATGCAACAACTTTAACAGAAGCCGGATATGTCGGCGACGACGTAGAAAACATTTTGTTAAAACTCATTCAAAATGCCGATTATGACATCAGAAAAGCGCAACGCGGAATCATCTATATCGACGAAATTGATAAAATCGCCAAAAAGACCCAAAACGTTTCGATCACACGTGACGTTGCAGGCGAGGGCGTGCAACAAGCGTTGCTTAAAATTATCGAAAGCACAGTTGCAAATGTTCCACCACAAGGCGGAAGAAAGCATCCACAACAAGAAACAATTCAAATTGATACAACAAACATTCTTTTCATTTGCGGCGGAGCATTTGTCGGCCTTGACGGCATAATTGAAGCGCGTAAAAACTCTTCAAGCCTTGGCTTTGGCGCAGACGTTAAAACAACGGTTGAAAAGAAAGATATCAATTTTGCAAAAGAAATCCAACCTGATGACCTTATAAAATTCGGTCTTATTCCTGAATTTGTTGGCAGAATGCCAATGGTTGTCGGGCTTGACGATCTCAATGAAAACGCACTCACACGCATCTTAGTAGAGCCTAAAAACGCGATTGTAAAGCAATACAAGCAAATGTTTAAGATTGACGGAATGGAACTTGAATTCACGCCAGAAGCGCTTGTAAGCGTCGCAAAACGCGCAATAGAGCTTAAAACAGGGGCGCGCGGACTGAGAACGATATTAGAAAGCAAAATGATGAAACTCATGTATGACCTTCCGGGCAAACATAACATAGAGAAGGTGATAATCACTAAAAAGTTTGTAGAAAACGCTGATGGCGAGCCGGACATAGTATTAAAAAAGCGTGACGAACAGCCAGCCAAACAAGAAGCAATATAGCAAACACAACAAAACGGGAATCTCCCGTTTTTTTTTAATAAAAAAAATAGTAACGAATGTTACTACTACTTTTGATGGTGCGAGCGGGGCGACGCGTTAAGAAAACAAGCCGGTGTGCTTGTTTTTAGCCAAAGCCGGGAGCGACTTGTTCGCGGTCCGGATCCGACAGGAAGGACTTGAAAGTCCCACCTAAAAAATTCGCTGCGATTTTAAATAAAAAAAATAGTAACTGATGTTACTACTACTTTTGATGGTGCGAGCGGTGGGACTTGAACCCACACTCTTTCGAACATGCCCCTTAAACATGCGCGTCTGCCATTCCGCCACGCTCGCAAATTGTGGTAGTCGCGAGTGGACTCGAACCACCGACCCCCACCTTATCAGGGTGGTGCTCTAACCGACTGAGCTACGCGACTATATAATATTTTCAGTCCTTCAACCAAGGACTGAATTTATTATACATTATATCTATAAAATTTGTCAATTGATTTTTGATAAAAATTTACAATTATTTTAACTTTATCCAAACAATTTATTTGTTTCAAATTGAGGTTCGCAAGATAAGTAAACGCCCAATTTCTTTAATGTTTGCTCATCTGATGCTGAGATGATATAGGTTGAGTGCGCTTCGCATCCTTTAAGTTTTGAAAGTGCCTTCAAGCATTTTGCTGCTTCTTCGTCTTTTATTGCGCAAATAGACAAAGCGATCAACACATCGTCAAGCGAAAGTTGTGAAGAAAGAGACCCAAGAACTTCATTTTTTAATTTGAGAATTGGTTTTAAAACGCAATCACTAATAAGAGGGTGGTCGTCAATCTTTTCCATGGTTTTAAGCGCATTCAAAACAACTGCTCCGGCAGCCGAAATAATATCTTTGCTTTTTCCTGTTAAAATTTTGCCGTTTGGAAGTTTGAGAGCAATGCATGGCAAACCACTTTCTTTGCTTACTGCTTTTGCAGTTTTTATAACATCAAGTTCTTGTGGGCTTACTTCAAGTTCGTTAAGAAGCATCTTAACGCGGTCAACCGCTTCATATGACACTTGACCTTTCTTGTTTGCGCAAGAATAAGCATAATATCTTCTTATAATTTCGTGGATAGAAGCCTCTTGTGCTGCTTTATCGTCGATTATGGCATATCCAACCATATTAACGCCCATATCTGTTGGCGAGTAATAAATATCTTTGCCTGTGATTTTGCGAAGAATGTTTTTAAGCACAGGGAAGACTTCGATGTCGCGGTTGTAGTTTACAGCCAAAACTCCATATTTGTTGAAGTGATATGGGTCAATCATGTTTACGTCTTTAATATCGGCTGTAGCGGCCTCATATGCAACGTTTACAGGGTGTTTGAGTGGCAAGTTCCAAACAGGGAATGTTTCAAACTTAGCGTATCCTGCGCTGATTCCGCGTTTATATTCGTGATAAAGTTGGCTAAGGCAAGTTGCAAGTTTTCCGCTTGATGGGCCAGGCGCTGTCACAACAACAAGAGGTCTTGATGTTTCGATATAGTCGTTTGCGCCGTATCCTTCTTCAGAAACGATTGTTTCGATATCGTTTGGATAGCCCTTTGTATATTTGTGGAAATAAACTCTTTCGCCGCGGTTTTTAAGCAAGTTGGCAAACTTTTGCGCGCTTGATTGTCCTTTATAAAGGGTGATTATAATAGATGAAACATAAAGACCGAGTTTTCTAAAATTATCAATAAGTCTAAGAACTTCGCGGTCATAACTAAGCCCTAAATCGGCGCGGATTCTGTTTTTTTCGATGTCGTTTGCACTGATGCACATCAAAATTTCCGCTTTGTCTTTCATGCTTTCAAGCAATTTGATTTTAACGTCTGGCTCAAATCCTGGCAACACTCTTGAAGCGTGCAAATCGTCGAAAAGTTTGCCCCCAAGTTCAAGATAAAGTTTGCCTCCAAACATATTGATTCTTTCCATGATATGTTCTTTTTGCAGAGCGAGATATTTTTTGTTATCAAATGCTTTTTTCATAAGTTCTCCCATTTTCTTATAAAATTTGTCAAAAAATGATTTTTTCAACACTTTTAGTATACTCAAAAAATAAAAAAGGGCATAATCATTTGCAAAGATTTTCAAAAAAATGTAAAATGTTTATACATTTAGGAGGAAGATATGTCAAAAATCACAATGGTCCAATATGGATGCGGAAAAATGAGCGTTTACACAATGAGATATGCACTTGAAAAAGGAGTCAAAATTGTAGGCGCATTTGATATTGACGAATCAAAAATAGGAAAAGATATCAGTGAAATAATCGGAGCAAAAAAGAAGGTTGGCGTAAAAATTGACCATGCCAAAAACTTTGATGCTTTTTTGAAAAAGGTTAAACCTGACGTTGCAATCGTAACAACAATGAGTTTAATCGCCGACGTTGAAGACGCACTTGCAATCTGCGCGCAAAACGGCGTAAATGCAATCACAACATGTGAAGAAGCATTTTATCCACAAAACTCAAACCCAGCAATTTTTGCTAAGTTAGACAAAGTGGCAAAAGAGAAGGGCTGCACAATCTGCGGAAGCGGCTATCAAGACGTTTTCTGGGGCAACCTTATCGCAACGCTTGCAGGAGCAACACATTCAATAACAAAAATTCAAGGCAAATCAAGCTATAACGTTGAAGATTACGGCATCGCCTTGGCTCGCGCACATGGTGCAGGGCTTACTACTGAAGAGTTTGAAAAAGAAGTTGCATCAGCTGACAACATCAGCCCAGCAGCCCGCGAAAAACTCATCAAAAACGGCACATTTATGCCAAGTTATATGTGGAATGTAAACGGCTGGCTTTGCTCTAAACTCGGCCTGACAATCAAAAGCCAAACACAAAAATGCGTTCCTCACATTGCAAAAAGCAAGCTTCACTCAGACACCCTTAAAATGGACATCAAAAAGGGTCAATGCACAGGCATGAGTGCAGTTGTCACAACCACAACAAAGCAGGGGATCACCATCGAAACCGAATGCATTGGAAAGGTTTATGACAAAACAGAATTTGACTGCAACGATTGGACAATCTTTGGCGAGCCAAACACACAAGTCACAATCAATCGTCCTTCAACTGTCGAACTCACTTGCGCAAGCTGCATCAACAGAATCCCAGATGTAATCAACGCGCCAAGCGGATACACAACAACTGAAAAGATGGCAACAAACACATTCAAGACATTGCCACTTGACAAATATATCAAATAATAAAACTAGGAAAGTTATGAAAAAATATCTTATTTTGACCGTTACAGCCGGCAACGGGCACAACTCTGCTGCAAACGCGGTCAAAGAGCAACTCGAGAAAAGCGGCGCAGAAGTAAAGGTCGTTGATCTTTTGCATGAATATTGCGACGACAAAATGTTTATATGGATTCAGGAAACAGGCTATGGAATTGCGTGCCAGCATTTTCCACATCTTTATAATGCCTTTTTCAGACATTATCAAAAAGCCGATCCTAAAAAGTATTATAAATCTCCAGTTCAACCGGGAGTTTTAAAGCTTTATGACAAGCTGTTAAAACTTATAAATGAATATCAGCCTGACGCCATCTATGCGTCTCACTTTTTGCCATGCGTAATGATAACCAACTTGCGCAAACTTTATCCAATTCCAGCAAAAGTTTATTCATTTGTGTTTGACTATGCTGTTTGCCCATTCTGGGAGGCTGCAACGGGGATAGATTACTTGCTTGTTCCAAACGAGAGTTATGTTCCAACAATGGTCTCAAAAGGCTTTAAACGCGAACAAATCATGCCATATGGTCTGACAGTAAACGAAAAGTTTTCAAAGAAAATTGACAAACAAGAAGCACGCGCAAAATTGGGCTTAAAAGACGGCATATTCACCGTGCTTGTAATGTTTGGTGGCGGCTTCTGGAGCGGCAACTATAAGATTGTTAAAAACCTTGTAAAACACATTAAAGGTCGTTCACTTCAAATAATTGTAGCCAACGGCAAAGACGAAAAATCGAAAAAGAAAATCGACAAATTAAAGCCATCAGACAGCATCAAAATCATAAACTATGGTTTTGCAAACAATGTTGACCTTCTTATGAGCGCAGCAGACGCCATTATCGGCAAAGCGGGTGGGGTGTCAGTTACTGAATCGCTCAATAAATATCTGCCTATGATTTGCTGCAAAAAACTTCCAGAACAAGAAGCAGTCAATGTTAAAATGCTTGTCCGCGAAGGCGCAGCGCGTCAATACAAAAACGACAAAATGTTGATTGATATTATGAAAGAATTGCTCAACAATCCACGTCAACTTGTTGAAATGCGCGAAAACGTTGCAAGAATCCGCAGACCAAATGCTACATTAAATCTTGTCAATAATATGCTTGCAGACGAAGCCGATTACAGCCAAGTTGAAAACGTAGATTATTCGCTTGTCAACGAGCAAATCAAGCGTATGCTTAAAAAAGGCAAGGGCGAGCCTTTGCAAGAAAAAATCAAACAAAAGCCAGTAAAAGCAACCAATAAAAAAGTAAAAGTAAGCAGCAATTAAAAGGCTGCTTTTTTAATAAACTTAAAAAAATTGTAAAGACTATCAGATATGAGCAGTCTTTATTTTTTAATTCCCACAGTCATTATAATATTGCTTGTTATGCCAATATTTTTAGAAGTGCGCTTGTCGTTTAACCTGCTTGACAAGAGCGGGGTATTTTGCGTTTATCTTTTCCGAAAAAAATTGCAATATTTTAAATTTGAGATAGAGGGAAGAGAAATAAAACTCAAAGACGAAGAAGAAACAAAAGAAAAACAAATAGATTTTGACTCGCCCGAACTTGCGCTTTATGAAGAGTTTTCAACTCAAATAAAAGACAAAACGCGGCTGAGATTTATCGAAGTATTTTACAACATTGGGCTAAACGATGCGTTTTTAACAAGCATGGTTTGCGGCGTTATAAACATAGCGGTTTTGATATTTTTTACGTCGCTAAAAAACAAAAAGCCAACCGCATCACTCGCTCTTTACAACACGTCATCTTTCAATAAAAAGGTGGCTAATCTTGCCACGGTTATCAACCTTTCAATATCTTTGTTTGATGTGGTATATTCTTTTATAATTTCGGTTATTCTAAGTAAGAAAAAAATGAAAGAAATGAAAAATTAGATGTTATGTCTGCATAATAGATACAACATATTGGGGGTATTATGAAGTTTTTTGAAAATAACGACACAATCAACGATTTGATTTCATCGTCGATGGACAAGATAAAAACCATCGTCGATTCGTCGACCATTGTGGGCGAAAAGGTGGTTTGCGAAGACGGGACCACAATCATTCCAATATCAAAAGTAACAGTTGGCTATGTTGTCGGCGGCGGCGAATATGCTGACCTTTCGTCAAGACGAGTGGCCAATCATTTTCCTATGACAGGTGGGTCAAGCGGCGGCATGAGCGTGACGCCTGTTGGCTTTTTGATTGAATCAAAAGGCGAAATCAATTTTGTCAATGTTGAAAACAAATCGCTTTATCAAACAGTGCTTAATATGTTTAACGCGCTTCTAGCAAAGGTGGAGAAAAATGAAAATCAAAAACAAGAAACTGAAAACTAAATTCATTTCAATTTTTTCTGCGCTTTCGCTGCTTGCGCTTGCTTTTATTATGCTTGCTTCGTTTTTCTTTGTCGCGTTTAGAGTTGCGCCGCTGCGAGCTTATGCAGATTGCGCCTCCGCCTCGCAAGCCAAAGCCATGTGTCTTATCGAAGCGGGTAGTGGCAGAATATTGACTGAAAAAAACAGCAACGCACGTCTGCCTATGGCAAGCACAACAAAAATTATGACAGCGATAACAGCAATCGAAAATTGTGACAATCTTGACGAAGTTTTTGAAGTTTCGCCAAAGGCTATCGGCGTAAGCGGAACGTCGCTTTATCTTCGTGAAGGCGAAAAGCATTCGCTGCGCGATTTGCTGTATGGTCTGATGCTGGTTTCGGGCAATGACGCAAGTGTCGCGATAGGTGAAAGAGTCGGCGGCAGCAAAGAACATTTTGTCGACCTTATGAACTTCACGGCGCATCGTCTTGGTGCAAAAAACACTCACTTTGAAAACACTCACGGCTTAGACGAAGAAGGGCATTACACCTCCGCCAGCGACTTAGCCCACATCGCCGCTTATGCTTTAAAAAATCCAACGTTTCGAGAGATTGTATCAACCCAAAACAAAAAGATTACTAGTGCCGAAGGCAAAAACAGATATTTGTGCAATAAAAACAAACTTTTGCGAACCTTTGACGGCGCGATAGGCGTTAAAACCGGCTTTACTGACGACGCAGGCAGATGTCTTGTTGCCGCAGCAGAGCGAAACGGCATGACACTTGTTGCGGTCGTGCTTAATTGCCGTCCTATGTTTGAAGAGTGCGCAAGCCTTTTAGAATGGGGCTTTGAAAACTATTCTTTGTGCAATCTTACTAATCTTGTTAAGCTTCCACAAACCATAAAGGTTGAAAGCGGCGCTACCGACAGCGTGAAAATCGGACACAACGAAAACTTTGTTTATCCGCTTACTAAAAACGAATTGGAAAGAGTGAATGTAAGTATAAACCTTGCTCAATCCATTACTCCTATAAAAAACGAAGGCACAAAAGTTGGAGAGTTTGAAATTATGTTTGATAATGACTTGCTATTTTCAGGGAAAATTGTTACAATGGAAAAAGTAAAGGCAAGGTCATATTTGCAAAGAATGCAGGATATATTTGACCAATGGTAAAACATGAGATTAAACAAATTTTTAAGTGCGGCAGGGGTGTGCTCACGTCGCAAAGCAGATGAACTTATTCAAAATGGCAAAGTAGTTGTAAACGGCAAGTTGACAACCGAACTTGGCACAATCATCAACGAGAAAACAGACGAAATATTGGTGGACGGCAAAAAGGCTAGTCTGCCAGTTTCGCATGTTTACATAAAACTCAACAAACCAAAAGGCTATGCGTGCACAGCCAGCGACGAACACGGCAGAAAAACGATTTACGAACTTATCGACACAAACGAACGTCTTTTCTCGATTGGCAGACTTGACTATGACACAGAAGGGCTGATAATCCTGACAAACGACGGTGATTTTGCCAACCACGTTGCGCATCCTTCATACGAAATCGAAAAGGAATACGTAGTAAAGGTTAAAGGCGACATGCTTGAAAGCGAACTTGCAGTGCTTAGAAAAGGTGTTGTTGAAAATGGCGTTCGTATGCCAAAAGCAGGAATTAAAAAACTTGGCTTTGACGGCGAGTGCTCACGACTCAGCGTGATTATTCATGAAGGTCAAAACCATCAAGTGCGTCGTATGTTTGCAGCCATCGGCAAAGACGTAAAATTTTTGAAACGTCAACGTATTGGCTCAGTCACACTTGGCGGGCTTAAACGTGGCGAATATCGTCCTCTTCGTGCTGACGAAATTTCAGCGCTTGTGGAGGGCAAATGAAAGTCGCCATCATAGGCGGAGGCGCCTCAGGACTTTTTGCAGCGGGGCTCATCTCACAAAAGGGGCATGACGTCACTGTTTTTGACGGCAACGAAAAAACGGGCAAAAAGCTTTATATAACAGGCAAAGGCAGATGCAATTTTACAAACGATTGCGACAGAGAAACGTTTTTGTCAAACGTGGTGCGCGGCGAAAAGTTTTTCCAAAGTGCGCTGTCGCGATTTAATCCACAAGATTGCATCGCTTTTTTTGAAAGCCAAAACGTCGAAACAAAGGTCGAGCGTGGCAATCGCGCCTTTCCAGCCAGCGACAAATCAAGCGATATTTTAAAAGCGCTTAACAATTTTGCATCAAAAGCGACAATTAAACTTAACCACAAAGTCAAATCAATCATAAAAAAATCTGACAAGTTTGACGTTGACGGCGAAATGTTTGACCGCGTAATAATCGCAACAGGCGGCAAAAGTTACAGCCAAACGGGCAGTGAAGGCGACGGCTACAATTTCGCTCGACGTTTTGGACACAACATAATCGACATCAAACCAGCACTCGTGCCAATCGAACTTGATGACTCCGACCTTTCAGCCTTGCAAGGCGTTTCGCTTAAAAACGTTTCGCTCACTGCAAAATGCGGAAAGAAAACATTTTCACAGTTTGGCGAAATGCTGTTTACCGACAAAGGCATATCAGGCCCAATTGTTTTGACGCTTTCAAGCCTTATCAACCGCGAGTCAGAAGTTTCACTTTCGCTCGACTTAAAACCAGCGCTTTCATTTGAAAAACTTGACGCGCGCTTGGTGCGAGAATTTGAAAACGTTAAGAACAAAAATCTCAGTTCGGTCATGGCTACGCTTATGATCAAAAGCATGATTCCGCCATTTTTAAAGCGTGTTTCGCTTAGTGGCGACCGCAAAATAAATTCAATCACGGCGCAAGAGCGTGCTCGAATCGCAAACGGCTTAAAATGCTGGACACTTCGTTATAAAATGTTGTATCCTTTAAATGCAGCAATAGTCACCAGCGGCGGAGTCGACCTTAAACAAATCGACCCAAAAACAATGCAATCAAAACTTGTCAGCGGGCTGTATTTTATAGGCGAAGTGCTTGACATCGACGCACTCACGGGCGGATTCAATTTGCAAATTGCCTTTTCAACGGCATATGCCGCAAGCAGCGATTTTTAAAACGTAAGCAGTGACTTTTATTTAAGAAATCAAGGAGAAATATGTTTCACTTTTGGCAGGCCTTGGCGTTCATTCCAGGCAGAATAATCTTTCCATCGCGCATATATGGCAAAAAAAATCTTCCAAAAGGGAAGGCAGTTTTGACAATCAATCACACGTCAAATCTCGACTCTGTCATTATCGCGCTTGGCACTTATGAAAAAAAGTTTTATCTCGCCAAAAAAGAACTCTTTAAAAACAAAGTTCGCTCGTCGTTTTTAAAAGGGCTTGGAGCGATTAAAATTGACCGTTCAACCGCGGATATCTCAGCCATAAAACAATGCCTTACAGTGCTTAAAAAGAACAAAAAACTCATCATCTATCCAGAAGGCACACGCAACAAAAGCGCGCAAGACGAAGATTTGGATCTTGGCGAAGTAAAAAGCGGCGCAGCAATGCTTGCAATCAAATCAAAATCGCCTATCATTCCAATTTGGATTTATAATCGTCCAAAAGCCTTCCGCACAACCAAAGTTTTAATCGGAAAACCTTACACGCTCGAAGAGTTTTACGGGCAAAAACTTGGCGACGAAGTGCTTGAAAAAGCAAGTGCTGTTGTTGCCGGCAAATTGAATGAATTAAAACTTGAAGCCGAACAAAAATTCAAGAAAACGAAAAAGGCTAAAAAGGCAAAAAAAGATAAAAAAGATAAAAAAGATAAAAAAGATAAAAAAGTTAAAAATTCAGAAACAAAAAAATCAGAAAAATCAGAAGAAAAGGAAGCAAAATGACTAATTTCAACTTAGAAGAAATTGAAAAAACGTTTACAACATACAAAAAGGGCAATCTCGAAAGCGGGGTGGTCGTTTTAAAACGTGACGATGGCGTAATTTTCAATATCGGCGGCAAAAAGGACGCATTTATATTAAAAGAAGACTTTGCAAATTATGACGATGTAAAAATCGGCGATCGTTTTAAAGTTGTAATTCAAGGCACAAACGATGAAGGCATGATTTTGGCTTCAAAAAGCGAAGCGGACGTTATTTTAATCGGAATTCAAAACGCACAAAAACTCAAACTCGGAAGCCGCTTTACATTTGTTCCAACTTCTTTTGAAGGTGGACTTAAATCAAAAATGGGCGATTATGACATATTCGTTCCAAGCGGCGAAATCTCATCGCACTATGTTGACGTAAAAAAGATGATAGGCAAGCAATATGAAGCCGTTGTCACCGAACTTGACCGCGACAATAAAAAGATTGTTGCCTCAATCAAACTTCTTGCCGATCAAATCGCAGCAGCAAATGAAGAGCTGTTTTGGAAGTCGATTTTCATCAATAAAATCGTGACCGGAAAAGTTAAAAAGATTCTTCCATATGGCGCATTTGTCGATGTTGGCGGAGTGGATTGCTTTGTGCACATTTCTGACCTTTCATTTTCAAGAATTTCATCTCCAAGCGAAGTGATCAAAGAAGGGGAAGAACTTTCATTTAAAGTTATCGAAGTCGACCGCGAAAACAAAAAGGTTAAACTTGGTTTAAAGCAAATTTTGCCTGACCCAATCATTCAAAAAATCGAAGATTTGGTAGTAGGGGAAACATATGAAGGCGAAGTTACAAAACTTCTTGCTTTTGGTGCAATAATCAAACTCGACAATGGCGTAAGTGGCCTGTTACACATCTCAAACGCCACCGAACGTCACGATGCAAACATCTATGAGTTTGTAAAACTTGGACAGCGTGTAAAAGTTAAAGTGCTTTCAAAAGACGTCGAAAACAAAAAAGTATCATTCGGATTATAAAAAACAAAAAAGCCTTTTTTCAAGGCTTTTTTTAATGTCGTATATTTAATTAAACAGAAAAATTATTAATTTTAAATTTCAAAATCGTAAGCATCTTCGTCGTGGTGGCTTTCAAGTTGCGCGTCAAAAAGAGGTAATATCTGTGTAAGGTTGGTTACGTTTGGCTGGCAAACATGCCATTTGGTTTTGTTTGAGAAGTCGGCGTTGTCTGGATTTATGCAAATGGTTTTGCAGCCTGACAAATGTGCCCATTCATCGTTGTCGCCATTTCCCACAAAAATTAAATCTTTTGCGTTTGAGTTGGTCTTTTCTTTAAACTCTTCAATAAATCGAGCCTTTCCTTCGAAGTCGTAATTTGTGCCTTTGATATAAACAATTTTTCCGTTTTCATCAAATTGCATTTTGTTGGCGTTTATCGTGTCAAAATATCGCACCTTATCGCCCAAAACTATTTCAATAACTTGCTTTATATTTCCGCTTATAATATGAAGGCTATAACCATTTGCTTTCAGAGTTTTTAATGTTGCGTCAAGCCCATCAATCGTTTTGATGTTGGCAGCTAAGTCGTTAAGCATTCTTTTTGAAAAGTTGGCTTGCATGAATTTTTCGCAAGTCAAATCGCACCATTCTTGGTGGGTTATGTTCCCGCTGATAAAACGACAGAATAATTCAGCAAAATATGATTCTTTGCTGGTGTCATAATTGCAAGATTTCCAAATTGCTTTCCAAATGTTTGGGCTTTTTTGTGTCAGTGTTCCGTCAAAATCAAAAAATATTGTTTTCATTTTTTCTCCTGTTGTAATTACATATTAAAACACAAGCGCCAAAAAGTCAAGATTGTATTTTTAATGCGCATCAAATTAGTAGGTTGGAAAACAAAAAAAGAAAGTCAAAAATGGCCTTCTTTTTTAATTTACTTGGAGCTGGTGGTGGGAATCGGACCCACGACCTATTGATTACGAATCAATTGCTCTACCCCTGAGCCACACCAGCAAACATGAGTATTTTAGCATATTCTATGCAATTTTGCTACTTATTTAAACAAAAATATTGAAAAAATAGTTGCTATATAATTTTAATTTTGTTAAAATAAATTATGGAAAAAATAATTTGCCGTGATAAAAAATCATTTTTTTATTATTTCTCTTCGAGAAAGTTTTTTGTTTCTGATAAATTAAGCAATCTGCAATAAGTGGGGCAGATTGCTTTTTTTATAAAATTTCTGCATAAAGCAAAAGGTGGATTACTCTATGCAAAAAAATAGAAAAAATATTTTACATACGTTAATTTTAGGTTTGGGTTGTCTTATCCTTGGGGAAGGTATTCTTTATAGCGGCGTATCAAAAGATGTTCACAAAACGCAAGTTTACGAGCCTGAAATTGTTGCTGAAGTAGACAGTTGGATTTCAAATCCAGATTATTATTCAACGTCTTTTGCGGGCGGCAGTGGATCTCAATCCGATCCTTACTTAATTTCAAATGCTGCCGAACTTGCATATTTGTCAAAAATCTTTTCTGACAGCACAGGTTACAACAGTTATTCAGGTAACTATTTCAAACAAACAGCCAACATCGATCTTTCCGCTCATTATTGGTATCCAATAGGGGCAAGTAATGCTATTGATACTACTGACGAAAATCAATCTAATTTTGTTGCCAATTATGATGGTGATGGGTTTTCCGTGTCTGGCATACGTTCAATGTTCGACCCTTCATCGCTTGATTCAGATACTTATTCTGAGTCTATCACGGATGATTGTGCTCTTTTTGGCTATGTTGGGAACATGGCTAAAGGCAGAAAGCATAGCGGGAAAATTGAAAATGTCAATATCAGAGATTCAGAAATAGTAGGCTATAGGGCTGCTGGAATTGCCCTTTATGCCTATGGTAGTATTGCCAATTGCAACAATTATGCTACTATAAAAGGCTATTCCGAAGTGGCGGGGATACTCGCACATACAGAATTATGCGAAAGTGGTGATTTTGTAATGTCCTGGTGTTCTAATTATGGCGACATCCAATTGATATATCATCAAAAAGTTGGCGATAACAGCTATGGCGCTGCAGGGATTCTTTATGGAAGTGGTTTTTCCTTGGGAAACCTTGACCGATGTTCAAATTATGGGAATATTTATTCCGAAAGCAAGATTGCTGCCGGGATAGTTGGGGTAGCTATGGGTGGCCCACAAATAAAAAATTGTTACAACACAGGAAATGTTGTCCTTAATTCTCGTCTTGTTCCCAACGAGAGAGATTATTTCACTGCAGCCGGTATTTGTGCCGGATATTATGCAATGAATTCAAGTGGTAATTTTGCTTCAAGCGTTTTGTCGTCATATAATACTGGCAAAATAGAATCAAATTTTTATGCAGCGGGAATAGTTAAGTCGGCAGCAGTCGAGATTAAAGAATGTTTTAATGTTGGAGAAGTCATATGTGGAAGCAATGGGAAAAAGGCTGGAATCTATCTGGTCGCTCCAGCACTTGGTTCTGATCCAACAGGCACTGCGACGGTTTCAAATGCATATTATGGCGGCAGCTGTGCCAATATTGGAGGCATCGGAGGCTTTCCTGAAAGTGAAGAATTAACATATGTCGACAACAGTACATATATTGCAGATTTGGATGTAAAAGCAAAAACCAGACAGTTTTATTCAAACAATCTTACAAGTTTTGATTTCGAAAACACTTGGATAATTAAACCAGAACAAAACAATGGCTATCCAATATTTAAAACCGTCGATGATATTATCGCAGAACTTATGGAATTTTGGTTTGAAAAACCTGAGTATTATTCCACTGAGTTTGAAGGAGCGGGGACAAAAGAAGAACCTTATCTCATTTCATCAGCGCAACAACTTGCTGGCCTTAGTTATTTGGTGTTAACACAAAATGCAAGATATTCAGATAGATATTATCTTCAAACTGCTGACATAGATCTTGCAGGCAAAAACTTCTTTCCTATTGGAAGTTATATTGCCGATTCTTATGACCAGTTTAAAATGTTTAGTGGTCACTACGATGGCGGAGGATATAACATTTACAATCTTACGCAGCCGCAAGAAGCATATAATCCACAAATGAAAGTGTATGATTATTTTTCGGCATACGGATTAAAACTGAAAAAATTTTTGACTAATGACCTAGGTTTAAATATTGAGATAGGCTATCTTCCTATGCAAATTTCAGGTTTGTTTGGCTTAGTCAGCACCGCAAACATGGAAAAGCCCGAAGACCCAGAAATGCGTCCAACAATCAAAAATGTAAACGTTATAAATGGAAACACAAAGGCTTATTATGCTGCTGGCATTGCTGGAATGGCAGGCCATGCAGATATTGACAATTGCTATTATCGCGGAAGTTTATCTGCTCCTATTGTAGGTGGTATTTGCGCAGAGACAGGCAATACAAATATTACAAACTGTGTTGCAACAGGCAAAAGAAAGATAGGGACATCGTATGGTAGCGGACAAGGTGGCGGAATCGTAGGAATGCATTCTGGAAAAATACAAGGGTGTATTGCTTTAGATGAAATTGTTGATAGCGGAGTAGAAATTTCTTCCTATGGCGGAATTGCAGGCTCTAGTAAAGGGCAAATAATAAACTGTAAAAGTGTTGTGATTGGTAAAAATGTAAGCATTTCACAGTTTGGAGGGATAGCAAGTGAAGCAGAAGTTAATGAGGATTTTCGGGATGTCCAAATTTTAGAATGTTTAAGCGAGGTGCAACTTGCTAATGTACAAGTGGCAACATTCGGTGGAATAATAGCAGACTGCGATCCTTATAATTGGGGTACTAGTTCGACAGGGCTCGTCTACATCAATAAATGCTTCTTTGGTGGCAGGTTGAATTTGAAAGAAACGCCTGAAGTTTTTGGTGCTTTGATCGGAAAGCTTGAACAAAATCTTTCGTCAAATGCAAGTATGATTGATGGATGTGCAGCGATTATAAAAGCCAACAACGCAGCGGGAGAAAGCATCCCGTTTGAAAAGTTTTACAAGCCTTCAACAGCGGGCTATAAAATTTCATGCATCAATTCATTCAGCCTTTTTACAGACTCATCAACTGGCAGTGAAGTAAAAACCAACACACTGACGCAAAAGCATGACAGCATGGACGGAGTGTTTGTATGTTCGCATATTTATGATGGCGCTCCGGTTATTGCGGGAATGTATTATGATTCAGATTACGGCACAAGCACAGGTATAGTCCAGTGTTTACAAACTAAATTTAATGTGACGATTAAAGAAGACAGTTCCAGTGAAACAACAACATAAGTTTAAAAAATCACAGCAAAGCCTGTGATTTTTATTCGTATTGTTTGACAAAAATTGCAACAAAGTGATAATCTAACTTGAGAGGTGAAATATGTTCAACGTTGCAATCGATGGCACAACATCAAGCGGGAAAAGCACACTTGCACAAAATCTAAGCAAAGTTTTGGGCTTTAAAAGATTGGATACAGGTGCTATTTATCGCGGAATCGCTTGCCGATTTAAAAGACTCGGAATGCGAAAAGTAAGCGACAAAAACATCGCAAAACTTGTCAAAGATATTTCAATTATCATTACGTTTAAGCATGGAATGCAGCATGTCATTGTTAATGGCATCGACGAAACAGACTTTTTGCGCAGTGAAGAAATCAGTTTGCTCACTTCTGAAATTTCGCCTTACAAAGTGGTTCGCGAAAAAGTGCTTGGAATTCAACGTCGCTTTGCCGCAAAATACAACTGCGTAATGGAGGGAAGAGACATCACAACTGTTGTTCTTCCAAACGCCGACGTGAAGTTTTATATAACAGCGTCGCCTGAAGAGCGTGCCCGTCGCCGCTATTTGCAGTTTGAAGGCAAAAAGGGCGCTCCAACCTATGAAGAAGTGCTTGAAGACTTAAAAGTGCGCGACCAACGCGATTCAACTCGTGAATTTGGCAAATTGGCAATCGCCGAAGATGCGGTTGTAATAGACACAACAAACAAAACACTTGATGAAGTGACAAAAATTTGTGAAGAAATTGTTAGATCTAAAATGAATTAAAATACTTGCAAAGGATGTTTAATTACACATGAGATATTTCAACATAGAAAGCAATCGCCTAACTTACAACAAAATCGCTCCGCTTTTTGCTCAAAACAGCGGTGTAATGATTCCAGACCAAATGTTTGTAAACGAATTTATTGTTGCCCTTGGCGGCGACAAATATGTGCTTGACGCCGGCTGCGGTGTAGGGCAATACAGCCTTTATTTGACATCAAAAGGCTGCAACGTGCTTGGAATTGACAATAGTGAAAGAATGATTTATCTTGCTCAAAACGTAGTTTCTGAGTGTCATTTTTTACTTGAAAATGTGCTGGATGTGAAATATAAAAATCAATTTGATGGAGTGCTTGCAAACGGATTGCTTGAAAATCTGACATTAGACCAATGCAAAATCGCATTGCACAAGTTTTATGATGCGTTAAAAGACGATGGCGTGGTTTATCTTTCTATTATAAATGGAACGGGAGAAGGTTTTGAACCTGAGCCATTAGCACCAGATTTGCGAATTTACAAAAAGCGCTTTTTGCCACAAGAATTCGAGCAAATTATAGGCGACGAGTTTGGCATTGAAAAGGTGTGGACAATAGATTTTGTAGACCCATCAAGTGAAGGGGAGCGCAAGCATTATTTACTTTTAAGAAAAAAACAAAAAAATGTTTAAAATTTGTTGACAAGACTTTTTTTATAGTGTAAAATAACTTTCGCAAAGTCATGATTTTAATATGATTTTGACATTGCAAAAGATAAGTTTTGGCTCGGTAGTTCAGTTGGTTAGAACGCCAGCCTGTCACGCTGGAGGTCGTGGGTTCGAGCCCCATCCGAGTCGCCATTTCTTATCTTGCCCTGATAGCTCAGTCGGTAGAGCAAAGGACTGAAAATCCTTGTGTCGGTGGTTCGATTCCACCTTAGGGCACCAATAAGTTAAGAAATGGGATGTGCTGGCGTGGCTCAACGGTAGAGCAGCTGACTTGTAATCAGCAGGTTGTAGGTTCGATTCCTATCGCCAGCTCCAAACAAGACTGAGAAATCAGTCTTTTTTTTATTCATGATTACAAGTCAGCGCTGACTTGCATATCAAAGATTTTTTTATCTTTTCAAAAAAAACATAACTTTGTTTTATCTTTGATATAATTCGTCTCGTCTGCAAAAATTCGCGGGCGATTTTGCCCACTCGACTTCATTATCAGCAGGTTGTAGGTTCGATTCCTATCGCCAGCTCCAGATAAGACTGAGAAATCAGTATTTTTTTTATTTTCTTTTTACAACAAAATAAACACAAAAAAAGCGAATGATTTTCATTCGCTTTAATGCTTTGGTGGGAAGGGATGGATTCGAACCATCGAAGACGAAGTCGACGGATTTACAGTCCGTTGCATTTGGCCGCTCTGCAACCTTCCCATATGTATTGGTGGACCTTCAGGGACTCGTTATTCGGCATACGCCGCAGGTGGATAAACCGAAATGGCCAGCCACGCAGGCTTCTTGACTTGGCTCGACCCGGACGTCCAGGGTTCGGGCTGCAAGGCAGCCGCAACCAAAGGTTGCAAGTTCCTGAAGTGATTTACACTTCTGAAAATGTAATATGGTGGACCTTCAGGGACTCGAACCCCGGACCGACCGGTTATGAGCCGGTTGCTCTAACCAACTGAGCTAAAGGTCCAAAATGTTGATAATTTTTCCCTTTTCGGTCGGTCCGGCCGGTTATATCGCAAATTCTTTGCGATGCGATTTGTCGTAAAAATGTAATTGCAAGCAAACATTTTTACTTCAATCTTGAGCCGGTTGCTCTAACCAACTGAGCTAAAGGTCCAAATTGATTTGTGTCCCTAAAAAAAGGGAAAGCCTAATGAATGTGGTCGGGGTGGAGAGGCTCGAACTCCCGACCCCATGGTCCCAAACCACGTGCGCTACCAACTGCGCTACACCCCGACATTTCTTAGGCTTGCGAAAGTTATTTTACACTATAAAAAAAGTCTTGTCAACAAAAATATAACATTTTTTTAATACTTTTTTAATTTTTTATTTTTGTTAAAAATATATTAAAGCACAATTTACGCTTATTTTCTGATTTTGTCTAAAAACGTGAAATTTTGACGAAATTCTTGGCCGCTTTTACTTTTTTGTTTGACTTTTGTAAAAAAATGTGATATTTTGCATTTAGGAGAGAAGAATGAACATCGATTGCGAAAATAAACAGCAATTTGTTGAGTCTCTTAGCGTTTATGAGCTTCGTGGACTTGCTCGTGCACTTGGCATTAAATCACCGACAACAAAAATCAGAGAAAAACTGATTGAAGAAATTGTCGGGACTTTACGCACGGGCGAAGTTCCTCAACCTCGCGACAACAACAAGGGCAGGCCTTCAAAAGAGCTTGCAAATATAAAAGTTATTTTGGATATGGTCACTGGCGAAAACGAAAGCCTTTCAACCTATGACAAATTGGCTGTCTTTAATCAAGATGTTCCTGTTTTTACAACAAAGTCTGACCAACTTGACAGAATGAGCGGCGTTGCGCGCATAGCCGGATCGGTGGTGTATTTTCAAGATTTACGCTCGCCAGCAAAAGTTTTCATTGGCGAAAATTTGGCAAAGGACGCAAACATTTGCAGTGGCGATTTCTTAGAGGTCGAAGCATATAAAATCAGTTCAAATCAATATTATGCAAAAGACATTTTGTCAATAAACTTTATGTCTGTTGACAAAAATAAACAATGCACGCGTTTGCCACTTGAAAGAGCCCTTCCATCTCAGTTTATGGGTTACAGCGACGGCTGCATATTGATTGGTGGCCGTAATGTGGTCGAACTTGAAAATCCGCTTTTCATCTCAAACACATTTAAAAACATTTTGGACTATATAAACAAGCAAGCAGATTGCAACATTTTTGTAGGATTTAATATGTGTTATGAAGACAAATATTATATAAATTCCTATCAAAACTTGGTTTCAATCACAACTGATTATGAAAGCGAATACAAATGCGCATCTGAGAAATTGATAGACACCATCAATTTAATCAGCAATTTGAACGCACTTGGCAAAAGTGTAAACTTAATCGTGTATGATTTTGCTACAGTTGTGTCAGAACTCGACAAGTGCTATCAGGCAAAGCAAACTCCATCGCAAGAGTCGCTTATCTTGGTTAAAAAGTTAATTTCGCTTGCAGGGGCATACAATCAAAATGTCAACACAACATTGATTGCAACTTATTGTGACAGAGATAAAAACAACGAAACAATCAAACAAGAATTGTTAAAAATTTCAAACAACATTTTAAAAATGTAATAAAAAACTAATATTTGGCGACTTTGTTCGCCATTTTTTATGCATTGCTTTGTTTGACATGAATAGGCTTTAATATTATAATGTGACTATGTTAAACGTAATAAGTGGATTCAATATTGGCTCGCTCCACATAAGTTTTTATGGCATTTTAATGGCACTTGGCATGGCACTTGGCGTCATGGTTGCGTGCTTTAATGCAAAAAAGAGAGGACTAAAATCCAGCGATATTTTTCTGCTCGCGTGCTATGTTTTGCCTCTTGCCGTGATTGGGGCGCGCATTTATTATGTGCTATTTTCATTGGACCAGTTTACGTCTTTCGTTCAAGTGTTAAAAATATGGGAAGGCGGCCTTGCGATTTATGGCGGCGTCATTGGCGGCGCTGTTGGTGTAGGGTTGTTTTGCTTGATTCATAAAAAGAACTTTTTTGCAGTTGCCGACATCGCAGCGTGCTCGCTGATTTTGGGACAAGCGATTGGCAGAATTGGCTGCTTTTTTGCAGGTTGCTGCTATGGAATCGAAGTTACAAATCCAGACCTTATGCATTATCCAATAGCCACCGAAATCAATGGCGTGTGGCATTATGCAACTTTCTTTTATGAAAGTTTTTGGAACTTTCTTGTGTTTGCCGTGCTTATGCTTGTTTTATATCTTGGAAAACACATCAAAGAACGCGGCGTGATTATGAGCATGTATTTCATTCTTTATGGAATAGGAAGAGCGATAATCGAAACTTTCCGCGGCGACAGTTTATATCTTGGGTCAATAAAAGTTTCGCAACTTTTAAGCATACTTTTGATAATCGCAGGTGTCGCAATAATTAGCGTTATTTACATCTATAAATATGCGTTAAAAAAGCCACTTAAAGTTTTCGAACAACCACAAGTTGAGCCAGAAAAAGAAGAAGTCAAAGAAGAAAAGAGCGACGACGAAAACGAAGGAAAAATTGATTAAACACCTTTAATCTTGGCAATAACTAAGCAATGCGAAGCCGAGTGTTAGGAATAAAGAAATCTGTAATTTTGCGCATAGCAACTATAATTTGTTTAGTGCTGTGCGTATTTTTTATCCTTTTCAGCATCTTTTATATCAAAAACTATTATCTGTGGTTTTTCGTGTTTTGTTTTTTTACGGGAGTCGTAATGGATGTGAAAAGCGTGCTGTTTCGAACTGACAGCGCGTGCTATCTTGGGCTGTTGCTGACCATGGTGGGGATAAGCGGATTTTTGTGTTATTATTTTAATGTTGATTATAAATATTTTTATATACTTTCAGCAGTCGCCTTGGCGTCAATTTTTACTTTCTTTTTCACAAAACAAAAATTTCAATTTTTTGCCGGTGTGCTTTTTGCCGCAAGTGGTGGCATCGCATTTTTATACTCCAATAAAATTATAAATTTAGCAATTTTTCTTGCGATATATTTATCTTTTTTGTTTATTTTCTCTTTTGTTTGTGTTATACTCCTTATTAGATATTTCAAAAAGAGCAAGGAGGGCTAGATGTTTAAAAGCGAATTCAACGGATATGACCGCGAAGAAGTTGATGCCTACATAACACGTTTGAAAGCGGAATTGTTGGAGCAAAAATTCAGTTTGCTTGAATCAGAAAAGAAGCGTCTTGACAATCAAAAGCAAAAAGAAGAAGTCGAAGCAAAAGAGAAAAACATTTTGAAAGCAATTCAAGTTTTTGAAGATGCTCAAAAGTTCCAAGAAGAAGGCTCTCGCAGCATGTATGCTTTAAAAATCGAACAAATGACTTTGGTTTACAGAAAGTTTGAAGACGTGCTTAAAAAGATTTATCTTTTACATCCCGAACTCCAAGACGATAAAGAACTTGCAAAAACAATCGACGAACTCGACGACGTCCTTTCAAAAGCAAAGGGCGAAACAACTGTTGGAGTGCTTACAAGCCCAGTTAATTCAGATAATGATGCGATGAGAATGTTGCTCAGCAAAATGCAAGAGTATCGCAAAAGTGGAGATGCTCCAAAAGAAGTGAGAATTGCAAGAATCACCGCAAAACCTGTTGCACCAGAAAATGAAGGCAGCAATGGTTTTGATTTGAAAGAAGCCGTTAATCCAAAAATGGGACTAGCTGAAATAATGAAGGCTTTTGACTTTTTCAATAACGAAGAGTAGGGCAAGTTAGAGTTTTAAAAGAGTGGAGTAAGCAATAAGAAGAAGGGAATGTGGGCTTTGCGCGCCGTCCCGTCGCCCGCGCCGCTTTCCGCATCCGCTCCAAGCGCCCCGCCGGTGCCGCCACCGGCAAAATGCAAGCATTTTGACCGTAGTGTCGCCACTGCAAAGCCCGCAAAAGTCTAAAATCCAAGTTTGATCAAAAAAAATTGGCTATTTTGTCAATTTTTTTATTTTTATTTTAAAAAACAGTTGACTTTCATGTTTTACATGTGCTAATATAACCATGTTGACCACCAAAAGAGTCAACAAGAACAATGACAATTAAAGATAGAAAGCGAATTAAATAAACCAAAAGTCAATT
>CAVCJG010000008.1:0-42350 GCA_963602685.1 Eggerthellaceae bacterium | reverse complement strand
ATTAAAAGACCTTTTATTGCCTTTATTTTCCGCATATTTAATTTAATAATTAAATTTAATTATTATTTAATTGCGATTTAATTTTTTCGATTTCTGCCACTGCAAGCGCATCGCAACGATTGTTTAATTCGTTGTCGGCGTGGCCTTTGACTTTGTTCCATGTTATTTTATGTTTAGCGCACACATTTAACAGTCTTTGCCACAGTTCTATGTTTTGAACTGGCTTCTTCCCTTTTGTGCGCCAGCCACTCATAAGCCAATATGAAATCCAATCTTGCAAAAAGGCATTTACAACATATGCTGAATCACTGTATATTTCAACTTCGCAGCCTTCCTTAAGCGCTTCAAGCCCGCTTATCACGCCCATGAGTTCCATGCGATTGTTTGTAGTTTGTTCTTCACCGCCTGTGAGAACTTTTTCGGCGCTGCCATGGCGGAGTATTGCTGCCCAGCCACCGACTCCCGGATTGCCCGAACACGCTCCGTCGGTGTATAATACTACTTTTTTCAAATTATTTAACCCTCAACTTTTTAACAACTTCATTTAAATCGCTTGTTTTGCTTGCCTTGTTCATGACAAGTTTTGCTCCGTCGTTTGCTTTACGTGGGAAAACGTGGACGTGAAAATGTCCGACTGCTTGTCCTGCGGCAGGTTTGCAATTTGTAACCAAATTCGCGCCGTCATAGCCAAGGTTTAAAAAGTGACGAACCATCATTTTAGCCATTTTCATAACGTCTTGATATTGTTGTTGAGTGCATTCGTCCATGTCGCTTATGTGCTGTTTTGGAACAACAAGGCAGTGCCCTTCAACATCGTTTTCGATATCTAAAAACACGAGTGTTTTGTCGTCTTCATACAATTTATAGCAAGGAATTTCTCCTGAAATGATTTTACAAAAAATGCAATCCATATTTGTTCTCCTTTTATTATTTTAACACATTTATCGCGCTAAGCAAAATAAAAAAGAGAACAAATTTTGTTCTCTTTTGTTTATAAGATGGTTAAGTCTTCTTTTGTGAGTGTTATGTCTTTCAAGTATTCATCGTCAAGTTTATAGAATGTGTGTGATGCGTTTTCGAAAAGCTCGAACATGCGCTTTATATTTTTATCGTTAAGTTTGCTTGCGTCAAATTGAATAAATCCTTTTTCGTCGCGGATGTATTCGCCTTTGTCGCCATGCATTACGTAATCGTCTGTGCACCAGCCGTCTTTGCCTTTGCAGAACAATTTTTCAACCAAATCTTGATAGATTTTTGCGATTTTGTTGTAGTTTGGATGTTTTTGCTTTTCAAGTTTTACCATCATCAAATCGTGTCTTTCTACATAGGTTTCGCAAAGTGTAAATATGCGGGAAATTTCGCTGATTTGTTCGTCTTTTGAAAGACCTTTCCAATAATCCTTGAATGTTTTTTCTTTTTCAGGCGCTGCAGGACGAACGATCTCTCGTGGCTTCATCATCTCTTCCCTTGCCTTTCTTGCTTCTTCTTTGCGAGCGGCTTTTTGAGCGGCGATTGCTTCGCGCTTTGCTTGTTCTTCAGCCTCGGTTGCTTTGTGCATATGATATTGGAAATTTGGGCAAATAAGGCTCATTTCCATTTGGATTTTAACTGGCAAATCGTGTTTAACATAGCCGTTTGTCGCTGCTTCGATAACATATAAATCCACTTCGTTTTTGAGTTTGCAAACCTCTTCGGCTTCAATCAAAACAGCAAGCAATTTTTTCATTTTTGCTGCGCTCCAAGAGTTTTGGTCGCGGAGATCATCGAGCATGCCATCGATGCTTTTTGCAAGGTCACAATTTCTCTTTTTAGAATCTTGAAAATCCTTGTTAAAGCAGAATTTTTGATTTGTTGATTCAATGTTATATGCTTGGCTGACAGCATTGAAGAATCTGCCAAGTTTTGTCAGGTCTTCATAGATAACTTTGCGATATTTAATAGCATTTGATTTGTAGTGTCTGTAAACTTCTTTATCGTCTTCGGTCATAGCATTGATTTCTTCGTCAGTAAGAATATCGTCTTCAATTTTTACGTCGCCTTCTACTAATACAGGCACTAAATCTTCGTTTTTAGTGATTTTGTCAAATGCGGGTTGAAGTATTGCCATTTTTTCTCCTTTGTGATTTTGTTTTTGCTGATTAACAAAACAAATTAACTATATAATTATTATAAAATAAATAAGAGGCAAAGTCAATATGCCTCTTAAAAGTTTGTTGTGAATATTTGTTAATTTACATCGTTTATATACAAAATGCCAAGCGTGTTTTTGCCACAATGCGATGTGATTACGCTGCCTGCCAAATTTTCTTCGACGTGCTCGAATATGTTTTTTGATTTGACATATTCAACCACCATATCAACCAATTCTTGGCTCATAGATGTGTGAGTGACAAAGCAAAAATCTTTGCGTGGAGATGGATACTTTTTCAAGATGCTGTCAACATATTTGATGAGCACTGATTTGAGCGGTCCAATTTCTTTGCCAGTGTTTATAAGGCTGCCATCAACGACTTCAAGACGTGGCTTAATTTTTAACAGGCCTGCGACCGAGAATGTAAAACGTGAGCATCTGCCGCCCTTGTAAAGATATTCAAGTTTGTCTAATGTGAATGACGCCTGAACGTTTTGCGCTGATTTGGTCATTTCGCTGACAACTTCGTCAAGGCTCTTTCCTGCCCTTGCTGCCACTGCGCCACTGAGCACTGTAAGACCTGTGCCAGATGAAAGTGCGCATGAGTCGACAATTTTGACTTTATCGCCAAGCCCAAGTTCTTCAACTGCACGGCAAGCGTTTGAATAACTTACTGAGAGTTTTGAGCCAATTCCGCAATGGACGATTGCGTCGCAAGATGTAAGAAGTGACGAAAAATATTCTTTAAAATCTTCGATGCTGCGAGCCGAAGTTTTTGGCAAAATTTTTGACTCATCTACAAACTTATAGATGTCGTCAGGCGAAACGTTTACGCCGTCAAAATATTCATTGTCGCCGAGTGTGACAATAAGCGGAAAAACAGATATGCCGAATTCATCGACAAGGTGTTTTGGAAGGTCTGCTGTTGAATCGGTTGAAATTTTTATCATAAATTCTCCTACTTTGCTAGTTTATCAAAACGTGCTGACTTTGTAAAGCAAATTCGACTTTCGACATAAATTTACACTGCTAAAATTTTAAATATAACTAAAAAACAAAAACGGCAAAACGCCGTTTTTATTGTTGACAATTTTAGCAATTAAATTCGTCTTTAGCTTGCAGGGTTAAATCGACATCTTTTAATGCAACACGATTGAAAAGAACCGTGATGTTTTCAAGTTTTTTGTTTGGATTATAGAAGATTTCGTCCCATTTCTCTTCGCCTGTTATGCCTAAAAATTCCTTGACTTTTGCTGCTGTTTTTGGAAGCAAAGGTGCTGTAATATTTGCGATGTTTGCAATCAAATATAAGCAGTTTGATGTAACCTTGTCAAAGGCAGGTTTATCGTTTTCATAAAGCGTCCAAGGTGCGCTTTCGTCATAGTATTTGTTTGCATATTTGATGAGCGAATACATTTCTTCAACCGCTGTTCTGTTTTCGCCTTTTTCAATCAAATCGCCGATTGTTTTGTAGGCATTTTTAACAGTTGCGCGAACTTCGTCAGACACGTCGATTGCTGGCAAAACGCCATCGAATTTTTTTGCAAGGAATGAAAGGTTGCGGTTTACAAAGTTTCCATAGCCGCCAACAAGATGTTTGTTGTGAATGTCAACATAATCTTCGATTGAGAACGATGTGTCACGTCTTTCTGGGTTGTTGAACATAAAGTAATATCTTATGCTTTCGCTGTCAAAGTTGGCAAGCAAGGTTTTAACAGTGACAAGGTTGCCTTTTGACTTGCTCATTTTGTCGTTGTTAAGATTTACATATTCACTTGAAATAATGTAATCTGGCTTTTGAATTTGTGGATTGAGCGCTTCTAAAAGTCCTGGCAAAATGATTGTGTGGAAAACAATGTTGTCTTTTCCGTGAACATAATAGCATTTTGTGTTTTTGTCAGTGATAAACTTCCAAAAATCTTCGCCCTTTTCTTCCATAACTTTTTCGCCAGCTGTGATGTAGCCTAAAACTGCTTCAAACCAAACATACATGCGTTTGTCTTCAAAGCCTGGGAAAGGAATTTCTACTCCCCAATCAAGTTGACGAGTGAGTGCGCGGTCGCGAAGACCTTCTTTAAGATATTTTGTGCTTTCGTTGACTGCTGTTTGACGCCAGTGGTCTTTGTTTTTATCGACAAATTCTTGAACTTGTTTTGAAAGACGAGATAAAGCAAAATATAAATGCTTGTTTTTGTGCATTGTGGCAGGTTGTCCGCAAACCTTGCAACGTGGATTTAAAACCATGTTGGCTGAAAGCGATGTCAAGCAATGGTCGCATTGGTCACCGTTTGTTTCTGCTCCGCAGACTGGACAAGTGCCGACAAGTTCGCGGTCGCTTAAAAAGGTTTTGCAATGTTCGCAATATGGTTCGTCTTCTTCCTTTTCGTAGATGTAACCATTTTTATCAATTTGCTTAACAAACTCTTGCACGTGCGCTTTGTGATAAGGGCTCATGGTTGCTGTGTAAAGGTCGTATGAAAAAGAAAGCGCATCAAATGTGTTTTTAAATTCCTGATTGTAATGCTCAGCAATTTTTTCAGGTGAAATGTTTAATTTTTTTGCGCGAACTGTTATTGGTGTGCCGTGACAGTCAGAACCAGACACATACATGACTTCGGCACCTTTTTGACGATAATATCTTGCCAAAATATCGCCTGGCAAAAGCGCTGCCAAGTGACCTACATGCAACGAGTTGTTTGCATATGGCCATGCCCCTCCAATAAAAATTTGTTCTTTCATTCTTTTCTCCTTGTTTTATTTGGCGCAGAGGTCGGGATTCGAACCCGAGGTAGCTTTCACTACACACGCTTTCCAAGCGTGCACATTCGACCGCTCTGACACCTCTGCATATTTCTTCGAAGTCGAGCGGTCGAATTATTCGTGGGGTCCCCGAAAATGATTTATTCATTTTTGGGGTAAGGCCGCTCTGACACCTCTGCAAAATAAAATACTTATTGTTTATAAATACGTTGTCAATTCTAGCAAATCGCGCTTTTTTTGTCAATGAAAACAGCGGGCGCGCATTTATTTTCATAAAAAAAAGAGCAACACGGCTCTTTATTTTGTTATGCTGTATAACATGATGTCTTCATTTGGCTCGATTATCTTGTCTGCAACCATATCGGCATAGATTGAAAGGTCATCAATTTTGTCTCTGATTGTATATGATGATTTGCGGAGCAAATTAAGGCGCGACTCAACCGGCTTATAGGCATTGTAAAGTTTTGTCAAAATGTTGAGAGCATTGTTTGCAGTTTGCTCGAAATGAACAGCTTCTAATGCAAGTTTATCAAGCACCCTTTCGTCTTCTAACTCTGGAAATTTTACGTGGCAATTAACAAGCAACGCTTTTTTGAAAAACTCTAAATCTTCTTGCATTGTTTTGTCGTCAAACTTATATAAATCAAACTCTGCTGCGCAGATTTCTCTGAACGAATCTGTGCGACCTTCAATATCGCGAGTTTCGTTTTTATAATAAGTTTTGTTGTTTATAATTCTGTCTCTTGCCATTGTTTTCTCCTATGCACATTTTTAATTTAACATAAATTTTGTCTTTTTACAAGTTTTTAAACGATGAATCTATTACGCCGCCGCCAAGGCAAAGCCCGTCAGCGTCATAAAGCACAGCATACTGCCCTGGTGTGATTGCGCGTTGTGGTTCGGCAAAGTCAACTTTTATGTGTTTGTCATCAAGCACAGTCACCTTTACTGCTTGGTCAGGCTGGCGATATCTAAATTTTGCAAAGCAATCAAATTCTTTTTTGTCAGGCAAGCAAGGAATCCAATTCATTTCGCTTGCATAAAGCCCGTCTGAAAACAGTTCGTCTTCTTCGCCTTGCGAAACGATGAGCAGGTTTTTGTCAAGGTCTTTTTTAACAACAAACCATCTTTCGCCGTTTCCGCCTTTTCTGCCGCCAATGTTTAGGCCGCGACGCTGTCCCAAAGTGTAATACATAAGCCCGTCATGTCTGCCGACTTTGTTACCTTCAAGGTCGACGATGTCGCCCGGCATGGCTGGAAGATAGTTTTTCAAAAAGTTTTTAAAGTTGCGCTCGCCTATAAAGCATATGCCTGTTGAATCCTTTTTTGTTGCGGTCGAAAGTTCGAGTTCAGCCGCTATGCGACGGACTTCGGGCTTGTCGATTTCTGCAAGTGGAAAGAGCACGCTTTGTAATTGCGATTGCGAAAGTTGATTTAAAAAGTATGATTGATCTTTGTTTAAATCGTGAGATTTTGCAAGATAATATTTGCCGTCTTTTTCGATTTTTTTGCAATAGTGACCCGTTGCAATCATGTCAGCGCCAAGGCGACGTGCTTGCTCTAAAAATGGGCCGAACTTTATTTCGCGGTTGCACAAAACGTCTGGATTTGGCGTTCTGCCGCGTTTGTATTCTTCTAAAAAGTGCTTGAAAACACGGTCATAATATTCTTTTGCATAATTGACCGAATAATATGGAATTCCGATTTTGTTGCACACGCGTTTTACGTCTTCATAATCGGTTTCGGCGGTGCATGTGCCGTCAATTTCTTCCCAATTCACCATGAAAAGGCCGATAACTTCGTGGCCTTGCTGTTTTAATAAATATGCGGCGACCGAACTGTCTACTCCGCCGCTGATGCCTACTACTACTCTCATTTTGACTCCTCAGTTGTGACTGCGTTTAACTCTTTTTTAGGCAGCGATACTGGAATTTTGAACCTGCCTAGGCACACTTTCACGACGTCGGCAAGCCAACATACGCCATATATACCAACGACGATTGCAAGCACTTTTATAAGCGTTTCGCCCCATGCGGTTGACATAAAATATGCGTTGAAAATTGTGCAGACTGACAAGAGCGTGAATCCTAAAAGATACAAAATCCCCCACCACCAACGGCGAGTGTAAAAATAATGCGCGCCAAAAAGACCTAAAGTTGTGGCATAAACAATCAACTTCCATCTTTTTAAATCTGGTGGGATTTTTTTTGTGAAAACTATCGCTTCTCTTTCGTGCGCCTTATATCTGTCGGCGGCGGCTTTGTTGGTTGCTTCGTCAAGTTTGGCAAAAAGAAGCCCGCACTCTGGACATTTGTGCTGACTTATCAAGGCTTTTGCTCCACAACGTGGACATTTTTGAGTTTGACGATGCGATAAATTCATATGCTGTAAGTTTAAACTTTTTTTGCTTGTTTGTCAAGGAATGCGGGGGCTTTTGATTTGCTAATTATTTTCGAGTTTATCACACGCATGATTGTAATAAACATATGACGCTTTATCGTCGCTTACATAAGACAAAACCTGCTTAAAACACGTTTTCGCTTTTTCGTATTCGTGCTCGTTAAAATTGCGGACGCCTTCTTCGAAATTGCTTTTTAAATGAACCAGCCTGTCACGCTTTTTCTTTGGATAAATTTCAAGGCTTTCAAACAGCGAAGTTGTTTCGGCATTTTCAACCGAAATTGAACCGATGTATCGATAGGCGAATTGATATTTTGTTGGGATTTCGTTTAGACTGTCCTTTGAAAATATCACTTTTGTGCCCATCATTTTATTTATGTCTTCCATTTTTGATGCAAGGTTGACGACGTCGGAAATTATGGTCGGGCTTTTTCGGGCTTCCTCTCCGACTATGCCAAAAATAACCTCGCCTGTGTGGATTGAAATGCGTGCGTCAACGTCTGGGAGCGAAGAATGCGACTTGTTTTTGACTTCGATGGCGCGGCAAATATGTGTGGCGCATTCGATTGCTTGTTCTGGGCGTGGAAAAACCGCCAAAATGCCGTCGCCAAGATATTTGTCGACAAATCCACCGTGCTTGCGAATAAGCGGCGAAACAACGTTTAAATATGAGTTTATAAAGTTGAAATTTTCTTCGAGCGAAAGAGTTGTCGAAACCGAACTTGAACTGACTATGTCACAAAACAAAGTTGTGGCGCGCTTTTGGACTTGATTGCCGAGTTCTAGGTCAGAAATTGACGTTTTGCCAAGAAATTTCAAAAACTGGCGCGGAATGAATTTTTGCGCTTCAAGGTCGGTTTGTCTGACCAAATTTTCTTTTTCTTTATAATTAAAATTGATTTTTTCAAGCGAGTTTTCGATGTTTTTAAACTGCTTGGACTTTCCGATTTCAAACTTGTCTTCACGGATTACTCCGTCGCCGAGACGTTGGGCTATTTTTTCGAGTTTTTGCACTGGGCGGCAGATGTAAGAAAAAATCACGAACAGGGCCACAAAATACACAAGCGTAAGCAGCACTCCCCACAATAGCGTGTTGTATGTGTTTTTGTTTGTGACGTTTAAAAGCACTTGCACTGTTGCCGCAGTTTGTCCCGGAAAGTTGTTTATGCCCGCGATGAAAAACATTCCGACTCCATAGATTGCAGTAAGCGGCGCAGTTGCAAAAAAGATCATGCGCGAAAGTTTTTGCGTTTTTAAAAATCTAAAATACAAAATCGTGCCGAATATGTTGCTGACTGCAATCAAAACTAAGCCCGCGATGCCAAGCCCGTTAAAGTTGAATGAAAAACCTGTGCCGGTTGGAGTTATGCCTTCGATGACATATTTGCCAAGCACGATTGCCGGTATCATAGTGACAATATAAAGCACCAAATAGATCTTTGTTGAGAGTTTCATGCTTTTATTTTGAGAAAAAACAAAAAATGTATTCTTTGTGCATAGAAAAATATTTTTCAAGCCAAAATATAACTGTCAAAAGGAGAATTATTATGGACAAAAATGAACTTTTAATGGATTATGCAAATGCGATTTATCAAAACATAAACGCAGGCACGCAGTCGATTGAAGATATCTTGCCTAAAATTGAAGATGACAGTTTTAAAAAGGTTGTTGCCGAAATTCAAAGCGACTATTATGCACTTAAAAAAGAGTGCGAACTTTTTGCTAAGAGCGAAGATATCAAAGGAATCAAGGGCAACAACTGGTTTGAAAAGGCGCGAATGTGGATGAGCGTGAACATGTCGACTCTCACCGATAAATCAAATCGCAAGATTGCCGAACTATTGCTGATTGGTTCGTTTATGGGCTATATCACCTGCATAAAAGATGCCGCCGACCACCAAAACATTTCGCCAGAACTTGATGAAATTTTGGAGAAACTTAAAAACTATCAAAAAGGCAGCATTGAAAAGTTGATTAAATACTTAAACTAACAATTTATTTTGGTCAACTTGCCAGCGAAGAGCAAATAGATCTTCCTATCCTCAAAAATAGGAAGATTTTTTATTGACAAAATTAACTCTTCTTTAAACGCATTTACATCTTTGGGATAGTCATAAAAAAAGTATTGCGCTTCAAGCGGCCGATATTCGAAATATGTGGTGTTTTTAAGTTCGCTCCCCCGCATTTCAAGGTGAAACGATGATTTATCCATCACTATGCAAAAATAGACGAATTTGATTTCATCCGGCAATGGATCGTCTTCTAAAATGCTTTCAATCCAATAAAGAAGTTTTTCATCAAACTCGGTCATAGCACGCCCTTTAATATTATTACTGCGCTTTCACAAAACAGGCTTAAAATTAAAAATGTCAGTGCAAAATTAAAAAGCAAAAATTTGGCGGAAATGGTTTTGGCTGTTGCCACAACCTGCTTTGAAAGGTCAAGGTCAAATTGGTCAGGTTTGTATCCTTTAAACAGCGGATAATTTTGGGCGATTTCTTTTAGATAATCTTCTGGCGAAAAGCGCGCGATATGTTTAAAATACAGCAAATTTTCTTGCTGCGATTTATGCGTGCGACCAAAGCGAATATGCTTTGCTGACAGCGCGATAAACGAATATAAAACTGACACCAAAGAAAAGATAATCGAAATTGCGCTAAGTGCGTTGACAAGTGGCTTTGACGAGTCGAGATAGGTTGCAGAAAAGACAGTCAATGCAGAAGCCAGTGTGATTGAAATAGAGTGCTTTGTTTCTGCGTATTTTAACTGCTCTTCAAGGCGATCGAAAATGTATTTTAGGGTTTGTTTCATCAAAACAAATAATTGACAATTATTTAAAATTTAATTCTTTAATTTGAATTGTCAGCGGATGATTTTTACACAATTTAATAACATTTTTTTCTGTCATAATTTTTGTTTGTCCAGATGAAAAATTGACATAAAAAATAGTGAATTTTCGGCTGTCGATTGCGCCAAAAAGTTGCGAAAGCGTGGCAGTATCATCAACATAAACGCTTTTGACGGAAGAAAGATTTTTTATTTTTTTGTTTAACACGTCAACGCGCTCATACTTGCCTTCAAACTTTGAATCCAATATGCCGCAAAGCAGAAAAAATATCATCATAACAAAAGTTGGATTGTAAGAATAAAAGCACGAAATCACAAAGAATGCAGCAAATATTATGCAAAAAATAATATTAAAAATTATGCTGATTTTAAGCGCTTTTTTACGAGTAATTTTTTCGCTTAAAAGTGCGACAAAGGCTCGCCCACCATCAAGTGGATAAGCGGGCAAAAGATTGAACAGGCCTATAAAAAGGCTGCATTCGAAGATTGAATTTGTGTAACAATATGTTACCGGTGCAATCCACCACAATGCCAGTAAAAACACGCATAAAACCATGTTTGCAAGCGGGCCTGCAAGGGCGATTAACATTTCATCTTTAAATGAAAATTTTTCGTCTTTATAACTCAGCTGTGCGCCATATGGGGCAAGATAAAAGCTTGTCAGGCGATAGCCTAATTTTTTGGCGGTGAAATAGTGCGCTAGTTCATGAAACAGCACAACAAAAAACAACACGAAAAATTCTGTCGCCATGTCTGAAACAAAAAACCACAGCGCAAGCAGAAAAAACGTGGGATGAATTGGGATTTTTTTAGCTATATTTAATATCCGCATATGCTCATCACCGCAAGCACGATTAAAGCAACAGCGTTTGCAATTATAAGCAGCAACAGGGCTTTTCGAATGCTTAGATGTCTTTTAAATTTAACTTTCATAACTTAATTTATGCGACAAAATTCGAGCATATGACAAGGGGGGCGCGCACGCGCGCTTGGGGCACGCGTAGAGCGGGCAGGCAGCCAAGCGCGCCGCTTTGCCGCTGCGCCACTTTTGTGGCGGCGGGGCGGCAAAAAAAGCGCCAACCAAGAATTGGTTGGTGCTTTGTGCGCGCCCATATTCAAAACCTACGATTTAATCTCGCTCCTTCCCTAGGCCTTCAATTAAACCATCACATTTTTCACTTTCTATTCGGCTTCTTCTTCGTCGCCGCTAACAGCGAAAAACTCTTCCCCTTCTCCTGCATCTGGAAGAGGCAATTCGTCTTCAAACTTAAAGTCATCAACGTTTTTAAAGAGTGAATCAGATTGAGGTTGTTCTGCTTCGTCAAGCACTTTAATTCTTTCCATAAGTTCGCTGTAATCTGGAAGATCTTCAACGCTTGAAATATTAAATCTCTTTAAAAAGTCTTCGGTTGTTCCAAAAAGAAGAGGTCTGCCAACAGCGTCTTTTCTGCCGACAATTTCAATCATGTTTTGGTCGAGAAGAGCTTGTGTAGCATAGTCGCAATTTACTCTTCTAATATCTTCAATTTCAAGTTTTGTTACAGGTTGTTTGTATGCAATTATAGCAAGAGTTTCAAGCGCCGCACGAGTGAGTGATTTTTCGCGAACAGGACTTAAAACGTCTGATATGTAATCAGCAAAATTAGGATTTGAAGAAAGTTGAATTTTGTTTTTATAGCGAATTAAATGCAAGCCATTATCCCCTGAGCATTCTTCTTCAAGAGCACAAACAGCTTTTTCAAGTTCTTTCATAGTGATGTCTAATTTTTCTGCGAGATATTCTTTTTCGACTCCTTCGCCAGCGACAAAAAGAATGCTTCTCAAAACTTCTTTTAAGTTGTATTTTGTATCTATGGTGCTCATGCCCCCTCCTCATTTGAAATGATATGTATTTTATTGAAAAGTCCGTTTTGTTCAACTTTGATGTTTTGAAGTTTTAAAAGCTCTAAAAGCGCAAGGAAAACGTTTATCATTTCACTTTTTGTCATATCGTCACTGAACAAATCTTCAAAGTCAAATCGTTTGTGTTCGCGTGAATAGTTTCGAATTGAAACAACCTTTTCGGCAACTGTAAATCTGTCTTTTAACACAGTTTTTGGTGCAGGTGCTTCTTTTGGTTTAAGGCTTGCACGCGCTATGATTCCAGCAAATGCATCCAGCAGTTTATCAAGAACCATGTCTTTGACCACAATTTTAACCTTTTCGGTTTCTTCGCCAGGAGCACGATAGAATTTGTTGATGTCTTCACGCTCTTTAAGCCCTACTCCGATTTCTTTGAAAAGTTCGTATTCTTTCAGTCTTCTTAAAAGCAACGCTTCGCTGTCTTCTTCTTCGTCTTCTTCTTCGGTTACAACAGGAAGCAGATATTTCGATTTGATTTCAATTAAAGTTGCAGCTACTGTTATAAACTCACTTGCTCTTTCCATATCAAGCGAAGAGATGTCTTTCATATAGTCAAGATATTGCTCGGTGATGTCGGCAAGTTTGACTTCCATAATATCCATTTTTGAGGACTTTATAAGGTGCAACAAAAGATCGAGTGGCCCCTCGAAGTTTTCAAGTTTAAATCTTACACGATCGTCAAGAAAATTTAGTTGTTCTGATTCGTTTTCCATTAAAATAATCCCCAAAATTTTGTCATAAGAGTTTCAATCCCGCCAACCGCATAATAGTAGACAATGTCAAAGACTGGCAAGATGATGATTATCAGCAAAATCAAGTTTCCATATCTATACATAAACTGAGCAAACTTGTTGTCAGGTCGCATAAACGACGTGAGATAATTAAATCCGTCAAGTGGATAGATTGGAAGAATGTTGAATAATGCAAGCGATAGATTTAGGCTCATTGAAAGATACAGGAAGAAATACACAAAAACTTGCAGCATTTTGTTTAGATTTAGAAGCGGCGTGATAAAGTGAAACATGCAACTAAAAATTATAAAAAGCACAAAGTTTGTTATGATTCCTGCCGATGAGACAAGCCTTATTCCCCTTTTGTAGTTGCGAAATTGCAGCGGATTAACAGGAACAGGTTTTGCCCAGCCAAACCCCACAAGCAAAAACGACAATGCGCCATACATGTCGATATGTTTAAAAGGATTAAGGCTTACTCTGCCCGCGGATTCTGCTGTTTTGTCGCCGCACCATTTTGCAGTTATGGCGTGCGCAAACTCATGTGAAGAAAAAGCCAAGGCGATTGCTAAAAGATATGCAAGCATAAGCGCCAAAAACTCCCAGCCAGTTAAATCCAACGTGAACAGATAATAAATCATACGCAGAGATAGTATAACAAAAAAAAGCGGCTTTGACAACAAAATCAAAACATAAAATCAATTTATAAAATGAAAAATGTCGAATAGCGCTTTTTTGTTTGTTTTTGGGCTATTCGACATATTTTTGTGTAAGTTTTATTTGGATTAAATTTTGCTTATTTTTGTTTTTACCATTTTTCGCCGATCAATCTTACGCATTCAAAATATCCAACCTTCTTGACTGCGACTTTTGAAATTAAATTGACCGATTTTATAAGCACGCCGTCCTTGTAGATTTCGGCAGTGCCTATGGTTTGACCTTCTTTTATTGGCGCTTTTACGGACGAAGGAAGTTTAAGTTCGACTTCATAACCATTTTCGCTTCCCTTTTTAATAAGCGCTGAATAGTTTTCTTGTGCATAAACTTCAATGCTGTCACTTTGTCCTTTTGTCACAGCCAAAGTTGCGACTGGCGAAGAAGAATCAATCAGATTTACGTTTTCAAAGTTTGCAAAGCCATAATTGAACAGTTGCGAACATTCGTTAAAACGTGATTTAGAGTCTTTTGCGCCTACGATAACGCTTATAAGTCGCATATCTCCGCGCTTTGCTGTTGCTGAAAGGCAGCAGCCTGCTTCGTTGGTCGAACCTGTTTTTCCGCCGTCACAGCCGTTGTAATATCTTACAAGTCTGTTTGTGTTGACAAGTCCTGTTTTTCTGCCTGATGGGTGTTTTAATTCGTCCATCCAAATGCTTGAAAACTTGTGATAAACATCATGCGATGTAACTTGGCTAAGCACAAGTGCGCAGTCATAGGCAGATGAATATCCTTCTGGAGCTGGCAAGCCTGTGCAGTTTACATAATTTGTGTCATACATGCCAAGTTCTTTAGCACGCTTGTTCATTCTTTTAACGAAAACTTCTTCACTGCCCGATATGTGCTCAGCAAGCGCTACACTAGCATCATTTGCTGAAGCCATAATCACACTTTTCAAAAGATCTTCGACGCTGTATTCAACGTAAGGATCAATGAAAACTTGCGAGCCGCCCATTCCCGAGGAATTTTCACTTGTTGTAACCATATCGGTCAGCGCAAGGTCGCCAGAGTCAATGTCTTCAACTGTAAGCAAGATTGTCATCATTTTTACCATGCTGGCAACAGGCATTTTTTCGTGTGAATCTTTTTCAAAAAGCACTTCATGCGTTGCATAATCCATCACAATCGCGCTTTTGCTGGTTATGTCGGTCACGTCGGCATAACATACAGAATTTGACATAATACCACAACATGTTGATAGTATAATGGCAGACATAATACTAAAAGCAAAAAATTTTTTCATTTTTCAAAACTCCTTGCTGATAGTGTTTTCAGAAAATTAAATTTTATTCTTCCCGCTTTAAATGCTAGGATAATGGCTAAAACCACGTAGGTTTGCAAAATAAGATTAAGTGAAAAGTATAAAGGCTAGAATTTATGATTGAGTGAAAAATTATAAAGACTAGAAACTACTTAGAAACGTGTAAAAAACATAAATGTTAATGCTTATAGATTTTAAATCACTAAGATTATTTTCGGAGCAAAGACGCACATAAGAATTGTTTCTATCAAATTTAAGATAAGAAGCAGCACGAAAAAGATTGCAAATATTTTGGCTCTGCCGCCTTTCTCCCCGAATCGCTTGCAGTTTGAGTGCGCTTTTGATATAAACGCAACATAAAGCGAAAGCAGAAAAAGCATGCAGATTTGACAAGGAAACACTATAAGTATTCCGTCAAGCAAACCCGACAGCCCAAAGCCTGCGCAAAGCGCTGCAAGATTGAAGCCAAGCAAATATCCGCGGAAACCTATAATCAAAACGGCTATCGGCAATGTAAAAATGACGATTGTAAGCCCGTAGCCTAGTCCCATCACCACCAAAATTGAAAACGTTCGCGATAAGAAAGCCGTTATGCCCGTTTTAACGCCCGTATAATCGAGCAAATACTCATCGCCCGGAAAACAACTCGGTGACGATATAAAAACGACTATTCCGGCGATAAAACACAGCAAAACGATTATGAGCGTGATAATTGTTCTGCCTTTTGTTTGCTGAAACTGCGAAGACACGTTCATTTTCAGCCGCGAAAGCATAGATTTTGTTTTATATGACTGCATATCATAGTTTATTAAAGATTCGACAAAAAAAGAACAAGCGAAAATGCTTGTTCGTGTGCGATTTCTGTTTAAAAACGCTGTTTTATAGTTTTTAAAATGCTGATTTATAAAAGTATGTTTAATTCATATGCTTTATGCTTTTCAAATTCGTTTAGAAAAGGCGTTGAAGTTCTTCAGCCACGGCTTTTGCGTGTTCGTAAGTTAATGCGCCTTGGAAATATGCCACATATGGTGGGCGGATTGGGCTGTCACAACTCATTTCGATGCTTGCTCCCCCTACAAATGTGCCGGCTGCCATGATTACTTGGTCTTCATAACCTGGCATATCCCATGGAACAGGTGTTACAAACGAGTCAACAGGCGAATATTTTTGAACAGTTTGAACAAATTTGATTAAACCTTCTTCATTTCCGATAAAAATGCTTCTGATTATGTCGCTTGACTTTTCTGAGATTGATGGAACGGCCTTGTAGCCTTTTTCTTCCATCACTTTGCCAATTAAAAGTGAGCCTTTTATTGCCTGTGCAACAACGTGTGGAGCCATAAACAGGCCTTGATAAAAGAGTCTGTAACCCATTTCAAATGAGCCTACTTCCATTCCGAGCGATGGACACGTAAAGCGTTTTTCGATTAGGCTGATTGCCTTTTCGCTGCCCACGATGTAGCCGCCTGTTGGAGCAAGTCCACCGCCGGCATTTTTTATAAGCGAGCCCATAATGACGTCAGCGCCGACTTGAGTTGGTTCTTTTTCTTCAACAAACTCGCCATAGCAGTTGTCGACAACGACAAAACTGTTTGGACTGAGTTTTTTAACAAACTGAGCCGCTTGTCCGATTTCGTCGACAGTGAGCGCTTTGCGGGTTGAATAGCCGCGAGAACGTTGGATAAACACTACTTTTGGCTTAAACTTTTTAACCGCTTTTTCGATTTTTGCAAAGTCAAATTCGTCGCCTTTAAGGTCGATTTTTTCATATCTAACACCAAAATCTTCAAGACTGCCATTATCTTTGCCAAGAAGAGTATCTTCAAGCGTGTCATAAAGGTCGCCACTGATTGACAGGAGCACGTCTTTTGGACGAAGAAGCCCATAGAGTGCGGTTGATATTGTGTGTGTGCCACAAGTGAGAAGCGGGCTTACAAGTCCTTTTTCGGCGCCAAAAACCTTGGCAAAGAGGGCACAAAGTGTGTCTCTGCCCTTATCGTCATAGCCATAGCCAGTCGTGCCGGCAAACATATTTGTGCTTATGCGGCATGAGCGGAAGGCGTCGATTACTTTTTTCTGATTGTAAAAACTTATTTCGTCAACTTGTTTAAATTGCTCAGCAAGTGACTTTTCAATTTCGGTTATTGTCATAAAAATCCCTCACATACTGCATAATTGCAGTTTCGTCGTTTTTATCAAACATTTTTATTTTCATGCCACGCAAAAATGTCATCTGTCTTTTTGCGTAGTTACGTGAATGTTGTTTTATAAGTTCGATTGCTTTTTCAAGCGTTGTTTGGCCGTTTAAATAGTCAAGCATCTCTTTGTAACCAATCGCTTTCATCGATTGATTTTCTTTTGTTAAACCGCGATTCTGCAGCGATTTCACTTCGTTTTCAAGGCCTTGCGATATCATTATGTCGACGCGCTTGTTGATGCGGTCATACAAAAGCTGGCGATCCAATGTTATTGCCATTGTCAAAAATTCAATGTCACTGCAACCATGAGATTGTGGTTGGATGCCGAACGATGCTATTTCAATGGCGCGGATGAGTTTTTTCTTGTCGTTTGGCGAAATTTCTTGCGCGCGAAGCGGGTTAAGTTGCGTTAATTTTTCGTGCAACTGTTCGCCAGAAAGCGTCCAAAGTTCGTCACGGAAGGCTTGATTTTTGCCACTGCCGCCAAAATCGTAACCTTCAATGAGCGCTTTGACATAGAGTCCTGTTCCACCAACGATGATTGGAAGGTGGCCGCGAGCGGTTATTTCGTGAATTAGTTTTTTGGTTAACTCCACATATTCATAAACCGAAAATTCGGCATCCGCCGGCAAAATGTCGATGCAATGATGGACAATCCCCTGCATTTCGTTTGGCATAACTTTGGCTGAGCCTATGTCGAGCCCTTTATAAATTTGAACACTGTCGGCAGAGATTATTTCGCCGTCAAAAGTTTTGGCGATCTTGATTGCAAGGTCGCTTTTCCCTACTCCTGTTGGTCCTAAAATTATCACTGCTTTTGGTTTTGTCATAACACTCTTTTAAACATTTTTTCAAAGTCGCGCTTTTCAAGTTCAAGCACGATTGGTCTGCCGTGTGGGCAAAGCAAAACGCCTTTGCGCATTGCGTCTATTAAGTATGCAATTTCGTCGTTTGAAATGTGGTCGCCCGCCTTTATGGCATGTTTGCACGCATATTGGCTGAGACGCTCTTTCATAATTTGGCTTGTTGATTTGTCAAATATACTTTCGTCTGCAAGCACGCTTTCAAAGAATTTTGAAAGGTCAATTCCGCTTAAAATAAGTGGAACAGCGCTGATTTCAAAGCCGAGTTTGCTTTCTTTTAAGTTGAATCCAAGTTTTTCAAGAACTGGAACTGTTTCGATAAGTTTGATTCTTTCTTTTTCGGTTGTTTTAAGTTCGAATGGGAAAAGAAGCGGTTGTTTAAGCACTTCGCTGTTTTCAACTTGCTTGCAAAGCTTGTCATAAAGCGTGCGTTCGTGCGCCGCGTGTTGATCGATGAAATAGGCTTTGTCGGCGTATTCTACAACGATGTAAGTTGTAAAAAGCGTGCCTAAAATTTTCATTTCATCTTTGACTGACGCTGTCAAGAATTTGTTTTCAAGTGGCTTGCCTGCTTCAATTTCACTGGCATGCGCACTTTCGGTTTGATCAAAGAAAATTCTGCCGCCGATTTTGTTGACTGGAACAGTTTTTTCGATTGTTATGTTCATGAAATCTGGAAGCGGTTGTTTAATCGTTTTTGTTTCGATTTCGACTTCGCGTTTTGGATAGACGATTTTTTCGTCTGGGCCGTTGTCGCGATAACTCATGCCCTCTTTGCTTGGAAGTGGCTCGATGTCAGCAACTGGAACGTGCGCAAAACTTTGAGTGTTTTCTGGGGCGCGTGTGTCGCTTTCGAGCGTTTCGTTTTCGATGCCATTAACGCGAACTTCAAAGTTGGCTATGTGATTTGCCGAGATAAGTCCGTTTTCAATTTGTCTGCGAACAAAGCCGAACACTCTGTTTGGATTTTCAAACTTAACTTCACGTTTTGTTGGGTGAATGTTTACATCGACAGTGTCTGATGGCATAGTGAGCGATAAAATGTAGATTGGGAATCTGCCTTTCATCAAAAATGGCTCGAATGCGCCTTGGACAGCCGACGAAACGAGATAGTTTTCAACATATCTGCCGTTGACGAAAAGTGTTTGATTTGTGCGATTCACTTTTGAATATTTAGGCGAAATTATAAAGCCTGAAAGGCGCATTCCGTCTTCTTCTGCGTCGATTTTGATGAGATTGTCATAGACTTCTTTGCCATAAATCGTGTAGATTATGTCTGAAAGTTCTGATGAAATTGTGTTGTAAATTTGCTTGCCATCAACAACATATAAAAATGAAATTTCAGGATGTGCAAGCATAAATTTTTCGACGAGATGTGTAATTTCGCTTTCTTCAATTTTGCTGCGTCTTAAAAATTTGGCGCGCACTGGAGCGTTGTAAAACAGGTCGCTCGCTTCGATTGTTGTGCCTTTGTTGCGAGCAACTTCTTTAACTTCGCTGAAAAGTCCGCCGTCGATGCGAATACTGTGGCCGACTTCGTCGTTTTCGGTTTTTGATGAAGCGTAAATGTGGCACACTGACGCGATTGACGCCAAGGCTTCACCACGGAAGCCAAGTGTGTGAATTGTGTCTAAATCTTCAACTTTTGAAATTTTGCTGGTTGCGTGTGGCATAAAGGCGTTGTTTAAATCGTCTTTTTCGATGCCTTGGCCGTTGTCGGAAATTACTATTTTCTTTTTGCCGCCGTCTTCAATTTCAATGCTGATAACAGTCGCTTTCGCGTCGATGCTGTTTTCAACCAATTCTTTTACGATTGATGCTGGCTTTTCAACAACCTCACCTGCCGCGATGCGGTTGAAGACCATGCTGTCAAGAAGTTTTATTTTCATTTTTCCTCCTTCGCTTTGTTTGTTAAATCAACCAAGATTTCAAACGCTGCCATTGGCGAAAGTCTGTTTGGATCGATGTCTTTTATGATGCGATAGATTTCGCTCATGGTTTTGTTTTCTTGTTTTTCGACTGGAAGCGATTTTAAAGAACTTATGTCTAATTTTTGATTGAGACTTTCAAGATTTTTTGATATTTGCTTTGCGCGAGTGAGCACATCGGTTGGAAGTCCGGCCATTCTGGCAACTTCGATACCAAAACTCTTGTTTGCGCCGCCGCGGACGATTTTGCGCAAGAACACAACGTCGTCGTCAAGTTCTTTAACCAAAATTTTGTAGTTTTTCACGCCGCTAAGCGAACCTTCAAGGTCTGTTAACTCGTGATAGTGCGTTGCAAAAAGCGTTTTTGCTGGAAGGTGTTTTGCCATGTGTTCGACAACCGCCCACGCTATGCTGAGCCCGTCAAATGTTGATGTGCCGCGGCCAATTTCATCTAAAATAACCAAACTTTTTGGTGTGGCATTGGCAAGAATTGATGCGACTTCGCTCATTTCAACCATGAACGTGCTTTGTCCAAACGCCAAATCGTCGCTTGCGCCGACACGGGTGAATATGCGGTCAGTTATCGCGATTTTTGCTTCTTTTGCTGGGACAAAACTTCCGATATGCGCCATAAAAGTTATAAGCGCGACTTGTCTCATATATGTGCTTTTACCTGCCATGTTTGGACCGGTTATTATCATGATTTGATCGTCTGGAGATGAAAGGAATGTGTCGTTTGAGATGAATGTTCCGCCAGTTAAAAATGCTTCTACAACTGGGTGTCTTCCGCCTACTATCGAAATTTCTTGCACGCTTTCATCGATTTGTGGACGTGTGTAATTGTTTGAAACAGCCGTTTGTGCGAGCGAGAAAATTGCATCGACGTCGCTGATTGCATCGGCCGTTGTCAAAAGTTCGTCAACCATTGTTTGAAGGTGCGATTTTAATTGATCATAGATGATTGATTCAAGTTTGATTGCGTTTTCGTCGGCATTTACAATTTTGTCTTCGATGAGTTTTAAGTCTTGAGTTATGTATCTTTCATTGTTTGCAACCGTTTGTTTGCGCTTGTAATAAAGCGGAACGCGGTCGGTTTCTTTTTTGTTGACTTCAATGAAATAGCCATACACGCGATTTGAAATGATTTTAAGGCTTTTTATGCCCGTTTTCGCGCGCTCTTCTTCTTCAAGTGAATCGAGCCATTTTTTGCCTTCGATTTTAACATTGCGCAAACTGTCAAGTTCGCTGTTGAAGCCGGCACGGATGTAGCCACCATCGCGAAGAAGCATTGGTGCGTCTTCATCTATCGCTTTTTCAAGCAAGTCGTGCAAGTCTTCAAGACCGCTGATTTTTGCGTTTAATGGTGCAAGAGTTGTGGCTTTTGAAATCACTTCTTTAAGGCCTGGAATTGGCGCAAGTGAGTTTTTAAGCGACAATAAATCTTTTGGCGTCACGTTGCCATATGCGATTTTGCCGGCAAGACGTTCGATGTCGCCGATTGCTGACAAGGTGATTCCGATTTGGTCTCTTATCACCGATTTTTTGTAGAGTTCTTCCACCCTGTCAAGGCGTTCATTGATTTTTTCGCCCGATTGGAGCGGATGATCGAAAATGTATCTGAATTTACGTGCGCCCATGCTGGTTTTGGTTTTGTCCATAAGCCAAATAAGTGAGCCGTAACGTTTGCGCTCGCGAATGGTCTCGACAAGTTCGAGATTGCGGCGAGCCGTTGAGTCGATTTGCATATAATCGTTGTTTCTGACAAGTTTTAAGTGTTTAATCGACTGAATTTGACGCTTTTGAGTTTCGGAAAGATATTCAATAAGCGCGCCCGATGAAATTTGAGCCGATTTTTTGTCTTCGATTTCGTAAACACGTTTATAATTTTCGCCAAACTGCTTTGAAAGGTTTTGGTCGCATCTTTCTCCCCTAAACGCCCAGTCATAATACTTTTGCATTTTTGGAAGTGTGCCAAGTTTCATTACTGGCAGGCTTTCATAAAGTTCGTAGGCGGCATCATTGCCGATTACTTCGCTTGGAGCAACACGTGAGAGAGTGTCGGTGAAGGCTTGGACAAAGTCGCCATCGATTTGTTCGGTTTCAAAAAGTCCAGTCGTGATGTCGGAATAACTAAGGCCGAGTTTTGATCCGTCAAAATAGGCGCAGAGAATAAAGTTGTTTCTGTTGTTGTCAAGCATAATATCTTCGGTAACTGTGCCCGGTGTGACAACTCGGATCACGTCACGTTCGACCATTTGTCCGCGTTTTGGCTCGGAAAGTTGTTCGCAAATTGCAACTTTAAAGTTCATCGAAATGAGTTTTTGAATGTAGGTTTCGCTGGCATGATAAGGCACGCCGCACATTGGAGCGCCTGCGCGTTGAGTGAGCGTAAGGTCAAGCGCTTTTGATGCGGTTAAAGCGTCTTCATAAAACATTTCATAAAAGTCGCCAAGTCTAAAGAAAAGCAAAGTGTCAGGATACTTTTCTTTTATGAGCAGATATTGCTGGAACATTGGCGTTGGTTTATCGTTCATTTTTGTCCTCTTTTTGTATTTTCTTTTCAAGATTAAGCAAACGATTTACGCGATCGTGCTTTGTTTTGTCGTCGATTTGGCCGTCCATTTTTGCCGCAACTGTGCCTTCTCTTGGCGAATAGATGAACGCAAAAATGCTTGAAAAACGCACCTTTTCTACAAGGTCCATTGTGTCAAGAAATTCTTCTTCAGTTTCGGTTGGAAAACCTACGATAAAGTCTGATGTCAAAACGACATTTGGAATTAAGGTTTTGATTTTTTTGATTATGTCAAGGTATTTTTCGCGTGTGTATGAGCGGTTCATTGCCTTTAAAATGCGGTTGTTTCCGCTTTGGGCTGGCAAGTGAATCTCTTTAAGCATTTTGTCGTTGTGGGCGATTTCTTCAATCAATTCGTCGGTGATATCCTTTGGGTGCGACGTCATAAATCCAACTTTAAAGTCGCCTTCAATCGCTGTGATTTCGCGCAAAAGTTGTGTGAAAGTTATGCTTGGAGAAAGGTCTTTGCCATACGAATTTACGTTTTGACCAAGCAGAGTGATTTTTTTGTATTTTCCGTCTTTCACGATTTGTCTGATTTCGTTTAAGATGTTTTCTTTTTGGCGTGATTTTTCTCTGCCGCGAACATATGGGACTATGCAATATGTGCAGAAATTGTTGCAGCCATACATGATATTGACCCAAGCATTGTCGCCGCTTGTGCGAAGATATGATTTTTCTTCGTCAATCTCGCCTTCGTTCCAAAGTTCGAGCACTCTTTTTTTGCGCGCTTGGTCGATGTATTCACCGATTTTGTGAAGGTTGAACGTGCCTAAAATAACGTCTACAAATGGAAACGTTTTTTTGATGTATTCTGCCGTTGATGATTTTTGCGAAGCGCAGCCGCACACTGCAATTACAAGGTTTGGATTTTGTCTTTTTTGGCGTTTAAGCGCGCCGACATTGCCAAACATGCGGTCTTCTGCCCCTTCTCTAATTGCGCAGGTATTAAAAACGATTACGTCCGCATCTTCGCGATTTGGAGTTGGTTTATACCCCATTTCTTCAAGTATGGACGCAATTTTTTCTGATTCATGAACATTCATTTGGCAACCAAATGTGACTATATGATAAAACATAACTTTATTATACAAGATTTTACAAAGTTTTGCAAATATTTTCTTTAATGTTGACACATATTAAAGTCATGAAGAAATTTGTCAAAATTTGTCTGATTTCATTCTGTGTCATTTTTGGAGCGTGTGTGCTGAGCGGCACACTGTTTTTAAGTATAAATCTCATCAAATTTTCGTCGCTTGCGCTAAACGAAGAGGCGCTTTCGTCGCCCATGCTGGCCGTCGCAGTCTATGACTCGGACAACCGACCCGTTAAGGACGAAAACACGTTTAACAGCGCGCACTGCACCATTTCGCAACTGCCCGAAAATGTGAAAAACGCGTTTATTGCGATTGAAGATGTTTCGTTTTATAAGCATCATGGACTGAACTATAAGAGAATGTGCAAGGCGGCTTTAAAAAACATAACAACTCACTCGCTTAAAGAAGGCGCTTCGACCATAAGTCAACAACTTATCAAAAACACGCACCTTAGCAGCGAAAAGACTTTTGAGCGAAAAATCAAGGAAATTGTGCTGACGAAAAAGTTGGAAAAATCGCACTCCAAAGACCAAATTTTGGAATGTTATTTAAATGCAATTTATTATGGCAACAACTGCTATGGCATTGAAAATGCAGCAAATTATTACTTTTCAAAAAGTTCGAATAAACTCAATTTGCAAGAAGGTGCACTGCTGGCAGGCATGATTAAATCGCCAAGCCGCTATTCGCCTATATCACAGACTGAAAACGCGCTAAAAAGGCGTAATTTGGTGCTTAGACAGATGCAAAAAGCAGGTTTTATAAGCGAAGAAGACGCCGAAAATGCCGCAAAGAGTGAAATCGAACTCAACCTTTCGTCGTCGAACCTAAATCCGATAAATTCTTACAGCGAAGCCGCATTGGACGAAGCAAAAAGCATTTTGAATGTTCCGCTTAAAGATATGGCGCTGAATGGCTATAAAATTCACACATATTTAAGTCTTAGCGACCAACAAAAACTTGAAAAAGCGCTTGAAAAAGAGGATTTTAATTCCGCCGACCATGCCGCGATTTTAGTTGATAATTCAAAGCACGCTGTCAGCGCGTTTTTGGGCAAAAGCGCTTATAAAATACTAACAGCAAAAAGGCAGCCCGGCTCGGCAATTAAGCCAATTCTTGTTTATGCGCCGGCGCTTGATGCCGATTTGATTTATCCATGTTCGCAGATTCTGGACGAGCCGTTGTCACTTGGCGAATACAAGCCAAAAAACGTTGACGGCAAGTTTAGAGGATATGTTTCGGCAAGCGAGGCAGTTGCAAAATCAATCAACATTCCTGCGATTAAAGTGCTTTCATATGTGGGCGTTGAAAGGGCGAAATCTTATGCTGAAAGCATGGGCATAGATTTTGACGATGAAGACACGTCGCTTGCTTTGGCGCTGGGCGGAATGCGATATGGCGTGAGTCTAAAACAGATGGCGCAGGCTTATTCGACTTTTGCGTGCGGCGGAAAATATGCCGAAGCCAAATTTGTGGAATACATAACCGACGCGAAAGGCAAAATTCTTTATAAACACTCCCCTGAAACCGTGCAAGCGGTTCGTGAAGACACTGCATATCTAATGACAACTATGCTGCAAGAGGCCGCAGAAAGCGGCACGGCGAAAAATCTTGCATCGCTTGATATGGCAATCGCCGCCAAGACAGGAACGGTTGGAAAAGGCAAGAAAAACAGCGACGCGTGGTGCGTGGCTTATACGCCTGAAAAGGTTTGCGCCGTTTGGGTTGGAAACTTGGACAACACTCCGATTTCAGTTGCGGGCGGAAATCAGCCGACAAGGTGCGTGAGAAATTATTTTGAAAGCGCAAAAGAAGAAAATCGAGGAGCAATCGTTGTGCCAAGCACAATAGTCACGCGCGACATTGACCTTGTAAGTCTTGAAAACGAACACCGCATCGAACTTGCTTCGCCGGCCACGCCTGAGCGATTTAGACAGAGTCAAAGTTTTTCGGTTTTTAACTTGCCAAAAGATGTTTCAAGCAACTTTTTAGAAGTTGAAAAACAAAATTTTGATGTAAAATTTGACGGCGAAAAAGCAAGCATTTCGTTTAAAGCAAAACGCAATTATATTTATAAAATTTATGATTCAGCGGCGCTTTTAAAAGAAGTGTCGGGGCAAAATGAAGATGTGGCGCTTTCGCTGGATTTTTCAGGCGAAAACGTGAAAATAGTTTATGGATTTGACGAGAAAAATTGTCAGGTTTTTGAATGCAAAATTAAAAATGAAACACCTAAAATTCAGCCGATAAAAAAGAGAAGATTTTTTGTGTAAATCTTCTCTTTTAATTTTCTTTTTTGTTTGCTTATCTTGACTATTCTTCGTCGCCGCCAACTTCGATTGGAAGTCCATCTTTTTTAACTTCGTCGATGATTTGTTTTTCGATTTCAGCATAAAGTTCTGGGTGGTTTTCAAGGTAGGCTTTTGTGTTTTCTTTGCCTTGTCCGATTTTTTCGTCGTTGTACGCAAACCATGAACCAGATTTTTTGATGATTCCAAATTGTGTTGCAAGGTCAACTACGCAACCTGATTTTGAAATTCCCTTTCCATAGATAATATCAAATTCGGCAACTTTAAATGGAGGAGCAAGTTTGTTTTTAACAACTTTGATTTTTGTTTTGTTTCCGATAACGTTTGCTCCGTCTTTGATTGCTTCGCCTTTTCTTACGTCAAGACGAACACTTGCATAGAATTTAAGCGCCTTTCCGCCGGCTGTTGTTTCTGGGCTGCCGTAGATTACGCCGATTTTATCACGAAGTTGGTTGATGAACACAACGATTGTGTTGCTTTTGTTGATTGCGCCTGTGAGTTTTCTGAGTGCTTGTGACATCATGCGGGCTTGAAGGCCTACGTGATTGTCCCCCATTTCACCGTCGATTTCGGCTTTTGGTGTGAGCGCTGCGACGCTGTCGACAACTACTACGTCAACCCCACCACTGCGAACAAGCATATCACAAATGTTGAGCGCTTGCTCTCCGTTGTCAGGTTGAGCAACGTAAAGGTCTTTTAAAACTACACCGAGTTTTTCTGCGTAACTTGGGTCAAGAGCATGTTCGGCATCGATGAATGCTGCCGTTCCGCCCATTTTTTGTGCTTCGGCAATAATGTGAAGCGAAACTGTTGTTTTACCTGAAGATTCAGGTCCGTAAATTTCGATAACTCTGCCTCTTGGCACTCCACCTATTCCGAGAGCAAGATCAAGGGTTAAGCAACCTGTTGGAATCACGTCAATTTTTTGATTTGATGTGTCTCCAAGCTTCATAATTGAACCTTTGCCGTATTGTTTTTCAATTTGAAGAAGTGCTTGTGAAAGTGCATCTTCTTTTGTTAAATTCTTTTCCATAATCTCTCTCCAATTCGTCTATTTATCTATCTTTCTTTTCGTTTTTTTTATTTGTTGTTTTGTTGTTTTATCGTTTTTGTATCGTTTATTTGTTGTTAGTTTTTATTGTTTGCCAAAAATGTCTTCATAATCTTTTTGGCTGATAAGGATTTCGCGTTCGTCACCTTCATCTGAGATGTAACCTAAAACTGTCATATCTTTCACGATTTTGGTTGCACGTTGTTCGTCGATGTTGAAACGTGATGCAACTTTTTTCATGCTGATAAGACCTTCATCGAAAAATTCACGCAAAACGTCAGGGATAAGCCCGTCGTATTTAACTGTTTTTTCTTGCTTTTTAGGGTCTTCTTTAAGCACGTGTCTGTTTTTAACAATGTAACCGATTCCTGATGAGATTGTAAGGATTGTGCTTACAACTAGGCATACGATTAACACGATGCAAATTACGGTGTTTGCTGTGCCTTCGATTGCTGTCCAGAACTCAGATACTAAGAACGCATAAATCATGTATAAAAAGATTGTTACGTCTTGTATTGTCGCTTTGATTTTTCCCGATTTGTCGGCTGCTAAAACAAGGTTTTTTGTTGCTGCGATTTGGCGGAAAGCACTGATGATAAGTTCTCTTGCCAAAATGATTGTAACGCACAAAATTCCAAGCCAGATTGGCCAGATTGCTGGGATTGCTTCGGTTACTCCTGCCCCTTGAACAGGCCATGCGGTAATCAAAAGCAGACCGCTCATAACCAAGACTTTGTCGGCTATTGGGTCTAAGAACTTGCCTAAATCGGTGACTAAGTTTCTTTTTCTTGCAATTCTTCCGTCGATATTGTCGGTGATTGCGGCAATTCCAAAGATTAAGGCTGCAACAAGTTTGCCATAAGGAATGAAGTCTGCAAGGTAGAAAAATATCACAAATGGAATTAAACAAATACGTGAAATTGTTATTTTATTTGGTAAATTCACTTGATTTCTCCTTCATAACTGTTTGCATAAAAATCGGTTAAAATTACGTTGTAAATCTTGCCAATTTCTATATTTCCATTATCCACAATTTTGACATTAAAGTCAACTAATGGAGAAAGAAATTTGGCATGGCCGAGGAAAAATCCGCTGTCTTCATCGTAGGCGTCGACAAGAACTGGCACAACGTGCGAAATTTCTTCTTTGGCCTTTGTTGAAGCGATTTTTTCTTGGACTTTTTGAACCTTTTTAAGGCGGCGCATTTTAACAAAATTTGGAATCTGCTTTTTCATAAAATACGAAATAGTGTTTTCTTCGCGATAGTATGGGAAAAAGCCCACATAATCGAGTTTTGCTTCTTGCAAAAACTTAACAAGTTTTTTAAATGCCCTGCCCGTTTCTCCTGGGTAGCCGACAATAAAAGTCGAACGGATTTTTATGTCAGGATAGTTTGTGTGAATGTCTGCGATGAGATTGCGTGTGAATTCTTCGTCATGCTTGCGGCGCATCGATTTTAATATTTCGTTGTCGATGTGTTGAAGCGGAATGTCTATGTATTTGCACATTTTAGGTTCGTTTTCAATAAGGTCGAGAAGTTGTTTATCGACCATTTCAGGATAGGCATAGTGGATTCGAATCCACTCAATTTCTTTTATTTTGGCAAGTCTAGTGCAAAGTTCGGTGAGCATTGGTTTGCCGTAAAGGTCTGTGCCATATCTGGTTGTGTCTTGAGCAACCAAAATGAGTTCTTTCACGCCGCGTTTTGCAAGCAATTTGGCTTCGCTGACAAGGTCTTCCATCTTTTCGCTTTTGTATTTGCCACGAATGCGTGGAATTGTGCAGAACGAGCAGACATTGTTGCAGCCGTCCGCTATTTTTAAGTAAGCATAGCCATTTGAAGTTGTCAAAACTCTGTCAAAACTGCTTTGTGGCTTGCTTGGTTTTACGCCATAAAGGTTTTCGATGATGTTTATAATGTTTTTGTTTTCAGAAAGTGGAACGATTGCGTCGGCTGTTGTGAACTCTTGCTTGATTTCACGCATATGGCGGGCTGGAAGACAGCCAGTGATAATCAATTTTTCGATTCTGCCCGACTTTTTAAGGTTTTCCATTTCGATTATGTTTGCAATAGATTCTTTTTTAGCAGGCAAAATAAACGCACAGGTGTTGACTATGACAATGTCAGCATCTTCCACATTTTCTACAACCTGCATTCCGTAATTTGAAAGCAAAAAAAGCATCTTTTCAAGGTCGACTCGGTTTTTGTCGCAACCGAGTGATATGGCAGATACTTTTTTTGTTTTAAGGTCTTCTTTAGTCATTGTTTCTCCGTTATTGGTATTTGTCGCCAAATATCTGATAATACTCTTCAAGAGTGATATAAACGTTTCTTGGCTTTGCTCCGTCTGCGGCTGAAATGTAGCCCATTTCGGTCATTTGGTCGATTATTTTGCCGGCGCGTGGATAGCCGATTGAAAGACGACGTTGAATCATTGAAGTTGACGCTTGTCCTGCATCTATGCACATTTTGAGTGCTTCAGGAAGAAGCGGATCCATTCCCCCGCGTTCGTTGTCGACGCCGTTTGCTGAGGCTTTTGGCGCGTTGTTGATTGCGTCTTGAATGTCTTTATCAAACACTGGTTCGTTGTTGAGAGTAACATAATTTACTATGTCAGCGATTTCGCGAGTTGTTATAAAGCAACCTTGAACACGTTTTGGTGCTGCTGAATATTCTTGTGGAGCATAAAGCATATCACCATGGCCAAGCAACTTTTCAGCGCCCGGTTGTCCTAAAATTACAACCGAGTTGACATTGCTTGCAACTTTGAATGCGATGCGTGATGGGAAGTTTGCTTTGATGCCGCCTGTTACATATTCGGTTGTTGGATATTGAGTTGCCAAAATGATGTGAATGCCGGCCGCTCTCGCCTTTTGACCAAGACGAATAATTTTGTCTTCAACTTCTTTCTTGCCTTGCATGATAAAGTCTGAAAATTCGTCGATGATAATTACGATGAAAGGCATTTTCTTTTTCTTGTAAGTCACAACGTCTGGGGTTGAGTTGTATTCGTCGATGTCTCTTACGCGCGCTTCACGAATAAGTCTGAAACGGCGCTCCATTTCGTCAACTGCCCATTGAAGCGCATTTGTGGCTTTTGTAAGGTCAGAAATAACTTTTGGAACGATAAGGTGTGGAATGCCTTCATATGGCGTAAATTCGACTTGTTTTGGGTCGATAAGCAGCAATTTGCAGTCGTCTGGCGATGATTTGTAAAGAAGTGATATGATTATGCTGTTGAGCATTACACTCTTTCCTGAGCCAGTTGTTCCAGCGATTAAAAGGTGTGGCATTTTGTTGAGAGCGCCAACCATAATTCTGCCAGTGATGTCCTTTCCTACGGCATATGTGAGTGGAGATTTTGCAGAATTGAATTCGTTTGAAATCAACACGTCTTTTAATGAAACTGTTGCGACTTTGTCGTTTGGAACTTCGATGCCGACAACGTTTCTGCCTGGAACTGGGGCTTCGATACGCACGTCGCCGCCGTTTGCTTCAAGAGCAAGCGCGATGTCGCTTGAAAGGTTGAGAATCTTTTTAACGGTTACGCCGCTTGGCATTTCAAGTTCGTATCTTGTGACTGCTGGGCCGATTACGACGTTTTGAACTTTTGCAGGTACGCCAAATTCTTCGAGCGTGTTTTCTAAGATTACAGTTTTTGTTTGAATGTCGTCGTCAAGATCGCTCATGTCAGTTGAACGAGTTGTAACAAGGTCGATTGGAGGTTTTGTATAAGAATAAGGCTTGATAACCTCTGGTTTTTCTTCCTCTTCGCTGTTTGAGATGTTGTCAAAATCAACAAATTTTTTGCGGTCTGGAACGGCAAATTCGCCATCTCTAACAAGCCCACGATCGCTTTGATTTGCTGATGTTGTGCGGTCTGAGCGGTCGAAATTGTTGCGGTCATTGTCGCGTGAGAGTGTGTCACGGTCTGAGCGTGATAAGTCACGATTATCTCTGTCAAATGTTGAACGATCTGCCCCGCTTATATCACGGTCGCTGTGGCGATCAAACGAGCCACGGTCACGAGAAAAATCACGATCCATGCGGTCGCTCATGCGGTCTGACGAGTGGTCTAACGCGCGGTCTGAACGATCAAAATTGTTGTTGCGGTCACGGTCAAAATTGTTGCGGTCACGGTCAAAATCGCGGTCGCTGTTGTTTTGTTTTTCTTGCGCTTTTTCGATGTCTTCAGCTGACACTGAATCTGAGTGAGTGAAATTGCTTTCTTCCATAACTTCACGAATGATGTTGTCGGCTTCTGAAACAAGTTGTTCTGGCTGAGCGTCAGTGACAGCGTTTTGACGCGAAGAATCAGAAATTATAGGTGGAATTTCTTCTTTTTTAAGCGAATTTATATTTCTATCAATTTCGCTTTTTGATGGATTTGAAAGCCCATTTCTTGCATATGAGCGCGCTTCAGGTGAAAAGAATTTGCTGAAATCCGCTTGTGGTGGCGTAAGCAAATATGACTTTAATTCGTCGCCTTTAAGCGTTTTTGGATCGACTCTTTTAGGCTTTTCTTCTTCTTTTTGTGTGGTTGAAATTGGCTCAATCACTCCCCTGCGAGTGAGTCCGAGTTTTTGTCTGACTTCTTCTTCGCGTGAAAGTTTTTTCTCGATATTGCCGCTCATAACGACGTTGACTTCTTCTTTTTGTTGAGGTTTTTCGTCGTTTTTAACTTCTTTGATTGAAAGTTTTACAGGCTCTTCGGCTGACGCTTTCTTTTTCATTGCAATGATTGCGTCGATGTAAAGAGCAAGAGAAATTGCAAACAAAACTGAGAAAATAACAAATGCCCAAACAAAATTGGTCATATACAAAATGCAGGTTGTAAAAAATCCAAAAACAATTCCGCCTGCTGTGTGTTTGCGAGTGTAATTTGATGCGAGATAATCGCCAAATGAGCCCGATTTATTGCCCACTATTGCAAGTTGGATGATGCAGACTAAAAAGAAAATTGTTAAATACAAAAATATCGCATATTTTTTGGACATTTTATATTTTTTGTTGTTTAAAAGGGCTACGCCGCCAAGCAGCATTGCCACAAACATAGGATATGCAAAATATCCAAATGCGCCAAGCAAGAAATTTTGCATAAAGCCGACCAAATTTGTCAGCAAAAAGAAAAATGCGAGGCATGAGAGTGCAATCATTGTAATTCCCACTATCTTTTTCGCATTTGAACTAACTTTTTTCTTATTTTTTCCTATCTTATATTCTGCCATGTTATGATTATATCATAAAAGAGAATATAATTGCAAACAAAACTTTATTCGCAAACGAAAATTTACGCGAAAAAAGCGATTAAAAATCGCCTTTTTTGTTTTTTTATTTATGCAACTGTTGAAATATTTTCTGAAACTGTGACAAGTTCAAATCCAAGAGATTGCAATTTGTCGATAATTCTTCCAAGCGCTTTGGCTGTGCACGCCGTTGGATGCATCAATATAAGGTCGCCGCCTTTGGCATTGTTTACAGCGCGATTATAAATTGTTTCTTCGTCTTGATCGCGCCAGTCGATTGTGTCACGCGTCCACATAATAGTCTTGTAGCCAAGTTCTTTTGCGCATTCAACAGTTTGTGCGTTGTAAGCGCCACTTGGTGGAGCAAACAGAGTCATATCCTTACCTATTGTGCTTTTTACAAGATTGTGCGTTGTTGAAATTTCTTTTTTAGAACTTTCTTTTGTCAACTTGTCATGGTCTTTATGAGAATATGCGTGATTGCCAATTTCGTGACCCTTTTCAGCCATTTTTACAAGCAATTCGCCGTTGTCGGCAACCCATGTGCCACCCACAAAGAATGTGGCTTTGGCATTTTTTGATTCGAGACAGTCAAGCATGTCGCCAAGATATTCTGTCCCCCAATAGACATTGATCATCAAACTGATTTTTTTAGAGTTTGTGTCACCTTGATAGATTGCTCCTTGCTGCGCGGATGCAGGCTCGGCATCGGATTTTGAAAAATTGACGCCAAAGATGACTGCCAGTCCGACAATCACGACAAGCGCAAATATGCAAAGATTTACAACGTATTTTTTGAAGATAAAAACATTTAACTTTTTCATGCTAATTATTTATGCCGCTGTCAAAACAAATAGAACATAAAAGCGATGTTTTTAACAATTTTTAAACCTATTTTTTTTGATTTTTATTTTTGATAGGCACACACGCGCAACAAAAAAAACTCCCGATGTGGGAGTTTTTCTTTTACACGGAATTTATTTCAACTTTTTAATAAGTTTCATGTCAACACGGCCTTTTTCGTCGATTTTGATTACTTCAACTTCGACTTTGTCGCCGATTTTTACTACGTCTTCAACCTTTTCAACACGTTTTGATGAAAGTTTTGAAATGTGGATCATTCCTTCTTTTCCGCCGCCAACTTCAACAAAAGCACCGAATGTCATAATTCTAGCAACTGTTCCTTGATAAGTTTTTCCTACTTCAAGGTCTTCTGCGATTGCAAGAACCATTTCTTTTGCTTTTTGAGCGTTTGCAGCATCTTCGCAAGCGATGAATACTTTTCCGTCGTCTTCGATGTCAATCTTAACGCCTGTTTCATCAATAATCTTGTTGATTGTTTTTCCGCCTGATCCGATTACGTCTTTGATTTTTTCTGGGTCAATAGCGAATGTGATGATTTTTGGAGCGTATTTTGAAAGTTCTTTTCTTGGCTCAGGAATGCATTCAAGAAGTTTGTTCATGATAAACATTCTGCCTTCACGTGCTTGTTTGAGAGCAGTTGTAAGGATTGCTTTGTCAATTCCTTTGATTTTGATGTCCATTTGGATTGCTGTTACACCCTTTTCTGTTCCTGTAACTTTGAAGTCCATGTCGCCAAGGAAGTCTTCAAGGCCTTGGATGTCAGAAAGAACTGCTACGCGGTGTGATTCTTCATCTTTAATAAGTCCCATTGCGATTCCGGCAACTGGAGATGAGATTGGAACGCCGCCTGCCATAAGTGCAAGTGTTGATCCGCAAACTGATGCCATTGATGATGAACCGTTTGATGATGTAACTTCACTTACAAGACGAAGTGCATATGGGAATTCTTCTTCTGATGGGATAACAGGTTCGAGCGCTCTTTCAGCAAGTGCTCCGTGGCCGATTTCACGTCTGCCTGGAGTTTTTAAAGGTTTTGCTTCGCCTGTTGCATATCCTGGCATGTTGTAATGGTGAACGTATCTGTTTACTTCTTCGTCATCGCTTACGCCTTCAAGTTTTTGCATATCAGAAACTGTGCCAAGTGTGAGTGATGTGAGAACTTGTGTTTGTCCTCTTGTGAACACTGCTGAGCCGTGAACACGTGGAAGAATGTCAGTTTCGCACCAGATAGGTCTGATTTCAGTGAGTTTTCTGCCGTCTGGACGAACGCCTTTGTCTAAGATTTTAGCTCTAACCTTTTCTTTTGTCATTTTGTAGAGAACGTCGCCGATGAATTTTTCACTGTCTGGGAAGATTTCAGCAAAGTGTGCTTTAACATCTTTGTCAACTTCTTCTTGACGGTTTTGTCTTGTTTCACGGTCGAATGTGTCGAGAGCGTGGTCTAAGAGTTTGTCAGCATATGCTCTAACTGCTGTGTTGATTTCGTCTGGAACGATTTCGTATGGAAGATCTGGGCAAACTGGTTTGCCAATTTCTTTTTTAACCTTTTTGATAAACTTAACGATTTTTTTGATTTCGTCGTGTGCAAACATGATTGCATCAAGCATGGTTTCTTCTGGGATTTCTTGTGCCCCTGCTTCAACCATTAAAACTGCTTCTTCTGTTCCGCTGACTGTAAGAGCAAGTTTTGATACTTCACGTTCTGCTTGTGTTGGGTTGAGAACAAACTTTCCGTTTACAAGTCCAACTTGAACAGATCCTGTTGGGCCTTGGAATGGAATGTCTGAAATTGAAAGTGCAAAGCTTGAGCCAAGCATTGCAAGAACTTCAGGCGCATGGTCTGGTTCTACTGAAAGTGCTGTTGCAACAACTGTTACGTCATTGAAAAAGCCTTTTGGGAAAAGTGGACGAAGTGGACGGTCAATCAAACGTGATGTTAAGATTGCTTTGTCTGATGGTCTGCCTTCTCTCTTTTTAAATCCGCCTGGGATTTTGCCCACTGCATACATTTTTTCTTCATAATCGACTGAAAGTGGGAAGAAGTCGATTCCTGGTCGTGGCAATTTTGACATTGTAGCGTTGACCATAACCACTGTTTCGCCGCAACGAACAAGGCATGAGCCGTTTGCTTGTTCGCAAAGAGCGCCGGTTTCAAAAACTACTTTGTCTCTGCCGATTTTAAGTTCAAATTTTTTTCCGTGTGTCATTTTTATTCTCCTAATTATTTTTTCTTGCAAAATTCTTAAAAAAAGGGAGCAAAAAAACATTGCATCCCTTCCCTTATTAAATTTTACTTAACATCTCTGATTCCCAAAGATTTAATGAGCGCTCTGTAAGCTTCGATGTCTTTTTCTTTTAAGTAAAGAAGAAAACCTTTTCTCTTACCAACCATTTGAAGAAGACCTCTTCTTGAGTGATTATCTTTGTGATTTGACTTTAAGTGTTCGGTCAAGTGATTGATTCTTTCTGTCAAAAGAGCAACTTGAACTTGAACTGAGCCAGTATCTTTTTCAGATTGTTTATACTCATTGATGATTGCTTGTTTCTTTTCTGCGTCCATGATTTTACCTCCATTTAGTTTTTCTGTCACCTTTAGCGAAGCCAGCGTCAGAGGTTTGTCGCTTTGACTGCGCCGAAAGGTCATATCGACTTTGTTAATATATCACATCAATTAAAAATTGTAAAGTGATTTTATACTTTTTCAAAAAGTTTTTCTTTGCGCGCTATCATTTCGTCCACTCGCGCTATATAATCAGGCAAAAACTTTACGTTTGGTTCGCGCTCGATGCGATTTTCGATTGAAAAGACGCGTTTTGAAATGGCGTTTGCACCAACTGCGATGATTGACGAGGTTTCTTCCATCGAATCGACATTGAATTGACAAATGTCATTGTCGCGATAGAATCCCACATTTTCAAGCCCGCCAAGTTGATGTTTTTGGCGATAGAGATAATATGGCTTATAACCCGCTTCCATAACCTTGTTTTCTGACTCTGCCAAAATTTTTGCAAGGTTTTTAAAGCCAAGTTCGGGCTTTTCGTCTTTTAAGACTGAGCCGTTTTTGACCGACAAAGTGTGGATTGTGATGTTGTTTGGGCAAAGTTCTAACAGCGTTTGAATTGTTTTTTTGATTGCTGCCGCTTTTTCACCCGGAAGACCTATGATTATGTCCATGTTGACTTTGAAGCCCATTTCAATCGCAAGCGCATAGGCGTTTAAAACGTCTTGTTTTTTGTGCGCTCTGCCAATGCGTTTTAATGTTGCATCTGAAAATGTTTGCGGATTGATGCATATGCGATTAACGCCGTATTTTTCAAGCACTAAAAGTTTTTCGCGAGTGATTGTTTCAGGTCTGCCACACTCAACCGTAAACTCACTGACTTTAAATGAAAGTTCTTTTAAAATCATTTCAAGTTCGTCCGCTTCAAGCACGGTTGGTGTGCCTCCGCCTATGTAGATGTTTCTGACGATAAGCGCTTTTTCAATCATCATCTTTTTCATTGCTCGAATTTCTTTTATAAGCGCTTGCAAATAATCAGGCATTATCTTTTCAACCGCTCTGCGCTCACTTGAAATAAACGAGCAATATGCGCATCGCGATGGGCACACTGGTATGTTTACATAAAAGTCGACGAGATGGTCGTTTTTGATTATTCCCTTTTGATTTTTGATTATCTTTGACGCCAAGATCGCTTTGTCGTGCGATATCAAAAATTCGCGCTCTAAAAACTCGGTTGTGGCATATTCGCTTATCTCACCGCTTTCGACTGCTTCGCGTGCCAAGGCTGTTGGGCGAATGCCTGTAAAACTCCCCCATGGCAAAACCATGTTTTCGCGCTTTGAAAGAGTTTTATAAAGCGACAACAACGCATAGCGTTTTCTAAGGCTTTTTTGTTTGAGCGCGCTGCCCGTTGGCATATCGTATTGATATTCCTCCGCCTTGCCGTCTATCGTGATGATGTTGTAAAGTTTTCCCGCCAACATTTGCTCGTGATAAATCTCTGGCATGTCGTTTTCATAAAACATGTCACAAAGATCTATAAGTTCTTTTTCGAATTCTTTTGCGTTGGTGTGAAGCATTTAGTTTACCCTATATACCTTTTTTACGCCTTTTATTTGCGAGATGGTTGATACTATCTTGTCTATTTCGGCTTTGTTTTTTACAAACAGTGCGATGCGGCATTCGATGTCATATGAGTTTTCTTTCATTTCAAATGCGCGCAAGTTGGCTTTCATTGCTGTAAGCGCTGTCATGATTTTGTTTGATATTAAGTTGTTGTGTTCTAGTGTGCAGTTAAGTTCGGCTGTAAAGTTTGTGGTTGCTTTGTCTTCCCATTCTGCTGGAATCAAACGCTCTTGTTCGAGATATTTCAAGTTTGAGCAGTCACAACGGTGAATTGTAACTCCGCTGCCGTGAGAGATGTAACCTACGATGCCATCGCCGGCTACTGGGTGGCAGCAACCTGCGTATCTTATAAGCAGTCCGCTTGTTCCGTCGATTGTTACACCATCTGAATTTGCCGAAACTCTAATCGCCATGTCGTCTTTCTTTTTAAACAGGTCGTGCTCTTTGCAATAAAGAGCGATAAAGCGTCCGACAACTTGTGCGGCGGCAAGACTTCCCGAACCAATAGCGGCATATACTTCGTCGATGCTTGCCATTGAATATCTAAACAATATCTCTTCGATGTATTTTGGCTGCATGAGTGTGTCAACTGCATAGTTGCGCACCTTTGCGGCTTCTTCAAACATAGCCTTACCGCTTTTGATGTTTTCATCTTTAAGTTCGGTTTTAAAGAAGTTTTTGATTTTGCTGCGTGCGGCAGAAGTTTTTATGTGATTAAGCCAATCACGTGATGGGCCTTTTGATGATGGGTTTGTGATGATTTCAACAACATCGCCGTTTTTTAATTCGGTGTAAATTGGGCGCATAACGTTGTTGATTTTTCCGCCTGTGCAGTGATTTCCTACGTCGGAGTGAATTGCATAGGCAAAGTCAATAACTGTTGAGCCTATTGGCATTTCAAGCACTTTTCCACGTGGCGTCTGAACGAATATTTCGCCCGTGTAAAGGTTTGTTTTTAACGACTCGACAAAGTCTTCAGGCGACAGAGTCTGAGCGTTTTCCATGATTTCTCTAAGCCAAGAAAGCTTTTTGTCAAGTTTGGTTGTTCCGCTGCGCTTTTCTTTATAAATCCAGTGCGCGGCGATTCCGTATTCGCAATTCTTGTGCATTTCAAATGTTCGAATTTGAATTTCGAGTGGGCGATTGTTTTCTACTATCACTGATGTGTGCAAAGTTTTATAGCCGTTTGGTTTTGGGCTTGAAATATAATCTTTTACTCTGCCCTGAATTGGCTTGTAAATCGAGTGGATTTTCCCAAACACTGCATAGCAATCTTCAACTGTGTCAACAAGCACGCGCATTGCGATTAAGTCATAAATTTGCGCGAGAGTTACATTTTGGGCGTTCAACTTTCTGAAAATCGATGAAACGTGCTTTTGACGGGCATAGATTTCGCCATGAATTCCAAGTTCGTCAAGTATTTTTTGAATGCGCATTTTAGTCAGTTCAATTTGACGTGAGTTGCTTTCTTTTTGCTTTTCAAGTTCGCTTGTAAGCATATAATATTTTTCTGGGTCTTGAAGTCTGAAACAATGGTCTTCCATTTCTGATTTCATGCTTGAAAGCCCCAATCTTTCAGCAAGCGGAGCAAACACTTCTTTTACGTTTGAAACAAAGTCTTTGTCAAGGTCGGTCAATGGTGGGTTAAGATGCTTTATGTCATACATAATTCCTGCAAGTTTTATAAGCACCACGCGCACATCGTTGCCCATGCCCAAAAACATACGACGGATGTCTTCGGCTTCTTCAGTTTTTGAAACGTTTCTTATGTCGCGAAGGTTTTTAAAGCCCTCATAAATCGCCATTTCGTCTTTTGTAAAATCGGTTGAAAGTTTTTCTGCCCTTTCAGGTTTTACTTTGTAAAGTTGATAACACAAAAAACCAATGAGTGAACCTTTGTCAAGTTTGAGTTCAATCATAAAGTCAATAATTCCCTCACAACGATCTAAATCCATATCGTAATCTGTAAGCGAAATTATCTTTTTCTTGTCATGCTCGGTAAGCGTGAAATTTCTGAATATTTTTTTAATTAAAAGCGCTTTCATTGGTTTTCCTTAAGCATATTTTTTATCAAAGATAGTTTAGAATAAATTTTTGACTCTGTCAAATTCTTTTTAACTGTTTTGTCAGCTGATATTTTTATCAATCCTCGTTCACTTTCGATTTTTGCAAGTCCTAGTTCTTCAAACACTTTGAGCGCCACAAAATAGTCCAAAAATTTGATGTTTCGGCTGGCAAAAAGTTTGTCAAAAATGTCAAATTCGTCAACGAAAAGTGTGTTTTGTTTTGACGCCAATGCCGAATAAATTTTTCCAAAATTTTCGCGTGAAAGATTGAGCGAATTATATCTGTAAGGCAGTTTTTCGCTTGTTGGAACAAATATTTGCGCTGACGAAGTTTTATTTAATTCGGCGATGTAACCTTCTTCTAAAATAGGCGACAAAAATACGATTTTATTGTAATTTTTTGCCCAATCAACACCTTGTGGGCTAAGCAAAAGTGCGTTGTAGCCTGCGCAGGTTTTATCGGCTATGCCATAGTAATAAATTCCTTGATTTGAATAGGTTTTTGCAAACGAAACATAGTCATATCCCGAAAAGGCAACAAAGGCTGTTCCAAACACTGTCGCACTTGCTTGTGTGACGTGATTTAAAAGCGATTGTGGCTGATAAATTGTGTAAGAAGCCGTTGATGTTTTGTCGTATTTTAACTGCTCAACTTCAAATGGGAAAACATAGCCATTTGCGTCTTGATTTATAAACGAGCCGCCGTCAAATTCGCTGACAATCCCCTTTCTTTCGCCTTCTTGAAATTCAAAAATAAAACTTTTTTGACGCGAAAAACGCATCGCTTTTGCAAAAGGCGTGTAATTAAACATCAAAAGCGGAAAATCACCGATTTTTATCTCGGCGTGTTCAGGAAAACGCTTCATCGGAGTGAATGACAGTTCTGATGTAGTAATTTTAAATTTTGGCGCAAGATTTCCGCATCCGCATGGTTCTAAAAGTTTAAGTTCGTCAAGCAAACTTTGATTTATTTGCGAAAGCGAAAGTTCGGCGTCGTAATATTTGATTGGAATGAAAACTTCGTCGTTTACATGGGCAAAAGCAAAGGCATTTACGCGTTTTGAAAATTCTTCATATTGGCTGCGTTTAATTGTCACGCCCGCTGCCATTGAATGGCCGCCATAAGTTTCTAAAATGTCGCTCATTGACGAAAGGAGTGCGTGTATGTTTATGTCGTCGATGCTTCTTCCCGAGCCTTTCAAAATGTCGCCTTCTTGCGAGAACAAAAATACAGGGCGATGATATTTTTCAACAAGCCTTGAGCACACGATTCCCAGCACGCCTTGATCCCATTTTTTGGATGCAAGTGTGATCACGCGAACGTCTTTCATTTTTATCTTTTTTAGTGCCGCAATGGCGTCGTCATAAATCTTGTTGCAAAGGTATTGGCGCTTGGTGTTGTGTTCGCCAATTTTTACAAGCAATTTTTTGATTTTTACAGGGTCAGTTTCTAGATATAATTTAAGCGAATCAGCGGCATCGCCCATACGCCCAGATGCGTTGATTTTTGGGGCGATTTTAAAGGAAATCGCGCTTGCACTTGGCGATGAAATTGACACTTTATTTTCTTTTAAAAGCGCTTTGATTCCAGCCGGCAAATGACGCTCAAAAAGTTTGAGACCTTTGGTCACAATTCGTCTGTTTTCGCTCATCAGCGGAACGATGTCTGCGATGGTTGCAATGGCTGCAATCGGAAGCAAATCTTCGGCCTCTTTTTCGCCTAAAAGTGCCTCTGCAAGTTTGTATGCAAGTCCTGCTCCGCACAGCCCGTCAAAGCCAAAATCTTGGTTTGGAATTTTTGCGTTTATAACAAGTGTGTCAGGCAAAATTTCAGGCAATTCGTGGTGGTCTGTAACAATAACTTCGACGCCTTTTTCTTTGGCATACTCCACTTCTTCAAAGCACGAAATGCCGCAATCGACGGTGATTATAAGGTTTGGATTATATTTGTCTATCACTTTATCAACGGTTGCTTTTGTAAGGCCGTAGCCGTCGATATATCTGTTTGGAAGATAATAATTTGCTTCGATGTTTTTGCGTTTAAGTGCTTTAAGCATTATTGCCGTAGCGCTGACTCCGTCAACGTCATAATCGCCAAAAATAACGATTTTATCGCCCATTTTTTGAGCAAGTTCTATGCGCTCGCAAAACTGCTTAACTCCCTTTAAATCAAAGGCAGAAAGGGCTTTTGTTGGATTCAAATATTCGGCTATTTTTTGCTCGTCCGCTCCAGTGCGTGATAAAATTAACTCCATAATAAATGGAGAGAGATTAAACTTCTCGGCAAAAAATTGCGCTTTGTTTGCGTCTTTATTAAAATAAGGTTTAAATATCATAAAATTAAAATTCTTTCATGATTAGTATATCAAAAGAAAATTAATTTACAAAACGATATTGACAATTTGCAGTTTTTGCATATAATTTTTTATATGAAGACACAAAAGACAAAATCATCAAACAAATTCAATTCTGACTGCATGCCAAGTGCAGATCAACTTTGCGGCATCATTGAAAATGATATTTTCGACATCGCCGAACACGTTGATCATTGCAAAAAGTTTTTGGAATTCAACCAAAAAATTTATGAAAACGTTGGAATCGACAATCTTTATTATATTGATGAAAAAATATTAAAATATATCGACATTTGCGCACGTGAAAGCATGATGCTTAACTCTAAATATGGCGACAGATGCGCCTTTATTGCTGAAAATTATGGCAAAGATGAAAACATACTTGAAGCAGATGTAATTTACGCCGAAGGCATCACCGACCGTCTTAAAAAGATAAATTCTATTTCGCATGACAAGATGGCATATTTGCAAGAAATGATACTTTCAAGTTTAAACGATTATGCAGTAGACGACGAAGACAAAGACATGCTTAAAGGTTTCAACTATGACGAAAATGAATTGATGAGACTTTTCCACGGTGACAACTCTCACCTTAAAAGACACAACAAAATGGTCGACGATGTGTTCAACGATTTTGTAACAAAAGTCACTCCATTTATCGTTGCTTCTTTCAATCCAGAAGCAAGCAAAGAAAAGCCAGAAATCAATCGTCAATTCAAGATTGTTAATCACAAAAAACCTGTGGAAAATAAAGAAGAAGAGCCTGAATTAGAATAGGCTCTTCTTTTTTTGATTTTGTTATTTTTTCTTATATTTTTATTCGTTTTTTAAGTTAAAAAATATTAAAAAAATACGAAAAAAAAGATGTCGAAAGGACATCTTTTTTTGTATGCAATTAAAATAGAAAGCTGTAAGTTATTGAATTC
>CAVCJG010000007.1:0-43881 GCA_963602685.1 Eggerthellaceae bacterium | reverse complement strand
ATAATATATATTATATTTATTTATACATAAATTATTTTGCTTTTGGGAAAAATTATGATAAAATGATCGTGTCAAAATATAGTTGACATAGGGGTAGAAGTATGAACAAATTTAAAAAGGTTTTAAGTTTATCAGTTCTTAGTATGGCGGCTTTGTCAATGGCAACCGGCGCCTGCTTTTTAATTCAACCAACCAGCATTTCAAAGTCGAGTGCTGACGTTGTTGAAGAGACGATTACAAACGTAATTCCACCTTACATAAACAAAGGTGTGCTGACTCAAAACAATACATACTTTTCAAAAGATCTTCCTTTGTCATTCACCACTGAGAAAAAATTCGGCAGAGGAACTATAGACAAAACAGTAGATGGCACAACTACAAAGGAAGCCAAACAAGTATATGCCTACTTCCCAAACAAAACTGAAGACCCAAATCACTACTACCTTTTCAACGACATTCAAATTTCAGTTTATTTAAACGGCGAACAAATCCCTGTCAACTCAAGCAATTATATACTTACATCAAACGATTCTATTCGCAATGGCGACGCAGCAATTTATCCTCAAACTCTGCAAATGGAAATTAAACGCGACACGGCTCTTGGCGAAACGGCAGCCACGGAATCTGCGGAAAAAGATACGAATGGTGAAATAACGGGATGGAAAGTCACTCCGGGCAGACTTTCAATAGACAAATCAGGGCTTTTGGAAGTAAACATATCTTATGGGCTTTACGATACAACTTTCGTCCCTGGAAAAAATTATAATGCTGAAAGCGGCGAAGGCGATTTCACCGAAACCACAACTTATACAAATCAAACATTCTCATACACTGCTTTCCTTTTCAACAATGATGATTATTTTGAACCTTCTTGCCAAGACGCTCCAAAGATTGAAACTTCATCACTTTCTCGAAGTGCAAGTTTGTCATCATCAACACATAAATGGGAATACTTCTACAATTACGAAACTCAAGACTTGCCAAGCATCACATACGACGCAAATCACTTCAGACTTACACTTACTAAAAACTTTAACAACAATACTGAAAGCGCAACTCTTACTTTCAACCCAGAAACAAACGAAATTGTAAAACCAGACTTTGTGCAAGATGTAGTTGTTGCCGAAAACGGAAACAAAACCACAGTTTATTTTAACGACGTCAGCGTTTACAATATGCACTACGACATGATTTACAACTACTCAACAACTGCTGGCGAAATAACTACATATCACACATATGAAATCAATCAACCTTTAAATCTTAACTTTGATAATCAGGGCGACATAGTTAAAGTCCTTGACCAAAAAGTCCACGTTGTAGGCTCACAAGCATCTTACACCGATTACACCAACAACGAATTTAAAGAATTTAAAAAGATTATTAACAAAGACGGCAAATATACCGTCGAAAAAGGCGCTGACGTTTCTTACCTTTTGACAGACAGTGAATATACAACCTGGAAAAGTGAAAACTCAACAAATGAAAACTCAGAAAGCGAAAACTCAGAAAAAGGTCTTGCCGAATATTTGCTTGACAAGAAAGATAGCATCACACCTGTTTCGACAAACCAAACTCCAATTAAGTTTACAAACAACTTTAACGCAAAAGACAATAACATTACTTTCCAAAAATTGAAGGATTCCGGAAATGAATGGGAAACTCTTAGCAATTTGACCATCACATCAAACTTAAGCACACCTGGAACATATTTGGTTTCATTAACAAACTTTAGTTATGCTTCTCACCCGGACTCAAATCAAAAGTTCAATCAATTCTTCTATTTCAAAATTGACAAAACCACACCTAGCGTAAGCGTCACAGCAAATGAGAAAGAGTTATATTCTCGCGAATACACAAACGCTGAAAAAGTTTTAATCAAATATGAATCAAATCAAAGTGACTTCGACGCCCCAGTTAAGTTTGAACTTATCCGCAAAGACTTCCTTACTGGCGTAGAACAACCTGCAGTTTCCATATTAACAGGCTCAAAAACTGAAGAGATTATCGAAGATGAAGGAACTTACACACTCAAAATCTACTATGGAAAACAATCTCTTGCACTTACTCCAATCACAAGAACTTTCACAATCGATAGACAAGACATCTCAGCACTCACTCCATACGCAGTTGAAACTTCTGGCATCAACGCTGATTACAGAACAACAAGTGCATTTGCAAATGCAACAAACCAACCATTTGTTTTCACTTGGGACAATGTAAAGAAGAGCGGAGCAAGAACATATGGCTATTACAAATACTTCCCACTTACATACTCAAACTATTACAACACATCTGACATCAACTCATTGATCGGAAACCTGTTGCGCAATGAAATGCTTGCAGCAGATAGAGAACTGACAATTTCAACAGGCAACTCTTGGATCAATTATGCCAACGCTCAACATTTGACTTTAAACAACTCATCAATCCCTTCAAGCTATGTTAAAGAAAGCGCGGGCTTGTATATGTTTGAAATCTTTGACGATGCTGGAAACAGTGCAGTTTATCTTGTATTCCTTGACGATTCAAAACCTTACTTTGTTTTGTATACTCAAAGCGAAGGATATCAACTTATCACTTCAAATTACACATTAACAACAGACGCAACTGTTATTTGGTCTAAAAACAAAGCAATCAAAACAAACTATGACGCAACCAATTTAAAAGCAATTTGCACAAACAGAAATGGCAGCGAAGACACAAAACTTCAAGACGCATTAAACGCTTTCATAGATGAAAACATTAAAAACTATGACCTTGGCACAGCGAAAAAAGGATTGTATTATCTCTCTCCAATCGATGCTGAAATGGCATACAAAGACAAATCAAGCGAACAATACACACTTGAAACAATGTCACAAAAAGACATTCAATTCTCATACACTATTCACTACACTTTAAATGCAGGACAAGCAAAATATTATCTTTCAACTTCAAACGCATCACAATATCTCACAATGGTTGCTGGTGAATCTGGCGAAAGAGAACTTGTTGACGCTACTCAAAGCGGCGGCATAACATACATCGATGGAAACATCTTATACTCAGCTGATATTTATATGCTTGCAACTGAAACAGGTTATAAATATTATTACGGACAATCTGGTTCACTTTCACTTACTTCACTTGAAGGCGAAAGCGTAACAGCAACAATCACAAACGGCGTATGCTACATCAACGGAAGAGCCTCATCAAAAATGCCTTTTGTTGACATGGAAGGAACATATGTGTTCTTGATTAGAGACGCATCAAACACAAAGGGCGCTCACCTTTCACAAGATCAAAAATTCCTTCGCTATGCTTCAAGTTTCCAATATATCAAAGTGACAAGCGATTCTTCACAAATGCAAGTTTACTACAAAGAAGACGACAAGTCACAAACAACACTTACTGATGCTTCATTTGCTAGAATCGATGAAATCTTAGAAGACGGAAACTCAACCGGCTACAACAAAAAATCAAGTTACTTCAACCCTACTTCAGTAAATAAAGTGCTTTACGTTTCATTCCAACCAACCATTGGAAATGCAGGAAGCAGCACAATCACACAGGTTGACAAAGTAACATTGTCATTCTATCCATACGAAACCAAAGTAGTCACAAAACTTGACGCAAACAAAACTCCATACTTTGCATTCTATAAAACACTTTCAACTAACCCACTTTTTGAAAATGTTATTTACGATTTAAGCATTGACGGAGCAAACGAATCGGTTGTTGAAAAAGAAATCAACATCGACAAAGAAATCACAGTAGCAGGAAAATATGTTCTTACCAGAACTTACAAAACCGGCGAAGGCTACACAATCGACATCTTCGATTATTTTGAAAGAAACCTCACCGCGATTGTTGACCGATACGGCGTAATCACCGCTCCAGAAACAATCAGCGCAGAAAGCATCAAAAAACAATATACTATTGGAGATGTAACACACGACACCTTTTTTATAGCGCAAACATACGGCAACATTGTAATTGTTACTCCTATAAATGGATCAGAAGGAGAAATCGACGATGCAAACTGCGAAATAACAGATGGAGAAAACCAAATAGTTGAAATATTTGGTGTAGGTGATCAGGTTTATGCAATTTTTGAAAACAACGTAAGTGAAAACTTTGAACTTGCAATCTCAAACCCAAGCATTGGCGGAAATCTTACACCTAAACCTTTTGACGAAAATGGAACACAGTTTACAGAAATCGTTTCTGTTGGTCCATCACTTGAAAGCATCGTTGGCGGCGACATCTTGATTAACATGTATGACGACAAAAACTTGCCAGAAGGTGTTATTGCAGTATCATTCCCTTATTACAACAACGGAATCAACTCAGGCGATAGCTTGTACACAGCAAACAACAATAACTGGAGCGACAACGACACAAGCGTTACAACTTCATTAAAGACAAACAAACTTCCTGTAAAATTGTATATCCCTGAAGTTAAATATACAATAAGCAACGAAGACGACATTGGCGAAGACGAACAAGCTTTCATCAAAAACATTTTAAACAGCGACCTTACCTATTTTGATAACGACGAAAACTTTAGACAAACATCAATCATTACTCCATATCAAATTGTTGCATCAATCGAATTTCTTGCAACAGGCGCATCTGAAACCGAAGTTTACACTTCAACCGCTGGAGAAAACGGATTCTTGGCATTTGTCGACAGCAACGGCGCCGCTGTTAAAAACTTCTCAAAACCAGGGTCATACATTGTAACCATCACTCAAGGTTACTATTCAGACTCAAACTCAACAAACAACTTCCGTAAAAATTATAAGTTTGCTTTTACAATCGAATCATCTACTCCTGAGTTTAACATCAGCGCATCAGGAAAAGAACTCAACACTCTTGACCAAGCAAACTATTACACAAACGAAAAATCAGCAACTATTTCATGGGAAGAAGATACTGACGATCGTTACATTGCAAAAATTGATAAAACAAAAATTGAAGTAACAATCACAAAGTCGCAAAATCAATTCTCTGACATAATTTCAATCACTGCTGCAGCAAATGGCGGATATGAAATAACAACAAAATATTCTAACGCGACCCTTGTGTCAGCGCTTGAATTCACTAGATCAGGCAAAATGAATTATCTTGCTGTAAACTTTGACAAATTAGACATTTACAGCAACGATGACAAATTCTCACTCACAATGCAATTTGAAGGTCACAACGATGAATACTATCAAAAAACAACAAAAACTATTGTGATCGACAAAAAAGCATCTTATGAAACAGTTGGATCGCTTATCGCAAAGCTTTCAGCATTCACAAACGATGCTATCCCACTTGATGAATCAAATCTTAGAAATTATTACAACATCGAAGGCAAATCTGTTGAAACAGCAGACGAAGCCGCATACAACATTTCAAAAAATGTTGGCTACTTAAAATATTATGCTTATCAAGTTTCTGACGATTTCTTCACTGCTCTCAAAACTATGGTTGAAACCAACAACACACTTGGCGCAAACTATCGTGGCGATACAATCGCAGCATATTTTAGATATATCGATGAAGACCCATATTCAGGAACTTTCACTGAAACAAGTTATGACAACTTTACTGCTTCACAATACAAAGAAATCGTAACTGAACTTCCAACTCAAGAGTCTGGATATTTCGAAATTGTAGAACAAGATCTTGCCGGAAACCTGACAATCTATCTCGTTCACAAATATACAGCCGCAGAAGGCATGACCGATGCAATCGATGACCAAGGAAACGAAACACAAGTATTCTCACAAGGTCTTCACTACACCGACGGCAAAAATGACAAATATGTATTTGATAAGCAAATACTTACAAATCTTCTCAACATCTATTCTTCAACATCATTCACTGTTGAAAAACTCAACTTTATGGGCGACAGATGGCTTGAACTTAACATCAATGGTTCACTTTATATGTTAAACCCATGGCTTGAAAACGGACAGGCATACAGACTTGCTGGACAAAACGCAGAAATCGTTTCTCTCAATGCAATCTTCGCTTCGTTTAATTCTTCAACCACTCCAATCAATATCGCTATTTCAAACGGCGCAGATGGATCATTTGCAAACATCAAATTGACATTGCTTGACGGAGCATCACTCAACACTTACCTTTCAGATTCAACCGCACAAGAATACATTTCGATTGGCTATTCAAACAGTGTATATCCTGTTAAAGTTACAGTTTACAACGGAAATCAAGTTTACTCGGCACAAAACGATCCAAACACACTTGCAAACTTAAATTCAAGCTATGCTTATCTTGCAAATTGGAGCCAATACGACAACAACACAATCGTAGCAACTGCCGACCAAACACTTTCAAGACTTAACTTTACATTCATCACTCTTCCAAATCCAAACTCAAAGATTAAATATGAAATCGTTGACAACTTTGGAAACACAACAAAAATCGTTCACGTTTATGGACAAAACCTTTACAACGAAATTGAAAGCTCAGGCAATATGTATACAGCGCTTATCAACGACGCAACAACCGGTCACGAAGCGCAAACATATTACATCAGCCCTGTTGATTTAAGATTCTCATACAACGACACTGTTCACACTTTGAAAGTATTTAAATGGGACGGCAACGTTTGGGCGCCAACCACCGAATATGGATATTCAAGAGTAAATCTTACAACGATGACATTCTCAAACCCTAACGGCGGACTTATCAACAACAAATACAAGATCGACGTTTATGAATATGACGAAGACTCACCAAACAACGTTGACGACAGCAAATATGTAAAAACGGTTTACTTCCACATTTACAATATGCTTCCACAAACAGATGAAACACTTGAATCATACTTTAAACTTAGTGATAACTATGGCGAAAACATCACAGACGCAACACTCACCGACACAACCGTTCAAAGAATCACAATCAACAATCGCGTTTATACAATTTCACGTTCAGGCTCAACATTTGCAAGTTCAGTAACATTCACATATTCAAATTCTGAATCGTTTGACTATCCATTCACCGCATACTACTATAAAGAAGGCGGCGAAAGCAGCAGCTGGACAGTTGTAAAGAGCGGAACATCATTCACTGAAAGCGGAGTATATTACTTCTTAATCAGTTATGATTCAGTATTAACCAACGAATACAGCCTTTACAAACTTGAAATACTTGATTCTGCAACCGAATTCTATCGCGTAACAAACAATGGAAAACAAGTTGAAAAAGCAGGCTCTTACTATTACTACAGAGGAACAGAATATTCTGAATACTACATAGTAAACGTAAACTACAACACATCAGCGTCACTTGTTCAAATTGTTCCAAACAATTATCAAAACGTTAAAGTTCAACCAACTTCTATTAAAGAAGCCGAAGGCGAAGGCGTGTTTACAATCGGATATCGCGTTTACAACTACAGCGAAAACGAAGCTGTTAAACCGGGGACAAGCCCATTTGACAGAACAGTCTTTATCACCTTCATCCCACCTACATCACAACCTGTAAGCGAAGCATACTTCACATTCAACTCAGCGGACCAAATTGATATGCTTACTTCAAGCAGCATCACTGCAGCGGCTGACAAAAATGATTCTGCATTAAGTTCTGTAAAACTTATCTTCTCAAACTCATACGGCATTGCAAACAACCTTATCAGAATTTCAATTCTTAAAGATGGCGTTGCTTACCCTATCGAAACAAAAACCGAAGAAATAGTTTCATCAGAAAGCGGAAAAGCAAACAAAACTTACAGATATGTCGAACTTACAACATCTGGAACATACACAATTTCACTTTCAGATATTGCAGGAAACAGACAAGTGTTTGCAGCAGGAACATCACAAGCGTCTGGAACACTTAAATTGATATTCTTAAAAGACGTAGCCTTTACAATGACTTACACTGACACTGACGGCGTAACCCACACAACAGACCCTATTCAAAAAGGCGTGTTCAACAGAAAAGTTGAATTGACACTGTTAAAAACCGAAGAATACTATACAGCACAATCTGTCGGAAGTGGTCAAAGCATGATCACAGCAACACGAAACGGTGTTGAATACACAGACTTCGGATTTGATGCAACAACAAAGACATTCACTTTTGAAAGACCTGGATATTACAGTGTTTACTTCTCAGCAACAAGCACAACCGGCGTGCCAATCAGAGAAGAAGTTTACAACTTCACAATCGTAAACCCTGAAGAATCTAGATATTCATTTGAATACGCGCCATTTGATGGTTACTACATCAAGTCAATCGTTAAAGACAACCTTGGCGACATCACAAGAGATGAAAACGGACAACTTAAACAATCATTTAAAGATGTTTATCAAACCGTAATCATCGACAACAAAGAATATTTGAAACACTTTACAACATCATTCTTAGACAGTTTGACCGGTGTTGGAAGATACACAGTTACAATCTGCACAACAAAAGCGTTAAACCGCACCGACTACACTACTACAACTGATTTCAGTTTCAGTTACTGGATAAACACCAGCACAGTTCCAATTTCAGTTTCAGTGACAGAAGGCGAAGCAACAAGCAAAAACATCGACGTATCATTCAACGCTGAAAGAGTGTTTGAAGCAGTCGGCGAATGCGTAATCACCATTGGTTCACAACAATTTGAAATCAATGCAGACACAATCGCAACTCTCGGCACAGTTACACAACCAATCACAACAACAGGAACTTACTTTATTACAGTAAGATCAACAAGCGGCAACTTGCTTTACAGTTATAAAGTAATCAAAAACGAACCTCTCAACGCATGGGCCATCGCAGCAATCTGCATCGGCGCAGTTGGAGCAATCATCGTTGTTGTTGTAATCATCAAACTTAGAAAGAAGATTAAAGTAAAATAATCTAATCAAACAAAAAACCGACTTAGCCAAAGTCGGTTTTTTTAATTAAAAAATGATTTTATTGGAATTATTCTAAAAAAAATCTGCAAATGTGTTATAATAAAATATGAAAAAATTAACATTCACAAATTTTAAGCAACTTAGAAGAAGGTTTTTAAACGAAAACAGCAAGCGCGACCATGTTGTTATCGAAGGCAATGGTCCTGTGCTGCTTTCCGCCCCACATGGTGTGCCTCAGTTGCGACTTGGAAAATATAAAGTGCCAGAAATCGGATCTTTGCCAACTGCACTCTATCTTCAACAATGCCGCGGCTGCTTTTTGATTGCGAAAACAAAGTTCAACGATGATGATGTAAACTTCGATGAAACAAGCGAATACAAAGACACTATAAGAAACCTGGTTGTAACTCACGGCATTAAATATTTAATAGATTTTCACGGATTGGGTGTTCATCGTGATTGCGACGTCAACTTAGGCACGCATATAGGAAAAAATGTCAAGATTGACGAACAACAATTTGACCGCTTGCATGACGCTTTGACAAAAGGCGGATTTAAAGTCAGTATCGACCAACCTTTTATGGGCGGGGCAAACACAATCAGCGGTTCATTAAAAAACGAATTTAACGACTTGTGGACAATTCAAATTGAAATCAACCGTGCAATCACAAACAAGATAGAAAACTTTGAAAAATGCTTAAAACTTCTGGATATTTTAAATAATTGGATAGCTGGTTTAAAATAATGAAAAAATCGTTCATAAATTCGCAAAAAGATAAATTTTATCATTAAACTTTAATAAATTTGCAAAATGTCAACAAAAAAAACACTTTACAATGTAAAGTGTTTTTTATTTAAAAATTATCTTATCCAATAGAAACAATTTTTACGCCAGGGCCCATGCTTGAGCAGATTGAAATATTTTTGAAATATTGTCCTTTTGCTGCAGCTGGTTTAGCTTTTTGCAATGCTTCAATGATTGTTTGATAGTTTTCAACAAGTTTATCTTTGCCAAAGCTTACTTTGCCAAGGATAACGTGAACGTTGTTTGTTTTGTCAAGTCTGTATTCAACTTTACCGGCTTTAACGTCGTTAATAGCCTTTTTAACGTCCATAGTAACTGTTCCGCTCTTTGGGTTTGGCATCAAGCCTTTAGGTCCAAGAACTCTAGCTACACGGCCTACAACGCCCATCATATCAGGTGTTGTGATGCAGACATCAAAATCAAGCCATCCGCCTTGGATTTTTGCAACCATTTCTTCAGCGCCAACAAAGTCAGCACCAGCGGCAAGAGCTTCGTCAGCTTTGTCACCTTTTGCGATTACTAAAACTCTAACGCTTTTTCCTGTTCCGTGAGGAAGAACAACAACGCCTCTTACTTGTTGGTCAGCGTTTCTTCCGTCTACGCCAAGTTTAACGTGGAGTTCAACTGTTTCATCAAATTTAGCTTTTGCAGTTTCAAGCATATGATCAAATGCTTCGCTTACAGTATAAGCGTTTGTTTTGTCATAAGTAGAAAGAGCAAGAGTCATTCTTTTACCTTTTCTCATTTTCCTTCTCCTTATTCGCTGATTGTAACGCCCATGCTGCGTGCAGCACCTTCGATCATGCTCATAGCTGCTTCAATGCTTGCAGCGTTGAGGTCAGGCATTTTTTGCTCTGCAATTTCACGAACTTGTGCTTTTGTGAGATTTCCGACTTTTGTTTTGTTTGGTTTTGCTGAACCCTTTTCAAGACCTAAAGCTTTCTTAATAAGAACTGCTGCAGGTGGGGTTTTCAAAACGAAAGTAAATGATCTGTCTTGGTAGATAGTGATAACTACTGGGATGATCAAGCCCGCTTGAGAAGCTGTCTTCTCGTTGAATTCTTTGGTAAATGCCGCGATGTTGATTCCATGAGGACCAAGTGAAGATCCTACTGGAGGTCCAGGTGTGGCTTTACCGGCTGGGAGTTGAAGTTTAACAACTGCGCCAATCTTTTTTACTGCTGCCATTTTATCCTCCTTTGTGGTCATTTTGAGCGGTTGCAGCGCGCTCTGCCACGATTTTAATCAAAGGCTGTGCCTTTGTGTATTTAAAGCAAGCGATGCTTGCGAAATACCGAATTGTTTTCGATTAAAGTTCGATTTTTCTCATTTGAGTGTAATCAAGGTCGACTGGAGCTTCTCTTCCAAACATTTCAACCAGAACTGTTGCAATGCCGTTTTCAGCGTCAACAGATTGAACTTGTCCGATTGTTCCTTCCAAAGGTCCATCGATAACTTCAATTTTGTCGCCAATTTGAAGATTTGCTTCAACTTTGATTTTTTCAAGTTTGTTCTTTCTTACTTCTTCTTCAGTAAGAGCAAGTGGACGTCCGTTTGGTCCTACAAAACCTGTAATGCCACGTGTTCTTGTAACATTGTGCCAAAGGTCATCGCCATAAATCATCTTTACAAAGATGTAGCATGGCATGCTTTTGCGCTCTACAAGTTTTTTCTTGCCATTTTTTTCTTCGACAACACTTTCCATAGGAATGATAATGTCAAAAATACGATTTTGAAGCCCGAATTTTGTAACAACTGTTTCAAGGTTTTCTTTTGCTACGTTTTCATAACCTGAAAATGTGTGAAGAGCATACCATTTTGCATCTTTTGATTTTGATGGGTCAACAGCCTCTTCCGTTACGTTTGCTTCAACTGGTGTTTGTTCATCAAGAACTTCGTTTTCTTCCATCTAAAATTCCTCCCTTAAGTCAAAAGTCCAAACAAGTAGCCAAGAAGTGCATCAAGACCAAACAAAACCAAGCCAAACACAACAACTACTGACAAAACAATTCCCGTCTTTTTGCAAACTTCACCAAAACTTGGCCAAGTTACTTTTTTAAGTTCGCTCATTGTTTCTCTAGCTTTGCGTTTAAACTTGCCTTTTTCTTTAGGCTTTTTGTCTTTCTTGTTTTTAGATTTGTCATCTTTCGACTTGTTTTCTTGCTTGCTGTTTTTCGAAACTTTTTCTTCTTCTTTTGCAGGCTTAACTTCGCTCTCGTCAGTAACGACAACAGCGTCAGTGGTTTCTTCAGTTTCAGAAATTAAAACTTCTTGTTCTAAGTTTTTTTTCTTAGACATATTCTCTCTCCTGCTTAAAATTATTTTGTTTCTTTATGAACAGTTCTTTTTCCGCATCTTGGGCAGAATTTTTTGATTTCAATTCTTTCAGGATTTGCAGTGCTGTTCTTTGATGTAGCATAGTTTCTCTCTTGGCATTCTGTGCATGCAAGAGTGATGTCTTTACGTTTTGGTGCTGCCATAATTATTTTCTCCTAACAAAAAACTAACACCCCGATTGGAAGTGTTAGTGTATTTTAACATAACCATGTTTTTATGTCAAGAGAAAAGCGAGCAAAAACTTAACTTTTTTTAAATGCCTTAACGTCGGCCGGTGCAATAATCGTATCAATTAAAAGCGGAACTTCTTTGCCTGTGCATTTGTTTTTGATGTCGTTGAAATTTGAAGGGAAATTAAAGTCTAAATCGTTTGAGATTACATAAAGGAAATAAACTTTCAAAAGTTCTTTCGCAAACAAATAGGCCTCGTCATAGTTGTCTCCCGAGGTTGAAATATCAAGGTCTGGAAAGTAAACTTTTGTTTCGTCTTCGTCGATATAAAAAATTGCTGGGTAAATAAATTGTTGCATTTTTCTCTCCACTTATTTTATTTTAGCACAATAAAACATGGTTTAGCAAACAAAATGACATAAAAAAACGAGCAAAACGCTCGTTTTAAGAAAAATTATATATTAAAAAGTGAGTCCTTCATGTTCTGCAACTTTGCCGATTGATACTTCTTTTGTCTTCGGTTTAACAGTATTGTAACTTACAATATTATAGATAGTTGATTTTTCTTTTATTTTTCCTGGGATTCTTCCTGGTATTGTTAATGGAAATCTTGGCATGTCTACCTCCTATTGATACCTAGATAATATCACAAAAAATTTGATTTGTAAATACCTTTTTAAAAAATAATTAAAATATTTTTTTCGCTTTATTTTAAAGGGATTTACATTTTTTGTGGAATTTCAATTCCAAGTATATCTGCGCCTCTTGTAAGCGCGTCAAGCGTAAGTTTTAAAAGTGTAAGATGCGCCGAACGCTTTTGCAAGTCTGGTTCAGAAAGCACATGGCAAGTGTTGTAAAAACTTGCAAATTCACTTGCTGCTTCATAAAGGCTTGTGCAAATGCTGTTTAAACTTTTTTCTTCAAAACTCAATGCATAACTTGATTGAAGTTTGTTAAGCGCCAAAACTACTTTTCTGTGTTCTGGCAAAAGATTAAAGTTTTCTTCAAACTCTCCAGCCTTGTTTAAGATAGATTTAATTCTGCAAGCGGTGTATTGAATATATGGGCCAGTTTTCCCTTCAAAGGCAAGCACACGGTCAATGTCAAAGTTGTAATCTTTTTCAACGTTGCTTGAAAGGTCAACAAACTTTAAAGCGGCATTGCCGATTTGGCGTTTGAGATTTTCGTCATATTCTGTTCCGTTTGCAATCAACTTTTCTTCAGCCTTAGAATAAAGCATATTCATAAGGTCAAGAAGTTGCATATTATTGCCGTCACGCGTCTTTAAAGCCTTGCCGTCCTTGCCGTTGACCGTCCCGAAGCCGGTGTGCCAAAGTTGCTGATTTTCGGGCGATATGCCCGCCATTTTGCATGCTCTGAAAACTTGCGTGAAATGTTGATTTTGTCTTGCGTCACTGAAATAGTGAATAGCATCTGGGTGATAAAGTTTGTTTCTTAAATATATAGTTGCAACGTCGCTTGTCGCATACATATCCCCACCATTTGACTTTTGCAAAATGAGTGGTGGCATAGGATTTTCATATCTCTGAACTTCATCTGGCGATTTTTTTGGAATAGGAATTTGTTCCCCTTCTATTGCCACGTCGACAACAAGTGCGCCTTGACTTTGACGAACTAGATTTTTCTCTCTAAATATTTTAAGCACTTCAGGGATATATTCATTTGCAGTGCTTTCGCCGTTCCAAAGGTCAAAGCTTATGTTAAGCATTTGGCAAACTTGTTTGATTGCCGAAACTGATATGTTTCTAAGTCTCTTCCAAAAATCAAAATAAGGTTGTGTTTTGTGTTGGAAAAGCAAAGTAATTTCTTCGGCGCGTGCCTTAAACTTTTCGTCTTCTGCCTTTAATTTGCTTGCTTTTGGATATGCCACATTCATCACATCAAGGGTAAGTGGCAACTTGCCCGCTATGTAATCGTCAAGCGTTCCTTCTTTTTCAAGCATAGCCATAATCAGCCCCATAGGCATTCCCCAATCGCCCAAGAAAATGTCGCTGATAACGTCGTAACCAAGTTTTTTGTAAAGGCGTTTAAACGCTTCGCCAATGTTAAACGAGCGCATATGCCCAATGTGCATCGCTTTGCCACAGTTTGGCCCGCCGTAGTCAAGATATATGCGCTTGCCGTCGCCAATACGGCCTATTTTGTCAAGTTTAATATCTTGCGCAAGTTTGTTTATGCCCTTGTCTGTAAGTTTGATGTTGATAAATGCAGGTCTAACTGCTTCAAAAACAAAATCTTCGTCGTTTTGAAGATTTGCAACAATTTTTTGCGCTATATCAAATGGGTTTGCATGAAGTTGTTTTGCCAAAGCAAAGCATGAGTTGCTTTGAAAGTCACACATTGCAGGCATACCCGAAAAAGAAACTGAAAACGATTGTGGCAGGTTTTCAGTTTTAGCAGCATTATTAAGTTTTTGTTCTAAAAGTTTTCTAATCAAATTTCTCTTCTTCCTTCCATCGCTTTTGAAAGCGTAATTTCATCGGCATATTCAAGGTCGCTGCCCATAGAGATTCCTTGAGCAAGACGCGTAACCTTTATGCCCATTGGCTTTAAAAGTTTTGCGATATACATTGCTGTCGCGTCGCCTTCAACGTCTGGATCAGTTGCCATAATGACTTCTTCTGTTCCAAGTTCGTTGATGCGATTTAAAAGTTCTTTCACTTTTATATCATTTGGGCCTTTCCCTTCAAGCGGACTAATAAGCCCAAATAGCACGTGATAAACTCCGTCGTAATTTTTAATTTTTTCCATTGAAAGAATGTCTTTTGGCTCTTTAACAACGCAAATAGTTTTGCCACTGCGTTTTTCGCAAATATCACAAACAGGCTTGTCCGTATAATTTCCGCACTTTGTGCAAAGTCCAATTTTGCTTTTAACGTCTTTTATGGCGCTAGCAAAGTTTTCTGCACGTTCGTTTGAGCCTTCAATTATTGAATAGGCATATCTTTGTGCAGTTTTATAGCCGACCCCAGGCAAAGAGCGAAAATATTCAATCAGTCTTTCAATAGGTTCGTCAAATCTTGCCATCTTACATCATCCCCGGCATACTTGGCATAGTTTCTTTTTCTGCAATTTCGATTTTTGCAATAACGTCGTTAAACGCGCTTACAATCAAGTCTTCAAGCATTTCTTTGTCGTCAGGATCAATAACTTCAGGTTTGATTGAAAGTGATTTCACTGTCTTGTTTCCAAACATAGTCAGTTCAACCATTCCCCCGCCAACACTGCTTGTAAATTCTCTTTCGTCAAGTTCGGCACGCGCACGTTGCATGTCTTGTTGCATTTTTTGTGCTTGGCGCATGAGTTGTTGCATATTTCCTCCGCCAAATCCACCAAATCCGTATCCCATATATTCCTCCAATTATTCTATGGTTGTAAGTTTTTTGCCAAAGATTTTTAAAAGCACTTTTTTGTCGTCTTCAAATTTATCTGGCACGATTTCTTTTTCTTCGATGACTACATTAAGTTCAAGCCCCTGCCACGAAAGCGCACGTTCGATTTCTCGCTTGCCTTCGCTGAGCAGCGCATAAACTGTTTTGTCTGGTGCTGTGATAACAAATTTTCCGTCTCGCACAGCAACTTCTGTAATGTCTCCACAAGCGACAAACATTGCAATATGTCGGTGTTCTTTTAAAAACAACACAACTTTTCCCCAAATGTCACGCTCGTTGTTAGAGGCAACTTGTTTAATTAGTTTTTTTTTGCGGTTTCGCCGTTGATGCAATTTATTGCAATGCTTTCAAGCAGCAATCTAGTTGAAAGCGCATATCGAAGTTCGGTTTCACTTGCTGCAAAGTTTTGCATATAGCAAATCAAATCCTTATCACTGACGCCTTGTGCTTGTGCGGTGTATTTTTTCAAAAGTTCTTCTGGAAAGTTGAGTATAGCCGCTGGCTCAGCGCAAGTTTTGCAAACAAGCAAATCTCTTGCATGTTTAGCGCAATCCTTAGCAAAGACTGCCAAGTTTTTGCCCTTGCCGTCGATTTCACTTATAAGCGAAAGCACGCCGCCAATATCTTTATTTATGATTTTATCAAAGAATTCGATCAAAAGGTCGTGATCGGTTGTCCCCAAAACCTTTAAAACGTCTTCTTTTGTGATGTTTCCGTCCGCATATGCATTTATGCTGTCAGCAATCGAAAGAGTGTCTCTCACGCTTCCTTCGCCGCTTGCTGCGATAAGTTTAACGGCTTCTGGTTCGGCGGTGATTCCTTCGCTTGCAAAAACTTTGTTTAAAACCTTGCAAAGGTTTTCGATTGAAAGCAATCTAAAATCAAATCTAGAACATCTTGAAAGAATTGTTGCAGGAAGTTTGTGAACTTCGGTTGTCGCCAAAATGAAAATCACATATTTTGGTGGTTCTTCCAATGTTTTTAAAAGTGCGTTGAATGCACTGTCTGAAAGCATGTGCACTTCGTCGATAATGTAAACTTTGTATTTAGCATCTATTGGCGCAAACTTAACCTTTTCGCGCAATTCTCTTATGTCGTCTACACGATTGTTTGAAGCAGCGTCGATTTCGATTACGTTTACATCGCGGCCTTCGCTGATTCTCTTGCAACTTTCGCATTGACCGCAAGGCGATCCGTTTTCGTTGTGAGTGCAATTAACAGCCTTTGCAAAGATTTTTGCGACACTGGTTTTGCCCGTTCCGCGTGAGCCAGTAAAAAGATAGGCGTGCGAAAGTTTGTCTGACACAATTTGATTTGCCAGAGTTTTCGTAATGTGTTCTTGACCTACCACTTCATCAAATGTTTGTGGTCTGTATTTTCTGTAAAGTGCTAAATGATTTTCCATATCTTTATATTAAACTATGTGGCGGCGTTTGTCAAATTATATTTGCCCGCCCTGCCTTTGTTATTTTAATGAATTTATCATATTTAAAAATGAGTTTGCGTTTAGTGATGAGCCACCAAACAGCCCGCCATCAATTCCACTTGCCGAAATAAGTGCGGCATAATTTTTCTCGTTTAAGCTTCCGCCATAAACAACCTGAATATCACGGCTTGCCTTTTCTGAGAAGTTTTCATAAACAACTTTTCTGATTTGTTTTGCGGCAAGTTCCACATCTTTAACAGATGCGTTGTTGCCCGTTCCGATAGCCCAAACTGGCTCGTATGCAATAATAACGCTTTCAAGTTCGTTTTCATAAAGTCCGCGCAAATCTTCTTCGAGTTGTTTCTTTAATGTTTCATAAGCCTTTCCGCTGTTTCTATCTGCAAGGCTTTCGCCAATGCAAAGCACACATTTAAGTCTGTATTTAAGCGCGATTTTAATCTTTTTATTTATAAGTTTATCACTTTCTTTAAACTTAGTTCTTCTTTCGCTGTGCCCAACAATAACATATTCTGCGCCAATGTCTTTAAGCATGCTTGCGCTGATTTCGCCAGTGTGTGCGCCGTTTTCTTCGTCGCTAACGTTTTGCGCGCCAAGTTTAATTGGGCTGCCAACTGTCAAATAGTTTGCTATTGGTAAAGCGACATAACTTGGGCAAACAACAACGTCACATTTTTGACTTGTAAACCCTGCAACAAGTTTTGTGAAATACAATTTCGCTTCTGTTGCGTTTTGGTTCATTTTTAAATTTGCAATAATCAATTTTTTCATACTGATTTCTCCTGAATCACTTCAATTCCTGGCAAAGGTTCGCCACCCATAAGTTTAAGCGTAACTCCTCCGCCTGTTGAAACATGATTTATCATTCTAAGGCAATGTGCCTGTTTAACAGCACTTGCGCTGTCTCCGCCGCCGACTATTGAATAAGCGGTGCTGCGGCCGATAATTTTTGCTATTTCAAATGTTCCCTTTTGGAATTTTGGTTCTTCATACATTCCAAGTGGCCCGTTCCAAATAACTTGTTTTGCCTTTCCTATCTCTTCGGCAAAAAGTTTGATTGTTTTTGGACCAATATCACAGCCAACCATTTCGCCTGACAAAACTTCAGTAACAAACGGTTTGCGTTTTTTGTCGCCATACATGTATGCCACATGGTCAACAGGAAGCACAATTCGCTTGCCCGCTTTTTGGACTTCTTCCAAAATTTGTTTTGCGATTGTGACACTGTTTAGGCTTGAAAAACTGCGGCCGATAGTTTGGTTTTTCGCCATCATAAACGAATAAGCCATCGCCCCGCCAACCAAAATAACATCGGCGGTTTTGAGAATATTTAAAATTGCCGAAATTTTATCTTCAACCTTTGCTCCACCAAAGATAGCGATGAAAGGTTGTTGTGGATTTTTTAACGCGTTTGTAATAATGTTGAGTTCGTTTTCAACCAAAAATCCAATCGCATTTGGCAAAAGTCTTGCAACTCCATAGGTTGAAGCGTGCTTTCTGTGGATAACACCAAACGCATCGTTTACATAGATGTCTGCAAGCGAAGCGAGTTCTTTTGAAAACTCAGGATCGTTTTCGGTTTCTTCTTTGTAAAATCTAACGTTTTCCAAAAGCAGGATTGAGCCGTTTGACATGCACTCAACTTGTTTTTTAACTTCGTCGCCAACTACTTTGTGTGCAAACGAAACTTTTCCAGGAAAGTATTTCATTAAAATCAGCGCGATTGGCCACAAAGAAAGTCTAAAATCAAAACCCTTTGGTCTGCCAAGGTGCGAGCAAATAATAACGCGCGCGCCGCGTTCAACCAAATATCTTATCGTAGGCAATTCGCTGATCAGTCTTGTCGTATCTGTAATTCTGCCAACATTGTCCATAGGCAAGTTGAAGTCTGTTCTTAAAAACACACGTTTGCCTTCAAGGTTGACTAAATCTCTGATGCTTCTTTTCATATAAAGCCTCCTAAAAATAATATACACTTTTTTGTTTAAATTTCAAAATGATTATAAAGTTCTTGCAATATATTTAAACTTTCATCAACGCTTTGACTGGTCGAAAGCGCGATCTTGCTTTTCGCCCCACCTTTAAAGGCCGAAGCGTATGCGATAAAGTGCTTTCGCATAAACAAAACAATCCATTGCTCAGGATAATATTTTCGCAAAATTTCAACATGTTTTTTTATTGCCTCAATCGGGGAAATAGCATAAGGTTTGCCCAGCAAATCGGCTATCAGCCAAGGCTTGCCAACAACGCCTCTGCCAATCATAACGCCGTCAACGCCCGTCGCAAGCATTTTTTCATAACTATCTTTATCTGTCACATTTCCATTTCCAAAAACCGGAATTGAAACACTTTGTTTGGCTTTTGCGATTGAATCATAATCAACTTCGCCCGCAAACATTTGCTTTGTCGTCCTGCCATGAACAGTTATAAAATCCGCTCCGCTCTCTTCGCACATTTTTGCGATTTCGGCGATGTTGTTTTCATTAAAGCCCAACCTAACTTTCACGCTAAGCGGACGCGTGCCCGCCTCTTTTTTACACGTCTGAATGATTCTTCCCGCAAGCGGCAAATTCTTCAAAAGCGCCGAGCCTTCGCTGTTTTTTACAACTTTTGGCGCTGGGCAGCCCATGTTTATATCAATGCCTTCAAATCCGTCTAAAATAGGATTTCCAACTGCGCGCGCCATCACAATCGGATCACTTCCAAAAATCTGAGCGATTACGCACTTTTCAGTTGGATATCTAAATGTCATATCTTGCGTCTTTTTGTTGTTGTAAAGCATTGCCTGCGCCGACAACATTTCGGTGAACGTCGCGCCCGAACCATAGTCACAACAAACAGAGCGGAATCCCACATCGCTGTATCCCGCCATCGGAGCAATAACTATGTTGTTGTCAAGTTTGATTAAATCTGTCATGACAATATTTTATCAAACTTTATCAATCAAACAAACTGATTTTCAAAGATATTTCAGTTTGCCTTTTTTTCTTGCTTTTTATTTTTCGCTTTCACATAATCTTTGACGATTTCGCTGCTGGTCGGAAGAGTGAAAACAATATATATAACACCGCCAAGCGCAATGCTAAGCACCACTTGCACAATCGGCGAAAAACTTGTCAGGCTAAGCAGCCTTAAAATCGCCAAATTCATAGCGACAGCAGACAAAAGTGGCAGTGTCAAATCAAAAAATCCCACCGAAACCTTGCGCTTGTTTCTGGCAAGCGCCATAATCGCAACTATACTTGCAAACGCAATGTTCCCCACCGCAATTCCATAAATGTTCACGCTTTCGAGCGCGCACAAAAAATAAACGCAAAGGATTTTTGCCACCCCCGCAACCAGATAACTTAACATGCAATATCTAAACAGCCCCTTCGCTTGCAGCAAAGTAACAAAAAATTGCATAAGCGCCGTGATTATGGTTGAAACAGCACCCAAATAGGTCAAATTGACAGCAAAGTCTAGTAAGTTTTTATCTAAATTTGGATAGATTAAACTATAAAGCGGTCTCGAAATCGACGCAATCCCGACAGCAAGTGGCATAAGCACAAGCCACATGATTTTGAGCGTTTTTGAAATAGAATTTTGACTTTGCTCGCTAAGTGCCGCTTCGTCATATGAAACAGACGGCAACAGCGCGACAGAAATAGATGAAGAAAGAATAAGCGGAAAGTTCATCAGAGCGCCCACGACTCCCGTTTGAAGCCCAAATAATGCAGTTGCATTTTCGGCCGAAAAACCAGCAAGCATCAGCCTTGAAACAATGATAAAACTGTCAATAGCCGACACAAGCGGCATGATTGACAACCCCAAAGACAGCGTAGCCGTATCTTTAACAAAAGCAGTTTTTGTTTTAGACAGCACATTTTTGTTATTTCTTCCGCGAACTTTCATATATATTGAAAGGACTATTATTACGATAACTTCACTTATCGTGATTCCTAAAAACGCGCCAAAAACGCCAGCCGCCAAACCTTTTTTGCCAAACAAAAAAGCAAACAACAGCCCAAATCCAAACTTGCCGCCTTGTTCTAAAACTTGACTCACGGCTGTCGGCGTCATGTTTTCATAGCCTTGAAACACACCCCTTACCGCAGCAATTATCCCGCCAAAAGGAACAAGCAAAATCATCAAGCGATAACTCAGCGCCCCGTCCGGGATTGATTGAACGGCAGAGATTCCGCCGGCGAAAGCGAAGATTATTCCGCCCACAATTATGCCGCCCGTTAAAGAATAAATAAGCGCCGATCGCAGAAGCGATTTAATCTTCCCCCAGTCTCCGCGCGCCCGCGCTTGCGACACATATTTAGAAAGAGTCGCCGCCACGCCGCCACTTGTCAAAACAAGAGCAAATGAATAGACGGCCATCACCATTTGAAAAACGCCAATGCCTTCAATTCCTAAAATAGAAGTAAGCGGAAGTCTAAAGAGCGCACCTAGCGCCTTGCACAAAATCCCGCTTGCAATTAAAATTATAGTTCCCTTTCCAATATTTTTTGACATAATCTTAGTGTAAACTTAATAAAAAATCTTATGCAAAGGGTATTTACAAACCAAAACTTTTATGTTATAATTAGACAAACATAGACCAATATGGGTCTAAAAAACAGCAAAAAGGTTAAACAAAACAAAAGCCAAACGGAGGAAAAGATGAAATACATTACCGAATTAAGTAAAGACAATGTTGATAAATTAAACATTCAACAAAAAAACTTATGCTTGATTATGTTTAATTTGGTAGATTATATTTATAGAAAACATGATGCAAATTATGTGCCAGTTGAAACTGATGAAACTTATCAAGCATGGCTTGACAGTCCAATGGCATCAACAGTTTCAACTCCAATCGTAAACGAAGCAGAATGCAGAGACTTTTTAAGACAATTTGATAAAAACTTTGACACATATTCACGTTCACTTGTTTTCCAAAATCTTTCAGGATTCACAGGTGGTTTAATAAGAAACCCAGGACCATATGCAAGAAATTCAAAAGTACTTCAAATCTTCAACTTCCACCAATATATCAATGATCTTATGGTAAACGGACGTTTAAAAAGCGTTGAAGAGCTTGACAAAATCGACGCAAACAATGCACTTGTTACTTTCCAAGAAACAGTAAACAAATGTGTCGAACTCGACGCCCCTTCAATTTAAAATATATTTGTTATAAAAAAAAGAACAGGTCAAACTGTTCTTTTTTTATTTAGTAAACAAGAATATCAACAAGGTCCGCTTTTGGCGCTGGCTTTTCTAGAAGGCTGCTTTCAGTTGGCTTTATTGTTTCTTTCAAATAAACGCCTTCAAGGCTCTCGCTTTTTGGTGATGAAACATATTTTTCATCCATCATTTGTAATGTCTTGGTTTGATTTGATGAAGCCACTAAATTGATATTGCTTGGTTTGAATTTATCCAAGAAATATGCATCTGCAAAATTAAACATAAAGCCTGATTTAATGGTTGGCTTGATTGCAGGAGTCGTTGCGCTTTTGTCGCTTGTGGCTGGCTTTGTTTGAGCGACACTATCTGCGCCTTTCTCTGCTGGTTTTACAGAAGACTTATGGCCCAACATCAAATCTTTGGTTTGTTTTGGTTTTGCTGGTTTTTCTTTTGGATAAAAAGGTTTATTCCCAAATGGAGTAAATTTCCCGCCTTTTTTCGCTGCCTTTTTGCCGCCTGCCTTTTTTGCTTTCGATGCTGGTTTGGCTTTAGGAGCGTCAGGCACTTTCATGGCATCAAGTTTTTGTGAAATTTCATCATAATCTTTGACCGGCTTAGTATAATTTTGCACAGCCTTTGGCAATGTTACAATCACTTTTTTAAGTTCGTTAAACCCGCCCGAAGCGATAATCAACTTGTCCATTTTAAGGCGAAGCGAAGTATACATGCCTTCTTTGTTTATAAGTGGCTTTTTCTCTTCGATTTCTTGTTCGATTTGTTCGGCTATAGCCTTCCCTTTTTCGCCACCTTTTTCTTTTAAAAGTTCAAGCATTTCACGCAGATAAAATTCTGATTGAATTTCTACAACAAAGTCTCTTTCAGCTTTCTTGGCAGCCAAGAAATCATATTTTTGTTGCAACTGATCAAAATAGTCATCTGCAAATTCATCTATGTCGCTGTTTAAATTGAATGCTGCTTTAACACGCGTAAGAAAATTGCTGTTGTTTTCGCCTATGAATTGAGCAACAAATGTTCTCAAATCTTCGCCATCAATGTTTTCGATAAAATACAAGTTGGCGATTCCCATTTTTTCTACATACCAATATTTAACCAAAAATCTCATGGTTTGATTTTTAACTGGTGTTTCTGCCGCATAAGAATTTTCGCCCGAAAATGTTATGAGTTTTTTCACTTTAACAAGTGGTGTTTTTACATCATCAGGCAAAGCATATTCTCCTTTGTCTGTAAATTCACCAAGGAGTTTGTTTATCAATTTTTCATCATAAAGGTGCAATTTGTAATAGTCAATCAATTCCTTATCTTCAAGGATTTCATCACTTCCAAAAACCTTCCATGTTTCCTTTTGCGGACGTGTATTCTTTTCCATGTAAATATTATACAATAGTTACATTTTTTTTGCAAGTTACTTTTTCAAAAATGTAAGGCAATATGGCTTGGCTCGATAATCGTTAATTGTAATGCCATTGGCGATGCATTTCCCTTCATGTTTAAGCAAACAATCCGCGTCGCAACATATGTCAACCGCTTTCGAATCTCTTTGTGGGCTGAATTTTGGAGTTCGCTCAAACAGACTTGCCGTTGTGTCCGGCTGAGGCTTGCTTTCGTCTGGCTCATAAATATTGCAAATCGCGTTTTTAGAAACGTCCAAACTTTTTGCTTTGCACGTAAAATGATCGTTGTATTTGCATTTCAATTTTCTACACCTAATGTCCATGATTTTCTCCTGGCATAAGTTTTCCCATTTTAATTGACTTTTAACCAAATATAAAGTAATATTTTTATAAGGAGAGAAAAATGAAAGTTATTCTTTTAAGTGACGTTCGTGGCTGCGGCAAAAAAGGCGAAGTAAAAGAAGTTGCTGCCGGATATGGACAAAATTATTTATTAAAAAACAAACTCGCTGTTGTGGCAGACAACACCGCACTTTCAAACCATGCGCAACAATCATCTGCCGATGCTTTTCATAAAGCCGAAGCATTAAAGGCGGCTCAAAACGAAGCAGAAAAACTCAAAAACCTGCAAATCAGCCTTTCAATTAAATGTGGTGAAAACGGAAAAAGTTTTGGAGCGATAACAAGCAAAGAAATTGCTGAAAAACTTGTTAGTCTTGGCTTTAACATCGACAAGAAAAAAATCGAATGCCCTTCAATTAAAAATGCTGGAATTTATTCGGTTTCAATCAAACTTCATCCAAAAGTTACATCAGTGGTAAAAGTTGTCGTAGACGCAACAAACTAAGTTCAGAGGACAACGCGGGCTTTGCAAAACAAAAAAATACGAGCAAAATCAATTTTGCTCGTTTTTTTTGTTTTCGCAGGCTTTCGCCGCCGAAAGCCCGCCAGCGCGCCGAAGCGCTGGCAAAGCCCGCTTATTCTTCCCCGCTCTCAAGTTGTTCTGTTCTATCTTTTAAAATCAACGCATCGATGAAGATGTCAATATCTCCGTTCAAAACACCTTCCAAATCAAAAGACGAAACATTTACTCTGTGGTCAGTAACTCGCCCTTGTGGATAGTTGTAAGTTCTAACTCTTTCGCTGCGGTCGCCCGTTCCTACTTGTGAGTGACGCTTGTCTTTTTGTTCTTTTTGACGTTGCGACTCATAAAGTTCATAAAGTTTTGATTTAAGCATATTCATCGCAACTTCACGGTTTTGAATTTGTGATCTTTGAGTCTGGCACGCAACAACGATTCCGGTTGGGATGTGTGTGATTCTGATTGCCGATTCTGTTTTGTTAATGTGCTGTCCACCAGCGCCGCTAGCACGATATGTATCGATTTTAAGGTCGCTGTCAAGAATTTCAAAGTCAACATCTTCAACTTCAGGCAAAACAGCAACAGTCGCAGTAGATGTGTGGATTCTTCCTTGCGATTCAGTTTCTGGCACACGTTGCACTCTGTGCACGCCCGCTTCGTATTTAAGTCTAGCGTAAGCACCCTTTCCTTTAACTGTAAAAGTAACTTCTTTAATTCCGCCAAGTTCGGTTTCGTTTATATCAGAAATTTCGATTTTCCAATGATGTTTTTCTGCATAGTAACTATACATTCTCATAAGTTCAGTCGCAAACAAAGCAGATTCTTCCCCGCCTGCAGCAGAACGAATTTCCATAATAATGTTGCCGTCGTCGTTTTCATCTTTTGGCAAAAGCAAAAATTTGATTTCTTCGCACAACTGTTCAATTTGCTTGTTTAAGTTTTCACATTCTTCTTCAAACATTGCTTTAAGTTCGTGATCATGCTCGTTGTCACGGTCATGCTCGCAATTATTGCGATCGTTAATCGCCTTTTCAAGTTTTTGCGAAGCCTCAACAATTTCTTGCAGCGATGCATGCTCTTTGGCAAGCGCTCTCCAAGTTTTGTTGTCAGCAATGACAGAAGGAGAAGCTATTTGCTCTGAAAGTTCGTCGCTTCTCTGTCTAATTTTTAATGTTTTTTGTAAAATATCATTTGCGTTTGTCATATTTTGCCCTTACTACTCTAATTATATTTGAATAATCCTTTTTACTTGTTATCTCACTGAAACCATTTTGTTGCAAGATGTTTGACACATCTTTAAATTGACCTTTCCCAATTTCAAAGAAAATTTGTCCGCCGTTTTTTAAATGCAAAGGCGCTTCTTGGCAAATTCTTCTGTAAAAATCAAGCCCATCCTCGCCGCCATCTAGGCTGAGTTTTGGATCGTAATTTTTAACTTCTTCGTCAAGTCCTGCTATGTCCAGTGAACGAATATATGGTGGATTTGACACTATTATATCAAACTTTCTAGATTTTTTCAATCGGCTAAATAAATCGGATTGTAAAAATTCAACTTTAACTCCATTTTTTTCTGCGTTGCTCTTTGCCACCGCCAGCGCCTGCTTAGAAATATCCACCGCTGTGACCGAAGCATTTGTGATTTTTGCAAGAGTGACAGCAATCGCTCCGCTGCCCGTGCCGATGTCAAGTATGCTTACTTTGTCATTTTGAGCCGCCTTTGCCACTTGCTCAACCAATATTTCGGTTTCCATTCGTGGCGAGAGCACCTTTTTGCTGACGTCAAATCTCAATCCGTAAAATTCAACAAATCCAAAAATAGACGAAAGAGGTTTGCCCGCTGCGCGTGCATTTGTCGCTTTGATAATGTCGCGATATTGTTTTGGCGAAAAACCTTTTACGAGTTTGACTTCTGGTCTTGAAACTCCTAAAACGGTGGCAATAATCCATTCAACATCGCTTTTTTCGTATTTTCCCGCTCTTTCCAAAATGGTTTGCATCTCAACAAGCAAACTTGAAAGCGAGATTTCTTTGTCTTTCACGTCGTCCTCTTTTGAAAACATTTTGACTTCCGTCCACGCAACGCGCGCGACTTCGTCATGCGTAATGCTGGGTTTAGCCGAAACAAAACAATCGGTTATGATTCCTATTGCACGCGTGACTTTCCATTTGTCAAAATAATAACAAATTTCATAAGCCACAGCCACGCAGGCGAAAAACAATCCAACATTTATCAGCAAGTTCCAATGCCATGCAATTCTTGCTCCAACACATGTTATCACAAAAATGCTTAAAATAAAAGTAAATATTATTATATTCAGCGCATTAAACGTTCCATGGTGGTCGAATTTTGTTTTAGAAGTGCTGCCCCCGCCCCTTCTTTGCACTTGATTGCACGCGCCGTTAAATTTGTAAAGGTCTTGCATCATGGGCAAGAATCTTAAAATCAGCAAAATCAAAAATATAATCGCGATTTTCCCAAGCGCAATTAAAAAATTTCGAAGCCCAAAATCCATGCTCATCCCAATAAGCGCGAAAGAAATTTTTGACGGAACATAGCCAAGCAAAAACAGCGAAATCCCTAAACTCGCAACAAGCAAAATTGTGATTACAACGCTTTCGCGTTTTACATTCAATTTATTTGATACTTTGTCGCTCACTCCATTAAGCGGTTGCTCAGAAAGTTTGCAAGAATCCCAAAATGCGCAAAAAAGAGCAAAAATTGCAGCAAAAAAGTAACAAATTCCTCTAATTATTGGAATTTTTTGTGCCACAACTTTTATTTTAGTTCTGCCCGAGCGGATTCGTTTTGTTCCCCTTTCATCAACGACAGCAAGCGCCGCACGATTCCCATTTTGTGCACGAACTCCAATCGAACATGGAAATAAAAAAATTTTCATACTTTGATTTTTAACAAAATATGAAAATTTTAATCTTATCAGTTAATCTAAATTGACATCATCTACGTGTTTATCCAAAATGGCAGCCAACGTTTCTTGATATTGCTCTTCTTCTTTTGCCTGTTTAACGATTGCTTGATATTGGCGTTTAATTTCCAGCCAAGTTTTAGGAACGCCCATTTCGTCAAGAACTTTTGAATAGTCGCTTGCCAATCTTCCTTCACAACGCATCTTCATGATTCGTTTAACTCTGTTGTAAAGATCAACTCCAGGACAGAAATAATTTTCAGGGACATAAAAATGTCCATTTTCTGCATAAAACTCTTGCCACTTTTCAATCGCAGGTCCATAAGGGTCGTTGCGTGCTGTCGAAACTCCCATGCTTTTAAGCAGTTCGTATTTTTCAGGCTTTATGCGTTTTGCCTCGTTGTCTTCATATTCGCGCATTTTGCCTTTATAGGCATAAATTGATTGTCCCAATTTAAATCCATCGCTACAAACATATCGAGTTGGAACATCTGCATTCCCAAACTGTTCGATATATTCTTGCAGGCGCTCGACAACTTGATCAAAACTTCTCGGCGGCTGATAAACAGCATAACTAGTATGCTGATTCTTTAAAATTGATTTGCTAATTTTTTCACGAGTCTTCGCGCTCATGAAATGTCTTCTTTTCTTTGCTCTTTCCATACTTTAATTTTAACACACATATTATTTTTGTCAATAAAAAAACTCCAATTTGGAGTTTTTAAATTAGTCAAGATTATATTTTTTCTTGAATTTTTCAACTGTTCCGCTTGCGTCCACAATTTTCTTCTTTCCTGTAAAGAATGGGTGGCATTGATTGCAAATGTCGACGCTGAGTGTATCACCTTTAACTGTTGAGCGTGTTTTGAATGTGTTTCCACATGCGCAAACAACAGTAACTTCATGATAATTTGGATGAATGTTTTCTTTCATGATTCCTCCTTAGTCCCCAACAAATGGAAGAAGTGCCATATTTCTTGCACGTTTGATAGCAAGTGCAAGTTTTCTTTGGTGATGAGAGCAAACACCTGTTTGTCTTCTAGGCAAAATCTTTCCTTTTTCGGTAATAAATTTTTTAAGTTTAGCAACGTCTTTGTAATCAATTTCCTTTTCGCCAGCAACGCAGAAAGCACAAACTTTCTTCTTTGATGGTTTGCGGAATTTTTTAACTGGTCTTTCTTCAGTTTTAACTTCGCTCATATTATTCTCCTTTTAGAATGGAAGCGAGTCATCATCAATTGGCTCAAGTTCAGCAACTGGTTTTGAAGAAGGTCTTTCACTTCTAGTTACTGTGGCTGAGTCTTCATCGTCTCTTCTCGCCCCAACAAATTCAACGTTATCTGCAACAACTTCTGTTACATATCTTCTAGTTCCGTCTTGTGCTTCGTAAGAAGATGTTTGAAGTCTTCCGTCAACGGCACATTTTGAACCTTTCTTTAAATATTTATGGCAGTTTTCAGCCTGAGCACGCCAAACAACAATGTTGATGAAGTCGGCATCTCTTTCGCCTTCGGCATTTTGAAATCTTCTTTGAACAGCGATTGTAAATCTGCAAACAGAAACTCCACCGTTAGTGGTTGTAAGTTCTGGGTCTCTTGAAAGATTTCCGATTAAAATAACTTTATTCATGTTTTTCTCCTGATGTTATAAAAATTAAATTCTAACAAATTGATGACGCATGATGCCTTCGGTGATGTTCATGAGTTTGCTCATAGCATCAACTTCGCCGGCAGGTAATCCCATTTTCATGAGAACATAAAAGCCTTCAGATTTGAAGTTGATTTGATAAGCGAGTTTTTTCATTCCCCACTTTTCAATGCCTTCCATCTTGCCGCCTTTTGCTTCAACATAAGCACGGAATTTTTCAATGATTTCTTCTCTTTTGTCTTCAGCAACGTCTGGAGCAATGATATAAAGAAGTTCATATCTTGGCATATTGATTTCCTCCTTTTGGACAAATTTGGCTTAAAGTCACACGCTTTAAGCAAAGAGTTTTTTATCGACTGGCATAGTATAACATAAATAAATAAAGATAGCAAGTCATTTTTTAATCTTTTTGACTTAATATTTTTTAAAAGCCAAACGTAAAATTGAACAAAAAATATAAAGAAAAATTTAATAAAAAATAACAAAATAAATAAAAAATAACCTAAAAAAGGCACAAAAAAGGCAAATTTTTAATAAATTCGCCTTATTTTTTATTTAATTATTTTAAATTTTATCAATTTGACTTTTCAAGAAAAGACCACTTTTAGGTGTTATCTCTTCCGCAGCAGTTTTTGTATTTCTTGCCGCTGCCGCATGGGCATGGGTCATTTCGTCCAACTTTTGGAGTGTCGTTGACAACTGTTTTTTGAACAAAAGGTTTGCTTTCTTTTTTCTGTTCTTGTGCAGGTTGTGGCTCTTTTCTTGCAATAGGTGTAAAGGTTGGTCTTTGCATTGGAGGCTTTGGCGCTTCTTCCTTTTCAAGATGGCTTGCAAGCAAGAATTGGCAAGTTGTTTCTTTAATCTTCTCAATCATCTTTTCAAAAAGGTCATAACCTTCACGTTTGTAAGCAAGCACTGGGTCTTGATTTCCGAACGCTTGAGAAATGATTTCGCTTTTCAAAATTTGCATATCGTCGATATGATTCATCCAATTCATATCAACAACTCTTAAAAGCACAAATCTTTCAACATCGGCAAAATCAACTTTGATTTCCTCCGCCTCTTTAATGTGAGCGTTGTATCTGGCTTTGATTAAGTCTAAAAGTTTGTCGACAACTTCGTTAATGTCGCAATCTTCTACAAATTTTTCGTTGACAATGTTGCTGCCTGGTTCAAACCAGCCCTTTTCAAGATCGGCATTGATTGACGATAAATCCCATTCATAATAAGGTCGTTCTTCGTCAAGGTTTTTGTAGACAATTTTTGAAATAATGTCTGGGAACATATTTAAAATTTGGTCACGCACAGGAAGCCCATCAAGCACGCGATTTCTTTCGTCATAAATGATTGTTCTTTGAGCGTTCATGACATCGTCGAATTGAAGGACGTTCTTTCTCATCGAGAAGTTTTGGATTTCGATTTTCTTTTGAGCATTTGAAATTTGTCTTGTCAAAATTTTAAGTTGAATTGGTGTTTTTTCATCGATTTTAAACATAAAAGCGATTCTTTGCAATCTTTCACCACCAAATCGTTTTAAAAGGTCGTCTTCGAGTGAAAGGAAGAACACGCTTGAACCTGGGTCGCCTTGACGAGCGGCACGACCACGCAACTGGTTGTCGATACGACGTGATTCATGTCTTTCTGTTCCGATAATATGAAGGCCGCCGAGAGCAACAACTTCTTCTTTTTCTTTGTCAGTTTCAACTTTAAATTCTTTATAAAGTGCGTTAAATCTTTCGCGCGCTTTGTTTAATTCTTCATCGTCAACATGGTTGAACGCAGTCGCATATGAAATCTGTTCGTCAGTGTATTTTTCGTCTTGCATTTTCTTTTTAGCCATAAACTCAGCATTTCCGCCAAGCAAAATGTCCGTTCCACGGCCAGCCATGTTTGTTGCGATTGTAACTGCGCCTTTACGTCCCGCTTGCGCAACGATTGCACTTTCTTGTTCGTGATTTTTAGCGTTTAAGACTACGTGTGCGATTTTTTCTTTCTTTAATGCTTTTGAAATTTCTTCCGATTTTTCAATAGTGATAGTTCCGACAAGCACAGGTTGTCCAACTTCTTTGCAACGTTTGATTTCTTCAACAATAGCAGCAATCTTTCCGTTGTAAGTTGTGTAAACAATGTCCGCTTCGTCCTTTCTTTTGTTTGGAAGGTTTGGTGGAATTGTAACAACGTCAAGACTGTAAATTGTTCTAAATTCAGCTTCTTCGGTTTTTGCCGTTCCGGTCATTCCCGAAAGTTTTTTGTAAAGACGGAAATAATTTTGGAAAGTGATTGTTGCGAGAGTTTTGTTTTCGTCTTTGATTTCAACATTTTCTTTTGCTTCGATTGCTTGGTGCAAACCGTCACTAAATCTTCTTCCAGGCATTAAACGTCCAGTAAATTCGTCGACAATCATAACTTCGCCGTCTTTTGTGACGATATAGTTGTCGTCTTTAAGCATGATGAAGTTTGCTTTTAATGCGTTGTTGATATAATGGTTAAGTTCAAGGTTTTCAAGGTCTGAAAGGTTTGCAATATGAAAGAATCTTTCAGCCTTTGCAATTCCGCTTTCAGTAAGGTTGATTTCTTTTGTTTTAATGTCAATTTCAACATCGACATCTTTCTTTAATGTTTTTGCAAACTTTTGAGCAGCAACATAGTCGTCGCCGCTTTTGCCACCACGACCAGAAATGATGAGTGGTGTTCTTGCTTCGTCAATCAAAATTGAGTCGACTTCGTCCACGATTGCAAATGCGTGTCCGCGTTGCATACGCTGTTCTTTTGAAACAGCCATATTGTCACGAAGATAGTCGAATCCAAGTTCGTTGTTTGTGCAGTAAGTTATGTCGGCATTGTATGCTTTTTTCTTTAATTTTTCAGGCATGTTTGAAACAATAACGCCAACACTGAGTCCTAAAAATTTATAAACTTTTCCCATCCATTCAGCGTCACGTTTTGCCAAGTATTCGTTGACAGTGACAACGTGCACTCCGTTTCCAGCAAGCGCATTCAAATATGCTGGCAAGGTTGCAACCAAAGTCTTTCCTTCACCTGTCGCCATTTCTGCAATTCTGCCTTGGTGCAATGCAATTCCGCCCAAAATTTGAACGTAAAAGTGCTTCATGTTAAGAACACGCCAAGCGCCTTCTCTAACAACTGCATATGCGTCCGGCAAAATATCATCCAACGTTTCGCCGTCAGCAAGACGTGATTTTAAAATAGCAGTTTGGTTTTTAAGTTCTTCATCGCTCATTGCGGTATACTTGTCTTCAAGAGCGATAACCTTGTCTGCAATCTTCTTTAATTTTTTAACTTGTGATTTATTTTCGCTTCCAAAAAGCCCCATTTTAAGTTTCTCCTATTTAATTAGTTTACTTAATTTGCAAATTTAGTCAAGTAAACTTGCCGTTAAACTGGGCGAAATATGTAAATATATATAATAATTTTATACTAGTCAGAATTGACATGCGCGCGAAAGTGTGCTATGATTATATAAACAAGAAAAGCCTGTAAATTTCAGACGATTCTTTAAAAAGGCTCAGGAGGGCAAAACTATGGCAACAAGAAAAAGCAAAACAACCGTTATCTCTGGCGCGCCAACGTCAGTGATTCCATTTGAAAGTGTCTATGAAGACATGAGTGGAAACAAATTGATTCAAACCAATTCAATAGTGACAAACGATCCTGTTGGAATGTTTAAATTCGGCGAAAAATCCGCCACACCTATTATCGAATGCAATTTTGATGCAACTACGGGCAACAGAAGCGTAGTTTTGGACGCCAACAGCCTTTCATCAGATACAGTGGCGAATTTTGAAACAATCGCAGCGACAAACCCTGACATCAAAGTTGACAAAACAAACCCTGCCAACGTAAAGATTGCGTTTAACGCTGAATCGATTGACCTTATTGAATCAAAAGAAAACAAAGGCATTAAACTTCACGTTAAAGAAGGATCAGGCACAATCACAATAGATATGCAAGCAAGAGAATTTGCCATCTCATCTTCCAGCGGAGTAATCAGCGAAAGAATCGTTCCTGCTGATCCTACAAAAACATTCAACACAACCATTGCACAAAATATGTTGAAAATGGCATTCGACAAAAATTTGGATAAAGTCAAAATCAAGACTGAAAAAGACGGCATGATAATGCCTGTTTCAAAACTTGACGACTTAACTCCTGAATTTATTGCCGCTCTTGGACAAACAGCCAAAGTTTCGGCTACTGCAAAATCAGGAACAGTAACATATGGAGATTTTGAATTCTTCATGGCTTACGACGTTGAGGGCTATAATGTAGGCTCAAAAGACATTCAGAAAAACAACTTTATATATGTTAAATCACCAGAAGACAACTACCTTCTCGACCGTGGCTCATTCAGAAAAGTTAAGAAAATGGTTTTAACTTATGGCGAAGATGCAACCGGCAATCCAGACGTAACCGATATGGGGATTGATTTCAATCTCGACCGCACAACAAACTCAAATGTTGAATTGCCTTTAAAACTCACAGCTGACGCAGCTGGACTTGGATTTAAAAAGGATAAACAAGCAGCAGTTTTAAATTCATTCTTAAGATTTGCAGCACCTGCTGGTTATAAAAACTCAGAAACTTTAACGGATAAAGGATCTGGAACATACTCATACAAAGGCTTAGATATACGCAAAGATGACAAAGTTTCAGTTGCCCCTATCAACACTGCAATAAGAAGCACTGCAACACTTTTGAGTGAAACTCCAGCCGCTTCATCAGTTGCAACTCATTCAGCAGAAGCATCTGCCAGCACAGCGGGCATCGTTTCAGAAGCCGTAGCCGCAGAAGCCGCAGGCGTAACACCACCTGTTGCACCAGTAGCGTCAGATGACGCTGCCGCAGGCACATCAACATCAGATGGTTCAACTGACACATCGACATCCGACACAACAACTTCGGATTCAACAACTACAGACCACCCAACCGAAGAACATACAGACGAAACGGCCGAACATGAAGACACCGCCGAACATGAAGATACAACTGAGCATGAAGAGCCAACCGAAGGCGAAGAAACTTCAGAACGCGAAGGAACAGCACCTGCAGGTGGTGATTCAGCAAAGAGCGCAGACAAACCAGAAGCACCTTCAACAACTAAGACAGTCAAAAAGAATTTGGAAGATGTTGGCAAATTTGTTAAAAGCTTAGGACAAATGACATCAATCGTTGCTTTGTTCCTGTTTGTCGGAGCCGTTCTCCTTCCTGCAGCAACCGCAGTTCTTCTTCCTGCAGCGCTTGGCGTTTTAGCAGCCGGCGGCGGAATGTATTTTGGATCAGCACTCTTTGAAGGCAACTATGAATTCACATTAAACAGCATGATCGACTCACAAAAAGCACGCAGCGAAAAACGTTCTAAAACCGCTGAAAAATGCTTAGAAAGAGAAGCATCAATCGAAAGAATGAAATCTGAACTCGCTGCACTTGAAAGCGATCCAACCGCAACTCCAGAAGCAAAAAAGAAACTTCAAGACAAAATTCAAAAACTCGAAGACAAAAACTTTATGGCTCTTGCAAAATGCGATTTTAAAACAATCGAACTTTTGAAAGAACAAAAAGGCAATCGAGCTGCTCACAATAAAGAAAGAGAACTTGAAGCTGCATTCAATGCCGCTCATGCCGAAACACCTGCAACAGAAGACGAAATAAAAGAACACAAAGAAAGAGTTGAAGCTGCAAAAGCTGCGGCTAAAACAGAAGCGGAAAAAGCATTTATTTGCGACAACCAATACGCTATCACAAGAAATGCTATGGTAAACAACAGAGAAAAAGATACAAAGAAATTCCTTTCAAATCTTTCTTCAGACGAAACTGCTTTCATCACTGACGCTGCAGAAGAAATTGCTGCAGAAGCTAAAAACGCAACCGAAGGCCGTTCAGCATCACGCACAATCCTTGGTTCAGATATTGTTGACGCAGCCAGCCATAAGAAAAACGTAAAGCCTGAATATCAAGAAGCAAGAAAAGACTTAGCGCAACTTTATGACGAGAAAAGTTCAACTTCGAAATCTGAAAAATGGTTAAAAGATTATATCGAAAGATATGAAAAATTCCAAAAGGCTTATGACGCTTTAGAAGAAGCGGGAGCAAGCGAAGAAAAATTAAAAGAATGGACAGATACATTTGCGGCTTTCGAAAGAGAAACCGGAAACAGCTACAATCAAAAAATCCTTGAAAGTGATTCTAAAGCTCTTAAGTCACTTCAAAAAACTATTCAAAAACGCAGAGATAAAACAGACGTTGTTATTGATAGAACTAAATTAGCAAACCCTGATCGTTTTGTCGAAGAGCTTCGCGCTTCAACAGCACCTGCAGCACCTACAACCCCTACAACACCTACAACGCCTACAGCGCCTACATCAGCTGATACTTCAACAGCGAGCACCACACCTGTAACGCCTACTCCAGTAACACCTACTCCAGTAGCACCAACCACAGGCATTACTACACCTGTTACCCCTACACCTGTAACAACAACCGCGGATAGTACCGCTCCTGTTACACCTACCCCAGATGGGACAACTCCTGTAGCGCCTACTGCAGAAACTACACCTGTTGCTCACGATGGAGCGACACCGGTCGCTCCAGTGTCTCACGACGAGCCAGATCCACTTGCTCACTCATAAAAAATCACAACTTAATTAGGAGAAATTAAAAATGAAAATTGGCGTAGTTGGCCTTCCAAATGTCGGCAAAAGCACACTATTTAACGCAATTACGGAAGCGGGCGCGGAAAGTGCCAACTACCCTTTTTGCACTATAGAACCAAACGTTGGTGTGGTTGATGTTCCAGACCATCGTTTAGACGTGCTTGCAAAAATGTATAACACTCAAAAAGTTACACCTGCAAGCATTGAATTTATGGATATTGCAGGGCTCGTTGCCGGCGCAAGCCACGGCGAAGGCCTTGGAAATAAATTTTTAAGTCACATTCGTGAAGTCGATGCTATCGTGCACGTTGTTCGTTGCTTTGTAAACGACAAAATCATTCACGTAAGCGGCAGCGTTGACCCTATTCGCGACATCGAAATAATCAATTTAGAACTTGTCCTTGCCGACCTTGAACAAGTGACAAAAAAATATGAAAAAGATTCAAAACTTATCCGCACTGGCGATAAAAGTTTGATTGAAAGCGTTGCTCTTCTTGAAAAAGTTAAATCGTGGCTTGAAGCAGAAAAGCCTGTCCGCACAATGACGTTGACAGACGACGAAAAAGAAATTTTGAAAAGTTTTTCACTGCTCACCGCTAAACCTGTAATTTATGTTGCAAACATTTCTGAAGACGACATCGAAAGCGGCGAAAACGATATGTCAAGAGCCGTTGCTGAGTATGCTCATGCCGAGCATTCCGGCGTAATAAGCCTTTGCGCTCGAATCGAAGAAGAACTTATCTCTCTTCCAAAAGAAGAACGCGACGACTTTAAAGCCGAACTTGGCATTAAGGAAAGCGGACTTGAAAAACTTGTAAAGGCAAGTTATGACTTGCTTGGACTTATGAGTTATCTTACAGCCGGCGAAAAAGAAGTTCGCGCTTGGACAATCAAAAAAGGCACAAAAGCGCCACAAGCTGCCGGAAAAATCCACACCGATTTTGAAAAAGGATTTATTAAAGCGGAAATCGTTTCATACGACGACCTTGTCGAAGCTGGCTCATTTTTGAAGGCGAAAGAAAAAGGCAAAGTTCGCATGGAAGGCAAAGAATATGTTATGCAAGACGGCGACGTTGTTCTTTTCAGATTTAACGTGTGAGGGCGCATGAAAGAATATTCTCCCCTTGAACTCGCATTTTTAGGCGACGCAATACACACACTGTTTGTGCGCGAATACGTGCTTGAAAACTTTAACAAACCCATGAACGAAATTCACCGCATTTGCTCACACTATTGCAGCGCAACTCATCAAAGCGAAGTTTTAGCAAACTTGACTTTGACGGACGACGAAGCAGAAATCGTAAGACGAGCACGCAATGCAAAAGCAAAACACACGGCAAAAAACGCCGAAGTGAAAGATTATAAATTTGCCACCGCTTTTGAAGCGCTGATCGCTTATTTAAGACTCAGCGGAAAAGAAGAAAGATTGCAAGAAATTTTGCATCTTTCGGTTAAATAAAAGGAAAAAATATGCAAATAGAAGGAAAAAATCAAGTTTGGCAAGCATTAAACAGCGGGCTGACAATAAACAAAATCATGATTGACGTCAACTATTCAAAAAGAAAAGACGACATCGTAGCTTTGGCAAGAAAAAATAAAGTGCGCGTCGACTTTGTCCCAAAACAAGCGCTCGATCGCAAAAGCACAACTTCACATCACCAAGGCTATATCGCCGATGCTGTTGAGTTTGAATATACTCCACTTGAAAAACTGCTTGCAAGCGCCGGCGAAAACCCATTTTTTGTGCTGCTTGACGGAATCGAAGATCCACATAATTTCGGCGCAATTATCCGCTCTTGCGAATGCGCTGGCGTTGACGGAATCATAATTCCTAAAAATCGTGCGTGCCAAGTAAATGACACTGTCGTTCGCACAAGCACAGGTGCAATTTCAAACATGAAAATCACGCAGGTTGTAAACCTTAAAGAAGCAATCGACGCTTTGAAAGATATGGGCGTTTGGGTGTTTGCAGCGGAAACCGGCGGCGAAGATATTTACTCCAAAAAATTAAATATGCCTATTGCCGTAATAATCGGCTCTGAAGGCGACGGCGTTAAAAAATCAATTAAAGAACGTTGCGACGGCGTTCTCACTCTTCCATTAAAAGGCAAAGTAAACTCGCTGAATGCAAGCGTGGCCTGTGGAATTGTGATTTTTGAAATTTTAAGACAAAGGGAAAACTAATGACCGACGAACAACTTGCTTTGCTTGCCCAACAAGGCAACAGCGACGCAGAACTTGAACTTTTTAATAAGTATCGCAGCCTGATCAACAAATGTTCTCGAGGTTACTTTTTAATCGGCGGCGATATTGAAGATTTAGTTCAAGAAGGCATGATCGGCCTATATAAAGCAATCAAAAATTATTCGGCGGACAAAGCTGCAACCTTTTCAACTTTCGCATCGCTTTGCATACGCAGGCAAATACAATCGGCAGTCCGAAACGCATCTGCAAAAAAGAATAAAGCACTCTCATCCGCCGTTCCAATCATGGATGAAGACAGCGACGACACCGGCGTCTATCTAATTGCTGATGGCGAATCCCCTGACAGCATATTGATACATAGACAAACCAGTCAAGCGATATTTGAAGAGCTTAAAAAACTGCTTTCACCTCTTGAATATGACGTGCTTAAATATTATCTTTCGGGACTTAGTTATCAACAAATCGCAAGCAAAACGAAGCAAACAAAAAAGAGCATAGACAATGCGCTTTCGAGGATAAAGAAGAAGCTTGCAACAATAAAAGAAGTAATTTAACGAAAAATAGCCTTAAAATAAGGCTTTTTTTGATTTATTTTTAAATTTCTGTTGACAAACGGGACAAGCGAGCATATAATATAAACATATCGCGGGATAGAGCAGCTCGGAAGCTCGTCGGGCTCATAACCCGAAGGTCGTTGGTTCAAATCCAACTCCCGCAACCAAAGAAAAACGAAGTCAATGCACTTCGTTTTTTATTTTTATAAGAACAATGAAAACCAACACCAAGGGTTATGCTTTGTTGTCAAACAAAGCGCAAACTTTTGTTTGCAGCCCGACGCAGTCGGAAGCTCACTTGCCGAGCGCATTTGCGCGAACGCCACGAAGCGTAAGCGAAGTCTAACCCGAAGGTCGTTGGTTCAAATCCAACTCCCGCAACCAAAGAAAAACGAAGTCAATGCACTTCGTTTTTTATTTTTATAAGAACAATGAAAACCAACACCAAGGGTTATGCTTTGTTGTCAAACAAAGCGCAAACTTTTGTTTGCAGCCCGACGCAGTCGGAAGCTCACTTGCCGAGCGCATTTGCGCGAACGCCACGAAGCGTAAGCGAAGTCTAACCCGAAGGTCGTTGGTTCAAATCCAACTCCCGCAACCAGAGAAAAACGAAGTAAATGCACTTCGTTTTTTATTTTTCTAAATATTTTAATTGAACCAATGACCACTTAGTGAGCAACGCGAACGAGCGGTCATCTAAGGTTCAAACGGCACCATGAACAACCAAAGAAAATGAAGTAAATGCACTTCGTTTTTTATTTTGGTTGTTTAGCAAGCATTTAAATATCAATTTAATAAAACATAAAAAAAGAAGGAGACAGCGTCAGAATTTTTATTTCCCCTTCTTTTTATAATTTTAAACTATTTGTGCGTAGTGTGTCAAACGATTACTCTTCGTTTTCATCTTCAACAGCCGCTTCTGTTTCATCGGCTTCTGTTTCTTCTTCTTTTGCTGAAAGTGCAACACTAACAAGTTTTGCTCCTTCGCGAAGTTTCATGACTCTTACGCCCTGGCTCATGCGTGAGAATTGGCTGATTGAATCTACAGGTGTTCTGATGACTACTCCGTTGTCGGCAATCATCAAGATGTCTTCGTCGCCGTTTGTTTGTTTAAGGGCTACTAAGCGGCCTGTTTTGTCGTTAAGCACTCCGGCTTTAACTCCCATTCCGCCACGGCCTTGCAAACGATAGTCGCTTTCAGGCGAACGTTTTCCATAGCCATTTTCAGTGATGGTTATGATTTGTGAGCCTTCTTTAACAAGTGTCATGTCAATGATTTCGTCATCTTCTTTAAGATCCATTGATTTAACACCTTGTGATCCACGGCCGGTCTTTCTTACATCGTTTTCAGAGAAGCGAATGCATTTGCCGTCTTTTGAAGCAATCAAAATTTGGCCGTTACCGTCACTCATTTCTGCTCCGATAAGCACGTCGTTGTCAACAAGCGAGATAGCAATTTTACCATTTTTGTTGATGCGTTCAAATTCAGTAAGGTCTGTCTTTTTGATTAAGCCGTTTCGTGTTGCCATAATCAAATTGCCTTTTTGATCGTCGGCTCTTGGAATGATTGTTGTAACCTTTTCGTCTGCATCAAGTGGAAGAAGGTTGACTACGCTTCTGCCTTTTGCTGCACGTTGTGCTTCTGGCACTTCATATGCTTTGATTACATAAACCTTTCCTTTTGTTGTGAAGAACAACAAATCGTCATGCGATGAAGTTGTAAATATTTGTTCTACATAATCTTCGTCTTTGGTTTTGTGAGCGGTCACTCCAACCCCGCCACGTTTTTGAGCATGATATTCGCTTGTTGACATTCTCTTGATATATCCAAGATGTGTCATTGAAATCACAACATCTTCTTTTTCGATAAGGTCTGCAATGTCGATTCCGCCCATGTCCATGCTGATTTCGGTGCGGCGTGGTTCGCCATATTCGTTTTTAACATCTTCCAAGTTGTCGCGGATAATCTTTTTAACACGTTCTGGCTTAGCCAAGATGTCTTCGAGATCGGCGATTTTAAAATCAAGATCTTTGAGTTCTTCATTAAGTTTTTCAACTTCAAGACTGGTCAAACGTGACAATTTCATTTCCAAGATTGCATTGGCTTGAATTTCGTCAAGTTCAAAGTTTGCAGTCAATTTTTCCATAGCATCTTGTTTGTCTTCTGATGCTTTGATGATAGCGATCACTTCGTCGATATTGGCAAGGGCTGTAACCAAGCCTTTAACGATGTGTTCTCTTTCTTTTGCTTTTCCAAGATCAAATCTCGTCTTTCTTGTAAGCACGTCGATTTGGTGGTTGAGATAGCATTCCAAAACTTCTTTAAGATTGAGAATTTTTGGTGCGCCGTCAACAAGAGCAAGGATAATTATGCCTTCGCCTTGTTGAAGCAAAGTGTGCTTGTAAAGCATATTAAGCACAACTTGTGCATTGGCGTCTTTTTTAATGTCGATTACGACACGCATTCCTGAACGGTCAGATTCTTCTTTAATGTCGCTGATGCCTTCGATGCGCTTATTTTTAACCATATCAGCCACTTGAATAATAAATTTGGCTTTGTTTACTTGATATGGAAGTTCGGTGATAACAATTCTTTGTTTGCCGGTTGCAGTCTCTTCGATTTCGGCGCGTCCTCTAAGCACGATTCCGCCACGTCCTGTGCGGTATGCGTGTTTGATTGCGCTTCTGCCCATAATGATTCCGCCAGTTGGGAAATCAGGTGCAGGAATGATTCTGATAAGTTCGTCAATGTCAATGTCAGGATTGTCAATAAGCGCTTGCACGCCGTTGATTACTTCGGTAAGGTTGTGAGGTGGAATGTTTGTAGCCATACCTACTGCGATACCGTCAGCGCCGTTTACAAGCAAGTTTGGAAATTTTGCAGGTAACACTGTTGGTTGCATCAAAGTTTCGTCAAAGTTTGGATAGAAAGGAACGGTGTCTTTGTCGATGTCTTCAAGCATAAGTGAAGCGATTTTTGAAAGTCTTGCTTCGGTGTAACGCATAGCAGCTGGTGGATCGCCGTCGACTGATCCAAAGTTTCCGTGTCCGTCAATTAAAGGGCAACGGATAGAAAAGTCTTGGGCAAGTCTAACCATAGCATCGTAAACAGAACTGTCACCGTGTGGGTGATATTTACCCATAACTTCACCGACAATTCTTGCGCATTTTTTGAATGGCTTGTCGTAGAAGTTGTTGAGTTCGCCCATCGCATAAAGTATTCTTCTGTGAACAGGTTTTAATCCGTCTCTAACATCAGGAATAGCACGCGAAACGTTTACTGCCATCGCATAAGAAATGAAGGAATGTTTAAGTTCCCCTACTGCATCGACTTTTTCAATTTTTGTGTTTTCAAGAAGTTCGGCAAGCGATTTCTTTTCGTCTTTCATTTTTCAAATTCCTTTTATTAAATATCAAGGTCTGTTACAAGTGTTGCGTTTTCTTCAATAAACTGACGTCTAAGTTCTGGATCTTCGCCCATCAGTTGGTTGAACATCTTGTCCGCTTCAATCGCGTCTTCCATAGTGATTTGAATAAGCGTTCTCTTTTCTGGGTTCATAGTTGTTTCCCAAAGTTGTTCGGCGTTCATTTCACCAAGACCTTTATATCTTTGGATTGTCACACCCTTTCTTCCGTTTGCGTCAAGTTCGTCAGCAAGTTCTTGGTCGGAATAGAAGTATTTTTCACTCGTTCCGCGAGCCACTTTGTAAAGAGGTGGTTTCGCTGAATATACATATCCGTTTTCGATAAGTGGACGCATATATCTGAAGAAGAATGTAAGCAAAAGTATTCTGATGTGTGCCCCGTCGACATCGGCATCGGTCATGGATATAATTTTGTGATAGCGAAGTTTGTTTGCATCAAACTCACTTCCAATGCCTGCTCCAAATGCGGTGACCATGTTTTTGATTTCGGCATTTTCTAATATTTTGTGAAGTCTTGCTTTTTCAACGTTTAAGATTTTTCCGCGAAGTGGCAAAATCGCTTGAAAACGTCTGTCTCTGCCCTGTTTTGCTGTTCCTCCAGCGGAATCCCCTTCGACCAAATAAATTTCGCAGTGTTCGGCGTTTCTTTCGGTGCAGTCGGCAAGTTTTCCAGGAAGCGTTGTGTTTTCAAGCACGCTTTTTCTTCGAGTAAGTTCCCTAGCGTTTCTAGCGGCGTCACGAGCACGTTGTGCATTGATGCTTTTCATGATAAGGTTTTTCGCTTCAACTGGGTGCTCTTCCAAATAATCGCCAAAATTGTCAACCATAGCTTTGTAAACGATTGTCCTCATTTCGCTGTTGCCAAGTTTGGTTTTTGTTTGACCTTCAAATTGTGGGTTTCTAAGTTTTACGCTGATAACGGCTGTAATGCCTTCACGGCAGTCGTCACCAGAAAGTTTTTCGTTTTCTTTAATGATTTTATTTTTAACGGCATAGTCGTTGATAACCTTTGTCAAGCCGTTTTTAAATCCGTCAAGATGTGTTCCGCCCTCTTCGGTGTTGATGTTGTTTGCATAGGCGTTTATGATTTCGTTATAGCCATCATTGAATTGGAAGCAAACTTCGATTTCGTTTTCGATGTCTCCAGATTCGTTTCTGTTAAACTTGTTAAAGTAAACAGGATTTGGCAAAAGTGTTTCTCTGTTTTTGTTTAAGAAATCAACAAATTCTACGATTCCGCCTTTAAATTCAAAAACTTCTTTTCTTTGTTTGCCTTCTCTTCGATCTTCAAGGCTGATTACAAGCCCTTTGTTTAAGAATGCAATTTCTCTGAATCGGTTTTTCATTGTGTCATAATTAAACACTGTGGTTTCGAAAATTTCGTCATCAGGCCAGAATGTAATAGTTGTTCCGCGCTTGTCTGTTTTGCCAACAATTTTAAGTGGGCTCACAGTTTTGCCGCGTGAAAATTCGATTATATAATAAAGTCCGTTTTGATAAACTTCTGCAACAAGTTTTGATGAAAGTGCGTTTACGCAGGATACACCAACGCCGTGCAATCCGCCTGAAATTTTGTAGCCTTCGCCACCAAACTTTCCGCCGGCATGAAGTTTTGTCAAAACAACTTCAACTGCGCTTTTGCCTTCTTTTTCAATTATGCCTGTTGGAATGCCACGTCCGTTATCTGAAACGCTGCACGAGCCGTCTTCGTTGATTACAACGTCGATTTGTGTGCAGTAGCCAGCAAGTGCTTCATCGATCGAGTTGTCGACAACTTCGGTCACAAGATGGTGCAATCCGTGTTCGTCGGTTGAACCAATATACATTCCTGGTCTTTTTCTAACAGGATCAAGTCCTTCCAGCACTTGAATGTCGCTGGCATCGTATTTGGTTGATTTTGAGAGTTCTTGTTCTTCGTTTGAAAAATCTTGCATTTTATCGCTCCTTGCAGAATAAAAAATTCCTATATATATTTATATATTATATTATATAATAT
>CAVCJG010000006.1:0-77908 GCA_963602685.1 Eggerthellaceae bacterium | reverse complement strand
AATTGACTTTTGGTTTATTTAATTCGCTTTCTATCTTTAATTGTCATTGTTCTTGCCTACTTCTTTTGACGTAAGCATGGTTATTTTAACACACAAACATTGTAAATGTCAACAATTTTACAAAAAAATTTTAAAAAACTTTTAATTATTTTTTAATTATATTATTTATAGTTTTACCTATTGACTTTGTCGATTTTTATGGTAAAATAGAACTAATTACAAAGGAGAAAACATGACAAAAGTACAATACATTACACCAGACGGAACAATTTATCCATCAGAATTCATTGTTGATCGTTGCAAGCTTATTTGCATTGACAAAAGTGGAAATGAAGTTTATGAATACTACAGAAAAGGCAAAAGATGTGTGCTTACAGTAAAAAGACATGAAGTTTCAACTTATACGCTTGATTTGCCATACGGCTACAGCGATGACGCAGAACTTAAAGAACTCAGCATTTAATTTTAAGCCACAAGGGAGGAAAAAATATGCCAAAAAGAAAATATCTTGCTGAAGGCGAACATAAAATTCTTGGTCCGGTAAGCATCAAACGCGCCGATGGTGATTACGAGTACACAATAATAAATCTCGCTACAGGAAATCGAGAAGAGTACTACAGACTTCCATCCGGTAAATTAGTTAAATTGGTTTGCAGGGCAACTGAAAATGAACTTAGGGCTGCACGCATAGAACGTTTTACTGAAAAATATAAAACTTATTGTGCAAAAAAAGCAGCACAAAAAGAAGAAGCCCCTACACTTTAATTTGAATTTATTTTTTTAATAGGCAACAAAAAAAACAAGGTTATTTCTAACCTTGTTTTTTTATTGCTTTAAGCTTGATGATTAGCTGTTTTGAAGCTCTTCCATCTTCTTGCGACGTTTTCTACGAAGTATTAAGAAGATTATAATTGCAATTACAGCAAGTCCAACGGCCGAGCCGACAACTGCAAGAATAATTGCGAGTTCTTGGTTTGCTTCAGTAAATCTTGCATCTGGTCCAAGATATCCAAATACGTGGGTTGGATCAATGTCGCCTACATATCCGAATACTACTGAAACATCTTCGATTGTGAATACGTCAAAGTCGAATGTTCCGTTGAATGGATTTTCTTCGATTCCGATAGGAGCCCAATATTTGCCAGCCAAGCTGAGGTTTGCGGTGAGTTTGTAGTTTGCATTTGTGTAATTTCCGTTTCTACGGTAGTTAACCATGTAAGCAACAAACGCAAGATCTTCATTAGACGAAATTATGTAAGGGTTAGAGCTTGAGCCTTCACCTCTTATTGTGTAATCGTCATTTACCAAATCTGTCCACATATCTCTTTGGAATTCAATATTGATTTCATGCTTGTCAACAGGTCTATATGCTGACATTGATTGCAATGTTATAGATAATCTTCCTGCTAAAATCTCGCCTGTTACATCGCGATCGTTGTAAATCACGCTGGCAATCTTGTAGTTTACGCTAGGAACAATTTCAAGAACAAGTTCGCTTCCAACTCTGTCACCGAAAGTTACCGAACCGCCTGTAACTGCGACTTTGTTTTCGAACTCATCAAAGTATCTAACTGTTCCAGCAAGTGGAAGTTCGTTATCTTTAATTCCTTCACCAATGAGAGCAACGTTGATTGTAACTTCACATCTCTTTTGAGTGAATACAGGAGTCAATGTCAAGCTGTATGTTTCTGGGTCAAGATCTGAATATTTAACTTTGTAAGTATGATATGTTGTTCTGTTTACAACTTCAGCACCTGAGAACACCATCTCAAAGTTTGAATCATGTTCAACATAGAATGTAATATCATCACCGACAGCAACATTAAATATTGTTGATTCTGAGCCATATGATGTTCCGTTGATTACGATATCAATAATTCTTCCGTGAGCTTGGTCATAATCGCCAATTCTAAGAGTTACATCTTTACCTTTGAACAATGCTTTATAGCTTGAAGCCATAATTGGAGCTTCTTCTGTTCCTCTGATGATAAATACTTTTTCTGATGAAACAAGATCATCATTTGCATTATACCATCCTAAGAAGTCATAACCATTTTCAGGTTCTGCATGAAGAACAAGATCTGTATCTGTTGGGATATATTCTTTTTCTTCAACAGTATGTTCAATTCCGTTTATATCTGTGTATGTATAGTAAACTCTTCCACCTTCGTTGCCTGATACTGAAACTAAAGCATAGTATGTAGCGTAAAGTTTAAGATCTGGGCAGTTGTCGTGAGCAAGGTTTATGATTGTAGGTTCGGTTACTGTGTCGACTGTAACTACACCATCAGGGTTGGTTCTTACAATCTTCCAGCTTACGAACTTGTAACCTTCATAAACAGGAGCTTTAATGTTAAGAGTTGCACCATAAAGTACTTCTGCAATATAAACATCATCTTCTGTTGTCCAAGAGTTTGCATCGTTAAGGTTTGTAATAACTACTCTAGCAGCAACTGTTGGGTCTAAGCCCTTAAGAGCAACTGGAACTGCATCGATAGCAAGTTTTGTCTTGTTGATTACGAATGAAGCAAACAAAGTAAATTGTCTATTTGCAGCATCGTAGTTTGAATCGATTACGTATTGGCTTCCGTTCCAAGAATATCCTGTTTCAGCCCATACGCCAGCATTTCCTTTTGCGTCAATATATTGTTTTCCTGCACCTGCAAGATAAGTATAGAATCCTGCAAAGGTGTAGCCTGTTTTGCTTGGCATTGTGATGCCAGTCAAATCAAGTGGTTGACCAACTTTAACGTTGTTGATTGTGTTTCTGTAAATCTCTTTATTGTCATTTTGTGGATCGTATGCAATGAGGTTTACAGAGTAAACAGTTGAATTTACGTACACAACTATTTCAGCATCTTGTCCAGTGAATCCGCCAACCTTGAATGTAATTCTTTCAGCGAATCCTTTTTCGATTAACGCTGGAGATGAGTCTAAAACTGTTGTGAGATCAGTGATTGAAAGTCCATTTGCTTCGATTTCAGGAACGCCTTCACTGTTAAGTTTAAAGCTTGTTCCGAATCTTGCTGAAGCGGTAACATTTAATATCTTGCCTGTTACAACATCAACAACAACGTTTGAACTTGAGTTTCCAGAAACTGCAACGCCTGGAACAACTTCTACTTCAATCTTACCTGCGTCAGCCAATGTGTCGGCATCTTTGTAAACCAAAGTAATTCTTGAAGTGTTTGCGATGTAAACCGCCGTGAGAGAATATCTTCCTTCGTTTTCAGCATTCAATCCAGTGATTTCGTAGATATAAACCATATCATCGCCATCTTGGAAAGGTTCTGTAACAAGGTTAGTAACGGCAGCAACTGAACCAGCATTGTTGTAAAGGTTGTCAAAAGTGAAACCAGGTTTTGAAATAACTTTTACATAAACGCTTGATCCTGTTTGAGCAACAATGTGCAATGGAAGTGTTCCGTTGTCACGAGCATCTCTAGTAAATTCTCTTGTTTCTAAGTTGTATGTTCCCCATTCGATTGAGCCATAACCGAGTTCTTTAATGATGTCTCCACCATATCTAACTCCGTTGATTGAAACTCCTGTGTCGACTGGAACTGTCAATGTCTTAGGTTCGAATACAGCTGTTACTTCAACTTCTTGATAAACTGTCAAACTGTATTCAGCAGTTGAGATTTGAGCTTCGCCAACTTGCCAGTAAGCAAATTGATATCCGGCTTTTGCTTCGGCTTTAAGAGTGATGCTTGTTCCGAAGTAGAGCATTTCTCTCATATAGCTTCCGTCTGCGCTGTCTGCAACTACTCTTCCGTCAACAGTGATTTGACCTTCACCGCTGACATATGCTTTAACTTCAAACTCTGCATATTGGAATACAGCAGTCAAAGTAATGTCTGAGTTAACTTCGCATTCGTAAGTTAAGTCTTCGCTTACGCGTTTGTTTAAGTCATAAACAACTTTTCCATCATATTCGACTAATTCGCCTTCAAACCAACCAATGAATTTGTATCCCTTGATTGCATCATCTTTTGACGCTCTGAATTCAACGCGAGATTGATATTCAGCCTTTTCAGGCACGTCAACATGGAATGACGATGTAGGTTTAACATTTCCTTCTTGGTCAAGAGCGAACAAGAAAGCGTTCATGTTGAATTGAACTTTCTTTGCTACAACATCGATTGTGAAGTCTTGTGTAAATCCTTCAATCATAATGAAATCAAATTGATCATCAACAATCATTTCAGGGGTTGTAACAAGGTGATCGTATTCATATCCATAATCGAATATCAATTCGAAACTGAATGGAATATCGGTTGTAACGATGTATGTTGTTTCTGATTGTTTTTGTGCACCTTGGTGTCTTCCAATTCCAACAATTCCTGCTCCAAAGTTGAATGTTACAGTGTGTTGTTGAGCGGTGCTTTCAAATGCAAATTTTACATTTGAAGTAAATCCTGTAATAGTGTAATCATTGCCACTAGGCATTACGTCAGCGTTTCCATAAACATTCTTAAGTACAACATCATAACCAGCATCAGGAACGATTGTGATTACAACTGTTTGAGCGGTTTTTGCTTTGAATGTGATTGGAACAACTACTAAATCGTCGTCAACTTCAGCGTATTCAGGGGTCACGCTGTCGATTACTTTATCTCCGTCAACTGTTACTGTAACTGTAGCGTGTTCAACTGTGATTTCGAAATCGTTTTCTTTCGCTTCAGTTGTAATGTTGATTGAGCCAGCAGCGACGATAAGTGAAATTTGTCCTTCTGCATTGTCACCATTGAGGTTGTAATTGAATGTAAATGTGCTTCCAACTTGAGCCATTTCAGTTACTTTGTATCCAGCATCAGCAGTAACTGTAATTGTGTATACTTCTTCGTGTCCGAGTTTGTATTCGTTTTCAGTTGGAACAACTGCGATGTTTGAGTGGTCTCTGATTTCAACACTTGCGTGTTCTACGTTTACTGTCAATTTGTATACACCAGCTGTCCAAGCAGCAGTAAGAGTGATGTTTTCGTCTAATTCAAATATTGTAGTTTCGTCATAGACTGTTGAATCAAGCATCCATCCGTCAAAATCATATCCGGCTTTTGCGACTTCTGGAAGAGTTCCAACTGCTTGACCGTAAGTTACAATAATGTCTTCAGGGTTTTCTTCACCGTTGTCTGCGTTGAATGAGATTGTGTATTGGTTTGCAACAAATGTAGTTGTAAATTCAAGTGTAATATCGTTTGTGAATGATCCATTAAGTGCAAGGATTACATCTTTAAGAGCCATTGAAGAGTCAACAGCAATGTTTTGTTCTCCACTAATCCAAGCAGTGAGTGAGTATCCCTTTACAGTGATAGCTGGCAAGAAGTCTTTTGCCAAAATGTCAGCAAGTGAAGTGAATGCGATTTCTCTCTTAGCAGAAACGCCGTCGCTTGATGCTGTCCAGTTTGAATCAAATGAAACTGCCGCACCTGTTGGATAAAGAACAGTGTTGTCAACTGTCACATTGATTGTGATTTGAGCAGATCTAAAGTCTACTGAAATATTCATATCTTCTGTGATGTTAACGATTGATTGTGTGCTGTTAAGAGCAACATAACCAGTGTTAGCTGTCGAATTGATTGTGATTGTATCATAGTAGTTGTATGTGTGAACGTTGCCGTTCTTAATTCCTTCTGGAACTGCTACATATGATCCTTGTTCGTTGTCAATCGAAACAGTAACTGTATAAGTTTTGATTGTCCAATCTGCATAGATTGTCAATGCTTTTGCTTCAAGCGCAGCATCAAATACAGTATTGATGTTTTCTTCGCTTAATGCATCTTTGTTTTCTCCATGCTTCCAGCCAGCAAAGTTATAACCTGTCTTAGTTGGAGCTGTAAGAGATTCATAAACTGATTTTGCATCGCTTTCAAATGGGAATCCAATTTCGAATGATGTTGTTCCTGCTGCGAGAGTTCCGTCAACAAATTCAATAGTGTTAATTTCTGCAGTAACTGTGATTATTGCTCTTTCGATTCTTCCTGTTGCAGAAGCATTTGTAAGAGTATAGTTTTCGTTGTCTGCTCCACCAAGAGTAAATGTTACTTCGATTTCGTCTGCAGGCATTGCTGAAGCATATGCTCCGCTTACGCTTACATCATCACCTTCAAGGATTGTTTCAAGTGAAAGTGATTGTTCAACACCTGTAGTTCTGTCGTAAACTTTGGTCATTTCGCCGTCTACACGAACAACAATGTCGATTTTTGAAACTGTTATTTCAACAGTGAATTCTTCAACTGTGTAGTAATCACTTGCAGGAGTAATCTTAAGAGTATAAGATCCTTGGTTCAAGTATTTGCCAGTTGAATATGTTGCTTCGTCGATTGAAGCAGTGAATGTTACATATGCATCAACTGATTTATCATCAAGAGTTGCATTTGCAACGATTTGTGAAAGACCTTCCGTCAATTCGCCATATTTGAATTCTGTCTTAGCAACAGTGATTGTTGGTTTTACATCAGATTTAGTGATTGAACCTGTTGATGTTGTGTTTGCAATAAAGTAATTGCTTACATATTCACCAGAAATTTCAATATCTCTAACTTCGATTGCGTCTCCAACGCCAATATTTGCAAATTGTGCTTTAACTACAACGCTTTCGCCTTCAACAAGTCCTTCGATAGTCACGCTGTTGTTTTCAGCGGTTGAATCAAATATTGTTGTTTGATCAAATTGTTTTGTAAAGCCTGAAAGTGTCAATTCTTTCTTGTTAACTTTAATAAGTTCAGCACTTGATGCGAATGTAAAGCCTGTTGGGTAAATCTTGTTTGTTCCGTTTGGAACGATTGAGTATGTTCCATTGTCTTTAACAACGCCATCAATACTAAATGTAATTCCGGCAAGAGTATTTGCTTTTGGTGTGATTGGTTTAGAAGCGGCATCCTTAACTTCTTTGAAGTTCTTAAGGTTCCATCTCTTAACTTCTGTTGAACCTTCTTTAATTACAAGCGACCAAACGCTGTTTTCTGCATCAAATTCTGTTTCAACATTAAAGTCTCTAAGTCCAGCATAATCAAATTCAAATACATCTCCGTCAACTTCGGCTGTAATTCCAAGTCCGTCTTGAACAAGAATTTCAAACCAGTCGTTGTCTTCTGGAAGAATTACGTTGTAGTTTGTGCTGTTTACAGATGCTATTTCAAGTTTATATGTTCCAACATCTTCGCCTTCTGCTCTGCTAAACTCGATGCTTACAACTTCGCCATTTTGTCCAGCGAATGTTCTATTGAGTCCATCAGGGAATGATTCAGCGTCGGTTGTTCCATAAATCTTGCTAAATGAAGCATTTTCTTTTGTGAGAGTTAAGTCTGCTTTTGTGATTACAACAACAGGTGCAACTCCGTCAAACTTAAATCTACCAGGATAATTTACGTTTGTGCAGTCAGCAACGATAGCATAGCCAGCGACTGATACGTCTTTCTTAGCACCTGCGATTGAGAATACAATATTTCTAAGTGCATTTTCAAGATCAGCAACTGCCTTAGGTTCTGCAAAGTTTTCTTTAAATGATCCAAGAGTGATTTCTTTTGTTACATCACCAACAGTGATTCTAAGTTTGAGTGTATTTCCGTCAATTACTTGAGTAATTTGTGGAACTTTGTTTGCGTAAACAAATTCTACGCTTTCTACATCTGCTGCAGCGCTGAGAGTCAATCCAGCATAAGCTTTGATTGTATACCAGTCGTTGTTTTCAGCAAGTGTAAGTGTATAGTTGTTTCTATCTGTTGCATCGGCAATTTCTGCTGTTTCAATTTTGTATGTTCCAACATCTTCGCCAGCTTCTCTTGTGTATGTAACAGTAATCTTTTCGTCACCTACTCCGTTTACAACATTTGTGATAGTTTCAACAACGTCGCCATATGTCTTTGTGAAAGCTTCTTCGTCTTTTGCAAGAACGATTTGATATGGAGTGATTGAAATTACATCTTTATTTGTATCAGCTACAAATTCAAATGTTGTATATGTGTTGTGTTCCCAAGTTCCGTCAACTACGATTGTGTATACGCCAACGTTCTTAGAAACTGAATCAATCTTGAATGTCAATCCTTTGAATGTGTTTGCTCCAAGAGTGATTTCTCTTACGAATTCTGCACCATTTTCGGTTGCAGCAGCATATTCTGTGAGATTTGTAAGAGTAAATGTTCCCCAAATCATTTCAGAATCTCTAACTGTGATTGTTCCGTTTGTGTTGAATTCGATTGTTGGAGTGAGACCGTTGTAAGTTCTTTCAATCTTTTCGCCAGCAAGTGTTGCTCTTAAAGCAAGTCCTTCTCTCTTAGTGATTGTAAACCAGTCGTTGTTTTTATCAAGAATGAATGTGTAGTTTTCATTGGTTGTCACTGCATTTTTAAGTGCATATGTTCCAACGCTTTCGCCACTTTCTCTTGAGAATGTGACTGTGATTGTTTCACCGTCTACAATCTTTTCGTAATCAGAGTGAGTGAGTTCAAGTTTAAGTTCGACATCTTCGTCGCCATAAACTTTACTAAATCTTGTCTTGCTCTCTTCGAGAGTAACTTCGGCAGATTTGATTTCTAAAACTTTTACGTCGCCAGCAAGAACAAATTTGCCATAAGTGTCAGTTGATCCTTCAACTGAGATTGAATAGCTTCCTTTGTTTGCTGATGTGTTTTTGATTGAGAATGTAAAGCCATCAAGCATTCCTGCAAGATATGGAGCGGCTCTATCTGCAAGTCCACCACCAACTTCAGTAAGATCCTTAAGTTGGAATGAGAATGTTTCTGTGCCGTCTGTCAAGTTAAGAGTGAATGTTCCGTCTTTGTTGTCAACAACTTCGATTGCTTCGTTTGCAGCCACGCCGTTATATTCGCGAATTCTAACTGTGCCTGTGATTTGTCCTTGGATGTTTAATCCTTCAAGACGATCAATTCTAAACAATGAGTTTGGAGTTGTTAATACAATGTTGTAGTTTTTATCATCTGTCGTTGCAGTTGCAAGAGAGTGTCTTCCAACCTTTTCGTCTTCGGCAGTTGTATTTTCTCTTGTGAACTTAACAATAACTTTTTCTCCGTTAACGCCAGGATACTCTGCGGAAAGTTCTGGGTCACTAGATCTATAAGTCTTTGTGAAGATAGGTTCGCCATCTGCGATTGTGATTGTGACTTTATCGATTGTCAATACTGGAGATCCGCCAACGAATCCGAATCCTGCTGGATAGTTGTCGTTTGAGCCCTTTGAGATAAGCGTATACTTTCCTGCATCCTTCTTAACATCTTCAAGTGCAAATGTTATTCCATTAAGAAGGTTTGCATAATCACTGTCTGTAAGAGCGTATCCATTTCCTGCAGTTTCTGCAAAATCTGAAAGGATTATTGTTTGACTTTCTGATTTGTTTGCTACTACTACTTTCCATACTTTGTTTTCTGCATCATATGCTGGTGCTGAAACTGTTGGAATTGATCCATCGTATGTGAATGTAAATGTAGGTGTATCGGCTTTCGCTGTGATCTTTGACTTGTCGTTCTTTGTAATTTCAAACCATTTGTTTTCTGGTATTGAAAGTTGATAGTTGTTTGTATTGTAATCATTTACAAGTGCTACTGCATATGTTCCAACATCTTCTCCGGCTTCTCTTGTAAAGTTAAGAGTAATTTCTTCGTTTCCTGTTGGGTTTGCTTTTCCTGTAAGAGATTTTTCAGTTGCTCTGAATTGTTTTGTAAATTCTGCTGTGATTTCTTCTCTTGCAAGTTCTTTTACAAGTTTGTTGATTACTACTGCATTTTCTGTTCCAGCCATATTGATTGCGGTATATGTTGAATCAGTGTCTGCATCAAGTGTTGCAACAATATTGTATGTTCCTGCATCTTTTGCAGTTTTACTGAGTGTAAATGTTACATTTGCAAGTGTATCACCATCTACTGGTGCTGTTCTAGAATTGAGTTCTACTTCTACAAAGTCTGTAAGTTCATATTCTGTTCCACCTATTGTGATTGTCCACTTTCCATCTTTGTATGTTGCATTTGATGAAATAGTTACTTCTTCTGCATCATATGTCTTTGTAAACACTTCTTTAAGTGCAAAGCTGAGTGTAAGTGGGTCTCTCTTTGTAATTACAAACTTAGGTGCATTTGTTGTTGAAAGGTATGGTTCAAAGTTTTTATCATCACTTGTCACTTTTATGATTGCGTATGAGTTAACTTTTTCGCCTTCGTCTCTTTCAATAGTTACATTGAATTTACCATATTCTGTAGTGAATTCTTTTGTAAGAACATCACTTGCTCCGTATACCTTACCAATTTCAAAGTTTTCTGCGGTAAGTTCTACTTTTCTTGCTTCGATTGTAATTGCTGCTGCGTTTCCGTCAATTACAAATCCTTCATATGTATCGTCAGAACCTGTTACTACAATAGTATATGTTCCCTTGTTTGCACTTACATTTTCGATTGAGAATGTATAGCCATCAAGCAAGTTTGCATCTACTGGTGCAGTATATGTTCTTCCGTCAATTACTTCAATGAATCCATCAAGTGTAAATTCTTGTGTTTGTGTTCCATTTGTAAGTGTTAATACAAATTTTCCATCTTTATATGTTGCTTTTGCACTAAGTGATGGTACAAGTGCATCATATTCTTTTGTGAATGTTCCTGATATCGTTCCTTGAAGTTTTAATCCTGCAAGTCTTGTAATTACAAGCAATGAGTTTGCAGTATTAAGGTTGACTGTATAGTTGTTGTTGTCAGTTGCATCTTCAATAGCCCAGTTAGTAAGAGCATGTGCTCCAACTTTTTCGTCATCGCTGGCAACGCCATCGCTGCCGAATCCTTGGCTTGTTCTTGAAAGTTTAACTGCAACTTTTTCGTTGTTAACACCATCAACAGTTGCAATCATTTCTGCGTCTGCAGAACGATATGTTTTTGTAAATGGAGTTATTGTTCCGTCTGCAATAGTGATTGTGGCTTGTTTGATTGTGAGAACTGGAGCGTCTCCAATAAACTCAAATCCTTGCAAGTAGTTTTTGTTTGTTCCGGCAGTAGTTGCTGTGATTGTATAATCATCAACATCTTTGCCAGCTGTTACAAATTTAAATGTAATTCCATTAAGAAGTTTTGAATAATCTTCTCCTTCTGGAAGGCCTGCGTTTGTAACGCTTTCGATGAACTTAGACAATACGATTGTCTGAGATTCAGTTTTGTTTGAAACAACTATTGACCAAGTATCGTTTTTTGCATTAAATGCAGGATCAGATATTGTTGGGATAGTTCCGTCATAAGTGAATTCAAATGCTGTTACATCAGCCTCTGCAGTAATCTTAGATTCTGTTGCGGCATTGATCTTATACCATTTGTTTTCAGCAGGAACTGTAAGTGTATAGTTGTCTGCAATTTCGCTAGGTGTGATTGTTGGGTTGTAAACGTTGTATGATCCAACGTCTTCGCCTTCTTCCCTAGCAAATGTCAATGTAATTTCAACATTTTCGATAAGTGTAACATTTCCAGAAATTGTTTCAACTTTATCTCTGAATGTCTTTTCAAGAGCAATAGTCTTAACATCTTCGAGTGTAAGTTCTTTTTCAAACTTATTGATAACAACGGCATTTTCTCCACCGATAAATTCGATGTCAGTATAAGTGTCGTCGCTGCCAAGGCTAGCAGTAATGCTATATTTGCCTGCGTTAATAGCGTTAGCAAGAGCAAATGTTACATTTTTAAGTGTATCTAAATCAACTGGAGCAACACGTCCGTCAAGTTCTTTTTCTACAAAGTCGGTGATTGTAAATACTTTTCCGCCAACTTCGATTGTCCACTTTCCGTCAGCATAAACTGCGTTTGGTGTAACTGTTACGGTCTTATTGTCATAAGTCTTTTCAAATACATCGCTAATCTTAAAGCTGAGTGTAAGTTTGTCGAGTTTGTTGATTACAAATTTTGATGTGTCATCAAGTGAAACTGTATAGTTGTCACTGCTTACTTCTTTGATTGAGAGAGCATATTCGCCAACTTTTTCGCCTGTTTCGCCTGCAATTCTATCAAATGTTACTGTGAGTGTTTCGCCAGCAACAATTCCGATAGCAGCGTCGGTATAGTCTTTGCTTAATTCTCCGTCAGAAGTTGTTCCATAGTCTTTAGCAAATTCTGCGTGGATAGTAACAGCTTTCTTATTTACTTGAATAGCAACAAGATCGTTAAGTGTAAGAACGCTATAAGTGTTGTTTCCGTTTGCGCAAACAATCTTGTATGCTCCGGCATTCTTAACATCGCGGTCAATGCGGAATGTCATTCCTTCCAAGGTTGTTTCGTTTGCGGTGATAGCGGTTCCTTCGTCACCTTCAATTCTTGTGTCATATTCTTTAAAGTCGCTAAGTTCGAATGTTACATCGCTTTCGTCAGCAATCTTTAATGTAAGAGTCCATTTTCCTTCAGCATAGTTTGCTTCAACTGATGTTTCTCTTAAACCAGCATAATCAAGTTTCTTTGTATCGCCAGTGATAGTCGCCTTAACAGCCAAGCCATCTTGTCTTTCGATTTCAAAGAGTTTGTTTACTTCTGGCATTTCAACAGTATAGTTAGTATCTGTTGTCTTTGCATTTTTCAACGCATGTTTTCCAACTGTTTCGGTTTCAATGGTTCCTTTATTTCTTTCAAATGTAACTGTAACGGTTTCGCCATTTACACCTGCGAATTCTTTCGAAAGTGTTGGGTCTTCTTCGTTAAATTTCTTTGTAAAGAGTGGTGTGTCACTGTCTGCGATAACAATTGTGTATTGATCGATTGTCAATACTGGAGATTTGCCAACGAATCCGAATCCTGCTGGATAGTTGTCGTTTGAGCCATTTGAGATAAGTGTATACTTTCCTGCATCTTTCTCAACATCTTTAAGTGCAAATGTTATTCCATTAAGAAGGTTTGCATAATCACTGTCTGTAAGAGCGTATCCATTTCCTGCAGTTTCTGCAAAATCTGAAAGGATTATTGTTTGACTTTCTGATTTGTTTGCTACTACTACTTTCCATACTTTGTTTTCTGCATCATATGCTGGTGCTGAAACTGTTGGAATTGATCCATCGTATGTGAATGTAAATGTAGGTGTATCGGCTTTCGCTGTGATCTTTGACTTGTCGTTCTTTGTAATTTCAAACCATTTGTTTTCTGGTATTGAAAGTTGATAGTTGTTTGTATTGTAATCATTTACAAGTGCTACTGCATATGTTCCAACATCTTCTCCGGCTTCTCTTGTAAAGTTAAGAGTAATTTCTTCGTTTCCTGTTGGGTTTGCTTTTCCTGTAAGAGATTTTTCAGTTGCTCTGAATTGTTTTGTAAATTCTGCTGTGATTTCTTCTCTTGCAAGTTCTTTTACAAGTTTGTTGATTACTACTGCATTTTCTGTTCCAGCCATATTGATTGCGGTATATGTTGAATCAGTGTCTGCATCAAGTGTTGCAACAATATTGTATGTTCCTGCATCTTTTGCAGTTTTACTGAGTGTAAATGTTACATTTGCAAGTGTATCACCATCTACTGGTGCTGTTCTAGAATTGAGTTCTACTTCTACAAAGTCTGTAAGTTCATATTCTGTTCCACCTATTGTGATTGTCCACTTTCCATCTTTGTATGTTGCATTTGATGAAATAGTTACTTCTTCTGCATCATATGTCTTTGTAAACACTTCTTTAAGTGCAAAGCTGAGTGTAAGTGGGTCTCTCTTTGTAATTACAAACTTAGGTGCATTTGTTGTTGAAAGGTATGGTTCAAAGTTTTTATCATCACTTGTCACTTTTATGATTGCGTATGAGTTAACTTTTTCGCCTTCGTCTCTTTCAATAGTTACATTGAATTTACCATATTCTGTAGTGAATTCTTTTGTAAGAACATCACTTGCTCCGTATACCTTACCAATTTCAAAGTTTTCTGCGGTAAGTTCTACTTTTCTTGCTTCGATTGTAATTGCTGCTGCGTTTCCGTCAATTACAAATCCTTCATATGTATCGTCAGAACCTGTTACTACAATAGTATATGTTCCCTTGTTTGCACTTACATTTTCGATTGAGAATGTATAGCCATCAAGCAAGTTTGCATCTACTGGTGCAGTATATGTTCTTCCGTCAATTACTTCAATGAATCCATCAAGTGTAAATTCTTGTGTTTGTGTTCCATTTGTAAGTGTTAATACAAATTTTCCATCTTTATATGTTGCTTTTGCACTAAGTGATGGTACAAGTGCATCATATTCTTTTGTGAATGTTCCTGATATCGTTCCTTGAAGTTTTAATCCTGCAAGTCTTGTAATTACAAGCAATGAGTTTGCAGTATTAAGGTTGACTGTATAGTTGTTGTTGTCAGTTGCATCTTCAATAGCCCAGTTAGTAAGAGCATGTGCTCCAACTTTTTCGTCATCGCTGGCAACGCCATCGCTGCCGAATCCTTGGCTTGTTCTTGAAAGTTTAACTGCAACTTTTTCGTTGTTAACACCATCAACAGTTGCAATCATTTCTGCGTCTGCAGAACGATATGTTTTTGTAAATGGAGTTATTGTTCCGTCTGCAATAGTGATTGTGGCTTGTTTAATTGTAAGAACAGGCGCACCGCCAATAAATGCAAATCCGTTTGAGTAGTTTTTGTTTGAGCCCGAAGTTGTTGCTTTAAGAGTGTAAGTGCCTGCATTCTTCGAGGTCTTATCGAATGCGAATGTTACGCCTTCAAGAAGTCTTGAATAATCTTCGCCTGTTGGAAGAGCGTTTCCAGTTGCGCTTTCGATAAAGTTTGAAAGAACGATTTCCCAAGTTTGAGCTTTGTTCTTAACAGTTACTTTCCATGTGTTGTCTGCGCTGAACATTGGAGCAGAAACTGTAGGAGTTGTTCCGTCGTAAATAAACTCATAAGCCTTCACATTTGCTTCGGCAGTGATTGTAGAATCTTCTGCTTCGGTAATTGTGAACCACTTGTTTGGTGTTGTGATTGAAAGTGTATAGTTGTTTTCGCTATATCCACCTGTAAGAGTTACTTGATATTCTCCAACATCTTCACCTGCTTCTCTTGTAAATGTAAGAGTGAGCTCTTCACCAGTTAGGTTTGCAGTAGCAGTTGGGTTTGCGGTTCCTGTGATGGCCACGTTGTCTGCTCTGAACACTTTCGAGAAGTTTGCGTTTTTAATGTCATCGCGTGTAAGTTCTTTTACAAGCTTATTGATAACAACTTTGTTTTCTCCAACCAAACTTGTTACTGCTGTGTATGTTGCGTTTGTGCCAGTAAGGCTTGCAACAATATTGTATGAGTTTGCATCTTTGCTGTTGTTTTCTATTTTGAATGTTACGCCAGCAAGAGTGCGTTCGTCTGCTTTAACAGAGCGGTTTCCAAGTGTAACTTCTACAAAGTCAGTGATTTCAAATGTTTTTCCGCCAACTTTGATTGTCCACTTGCCTGTTGCGCTGTCGTATGATGCATCACTATCGATTGTAGTGCGTTGTGCATCATAGTCCTTTGTATAAACTTCGTTAATCTTAAAGCTGAGTTCAAGATTTCCAAGTTTGTTGATTACAAATTTTGATGCTGAATCGAGAGTTACATTATAGTTTTCGTTATCCCATGAAACGATTTCAAGAGCATAATCTCCAACCTTTTCGCCCTCTTCTCTGCTGAATTTAACTTCAACTGTGTCGCCTGTTACTACTCCTGTTGTTGTGTCTGTGTAAGTCTTAGCAAGAGTTGGTTCTTGAGCATCGCCATAGTTCTTTCCAAATACGGCATTAACTGTAAGAGCTTTCTTAGTAACTTCGATTACGTTGAGAACGTTTGTGATTGTGATTCCTGTATAAGTTGTGTTGTCGCCTTTTGAGCCAACGATTGTATATGTGCCAACATTTTTAACATCACGGTCAATGCTGAATGTCATTCCAGCAAGAGTATGTTCGTTTGGTGTGATGTTTGTTGTTGACTTATCAGCACTCTTATATTCTTGGAATGATGAAAGTTTATATGTGCCATTTGTGATTCCATAACCACTTAATGTAAGCACCCAACCATCTGTTTCTGAGTAAGCAGCAGTGATTGTGTAATCTTTCGATCCGTCATAAATGAATGTGTTTGTTGAGCCTGAAATTACAGCGGTTACAAACAATCCTTCCAAAGGTTTAATTACGAAAAGTTCGTTTTCTGTGCTTGCCATCTTAACTGTGTAGTTTGCATTTCCTGAAACTGGGTTTGTAAGATGATAAGTTCCAACTTCTTCGCCTGCTGTTCTTGTGAATGTAACCTTAACTGAGTCACTGCCAAGAATTCCACTGTTGTCGGCATTTGTAAATGTCTTTTCAAGTTTAGGATCAGCCTCTTTATATGTTTTTGTGAAGAGTGGTGTTGTGCTGTCCGCGATAGTGATTTCTTTTGCTGTGATAGTAAGTTTAACTTCTCCGATTTCAATTCCTGCTGGATAGTTTTTATGTGTAAGAGTTGCAACGATTGCGTAGTCTCCAACACCTTCTTTCGCACCAGTGATTGAGAATTCTACAGCATCCCAAATTTCTTGAAGTTGAGCATCGCTGAGATTATATTCAGTGCCCGCAACGTTTTCTTTCAAGTTTGAAAGTGTGATTGTTGCTGAGTTTCCGTTTGAAACGGTAAGTTTTCCAACTGTTGTATCTTTTGTGATAGTTGGTTTTGCATTGTTGTAAACAAGTGAAACACTGTTTGCGCTTGCTGTGATCTTTGACGAGCCAACCGCGCTAATTACAAACCAGTTGTTTGCTGGAACTGTAATTTCGTAGTTCGCATTGTCTACTGATTTAAATTTAAGAGAATAAGATCCAACATCCTCACCTTCTCCATCTCTTTCGAAAGTGATAGCGATTTGTTCTGTTCCAATTAAGGTAGCTTTTGCAGAAATAACTGTTGGGTCAGCTGCTCTGAATGCTTTGCTAAATCCAACGCGGCCTGCTTCTGGCAAATCACTCAATGATATTGTTCTTGCAGCTTTTGTGATTACAACTGCGTCAGTTCCATTTGTAAGATTTACAGATGTGTATGTTGCGTTGTCATCAGAGTTTGCAAGGCTAGCATTGATTGTGTATTTACCAGCGTTCTTTGCAACTTCATTAAGAGTAAATACTACTCCAGCAAGAGTTCTTTCGTCCGCTGTGATTGTTTCAGCACTTGAGCCTTCTTTAAAGTTTGTGATTTCGATTGTCTTTCCGCCAACAACGATTGTCCATTTTCCATTAGCGTATGTTGCGGCAGCGCTAATTGAAACTTCGTTTGTGTCGTATTCTTTCGAGAAAGTATCGCCAAGTGTAAATGAAAGTGCAAGTGATGATGCTTTCTTGATTTCAAACCAATCTGTGTTATGTGGAAGTGTCAATTTATAGTTTTGAATGTTGGTTGTTTCGCTTTCAAGGATGCTTGCGCCTGTGATTGCATATTTGCCAACTTTTTCACCGTCTTCGCGTGTGTAAACAACGGTAACCTTTTCGCCATTAACACCTGCAACGGTATTTTGAATTGTTACGTTTGCTGCGCCATATGTTTTGCTCATAACAGTTGCGTCTTGTGCAAGAACGATTTCTTTTTGCTCAATAACAACTTTTGGTGCAGTTCCGTCAAATACGAATCCGCCTGGATAGTTTGCGTTTGTTCCACTTGCTACGATGTCATAAGTGTCAGCATTTTTAACTGTCTTATCAAAAGCAAATGTGATTCCTTTAAGCAATCCATCATAAGGTGTGATTGATTTAGCGGTTTCAAAGTTTTCTTTGAAAGTATTAAGTCCTAAAGTGATGGTATCAAGAACAGTTTCCCCGTCCATTACTTTCAAAACATAAGTGTTGTTTTCAAATGCAGTAACAAGAGAAAGTTCCTTTCCAAGATATGTAAATTTAACTTGGGTCTTGTCTGCTGTTGCGCTGATTTTCAAGCCTAATTTAGCCTTGATTGTAAAGTTGCTGTTTGATGCAAGGTTTACAGTTTGAGCATAAATTCCGTTTTCGCCTTTAAGCACATAGTTTGCACTTGATGCGCTTGCTGTAAGAAGAGCATATGACTTAACGTCTTGTCCTTTTTCTCTTGTGAATGTGATTGTAACCTTTTCACCATTAACGCCCTCTACAATGTTTGTTAATGCTGGGTCTGGTTCTCCATACACTTTTTCGAATGTTGTAAGATAATTGTCAATCTTAAAAGCATCAATTATAAGGACAGGAGCATCTCCAGCGAATTTAAATCCGCCTGGATAATTGTTGTTTTTGCCACTTACTTTAATAGCATATTTTCCAACGTTCTTAGCAGATGAAGCAAGTTCAAATGTAATTCCGTCTAAAGTATTCGCTACTGGTGTAAGTGTTTTTGCGGTTGTAAAGTTTTCAACAAAGTTTGAAAGTGCGATTTCGCCAATCTTTTCACCGTCAGACAAGATGTTGAGCACCCAATTATCGTTTTCAAATGCTTTAACGATTGTGATGTCTTTGCCTGTATAAGTGATGTTTGTGTCGCTTGCGCTTGCACTAACTGTTAAATTAGCAACTTGAGTAATTTCAAACCATTTATTGTTTTTAGGGATTGTGAGTGTGTAGTTTGTTGAGTCTGACACTCTTGCAAGTGTAAGGTCATATGTTCCTACATCTTCTCCTGCCACTCTTGTAAATGTAAGAGTAAGTTTGTCTCCTGATACATATTCAACTGTTCCTGTTATTGTTGCAGGATCATTGTCTCTAAATGCTTTGCTAAATGTTGTTGTCTTAATGTCTGATTTTGCTACTGTCTTTACTACTGGTGTAATTTCAATAGCATTTTCTGCTGTAAACTCTACTGCTGTGAATGTTGTGTTGTCTGCAGGGTTTGCAAGGGTCGCTACAATGCTGTATTTGCCTACGTTTGCTGATGCATTTACTACTGCAAATGTAATTCCATCAAGCAAGTGTCCATCGATAGTTGCGGCTACGTTGTTTTCTTTCTCTTGGAATGATTTGAGTGTGTATGTCTTCCATACTTCATCTCCACTGTATACTGTGATTGTATATGTCTTTGTGGTTGAGTTGTATGTTTTCTCTACTTTTGTAGGTGCTTTGCTGTTGTATACTCTTGAAACACTGTCTGCTGTTGTAAATGTAAGTGTAAGTTTGTCTGCTTTTTCAATAGTAAACATTGCTGGGTTTTCTGTTGCAAGTACTGGGTTGTAGTTTGCATTGTCAGTTGTTACTGATATGTATGCATATGTTCCTACTGCTTCGCCTGCTTTTCTTGTAAATGTAAGTGTGATTTTTTCATTTACATCTGTGGTGATTGTCTTTGTAAGAATATCTTTTTCTGCATATTTCTTTGTAATGTTACCATTTGTTGCATTAACTACCACTTCACGTGCTGTGATTGTAAGCACGTTTGTAAGTTCAGTTGCAAATGTAGATGCTGAATCAGCTGTTGTTCCTTCTACTGCGATTGAGTAGTTTCCAACTTTTCCAGTGCATGTGATTTTGAATGTAAGGCCACTAAGCATTCCTTCGTATGCTGTTACATTCTTCTTGTATCCTTCTGCTGTTTCTACAAAGTCTGAAAGTGTGATTGTTCCCCATGCAGCGCCAGTTGTATCTTTTACTGTAAGGATATATTTTCCGCTTTCAAATTTTACGTCAACTGTTTCTGATGCTGCTTTTGCATCATATGTGTGGTTGATTGAGCCTGTCACTTTTGCTGTGATTGTAAGGCCTGTTCTAGTTGTAATTGTAAAGAGCTGATTGTCTGTTGGAAGTGCTGCAAGTTCGTAGTTTCCATTTGTTGTTGAAACTGTTGCAAGATTGTATGTTCCAATCTTTTCTGTTGCTACTGTTCCATTTGCTCTTGTAAATGTAACTGTGAATGTTTCACCGTTTACACCTTTCGCTGCTGTATTTTCAAGTGTTGGATCGCTTGCTCCATACACCTTTGTAAATGACTTCTTGTAGTCGTCATATGCTACAGTTGCTTTATTGATTTTTACTGTTACTGTTCCAATAGCAATTCCTGCTGGATAGTTCTTGTGATTGAGAACAGCTGTAATGTTGTATGTGCCAACATTCTTTGTTGCTCCACTTATTTCAAAAGTGATTGCATTAAGTATTGTTTGAAGTTCTTCAGCTGTGAGTGTATGTGATGGTGCAACACTTTCTGTAATTCCTGAAATTGTTACTTGTTTTGTATTTGCTTCGCCTGTTCCATTTGTGATTGTAAGAACAAATGTATTTCCTACTACTTCTTTCTTACTAATTGTTGGAACTTGGTTGTTGTATACAAGTTCTACACTGTTTGCTTTTGCAGTAATCTTTGATGTGTCAACAGATTTAATTTCAAACCATTTATTGTTTTCAGGGATTGTGAGTGTGTAGTTCTTTGAGTCTGACACGCTTGCAAGTGTAAGGTCATATGTTCCTACATCTTCTCCTGCTGCTCTTGTAAATGTAAGAGTAAGTTCGTCTCCTGTTACATATTCAACTGTTCCTGTTATTGTTGCAGGATCGTTGTCTCTAAATGCTTTGCTAAATGTTGTTGTCTTAATGTCTGATTTTGCTACTGTCTTTACTACTGGTGTAATTTCAATAGCATTTTCTGCTGTAAACTCTACTGCTGTGAATGTTGTGTTGTCTGCAGGGTTTGCAAGGGTCGCTACAATGCTGTATTTGCCTACGTTTGCTGATGCATTTACTACTGCAAATGTAATTCCATCAAGCAAGTGTCCATCGATAGTTGCGGCTACGTTGTTTTCTTTCTCTTGGAATGATTTGAGTGTGTATGTCTTCCATACTTCATCTCCACTGTATACTGTGATTGTATATGTCTTTGTGGTTGAGTTGTATGTTTTCTCTACTTTTGTAGGTGCTTTGCTGTTGTATACTCTTGAAACACTGTCTGCTGTTGTAAATGTAAGTGTAAGTTTGTCTGCTTTTTCAATAGTAAACATTGCTGGGTTTTCTGTTGCAAGTACTGGGTTGTAGTTTGCATTGTCAGTTGTTACTGATATGTATGCATATGTTCCTACTGCTTCGCCTGCTTTTCTTGTAAATGTAAGTGTGATTTTTTCATTTACATCTGTGGTGATTGTCTTTGTAAGAATATCTTTTTCTGCATATTTCTTTGTAATGTTACCATTTGTTGCATTAACTACCACTTCACGTGCTGTGATTGTAAGCACGTTTGTAAGTTCAGTTGCAAATGTAGATGCTGAATCAGCTGTTGTTCCTTCTACTGCGATTGAGTAGTTTCCAACTTTTCCAGTGCATGTGATTTTGAATGTAAGGCCACTAAGCATTCCTTCGTATGCTGTTACATTCTTCTTGTATCCTTCTGCTGTTTCTACAAAGTCTGAAAGTGTGATTGTTCCCCATGCAGCGCCAGTTGTATCTTTTACTGTAAGGATATATTTTCCGCTTTCAAATTTTACGTCAACTGTTTCTGATGCTGCTTTTGCATCATATGTGTGGTTGATTGAGCCTGTCACTTTTGCTGTGATTGTAAGGCCTGTTCTAGTTGTAATTGTAAAGAGCTGATTGTCTGTTGGAAGTGCTGCAAGTTCGTAGTTTCCATTTGTTGTTGAAACTGTTGCAAGATTGTATGTTCCAATCTTTTCTGTTGCTACTGTTCCATTTGCTCTTGTAAATGTAACTGTGAATGTTTCACCGTTTACACCTTTCGCTGCTGTATTTTCAAGTGTTGGATCGCTTGCTCCATACACCTTTGTAAATGACTTCTTGTAGTCGTCATATGCTACAGTTGCTTTATTGATTTTTACTGTTACTGTTCCAATAGCAATTCCTGCTGGATAGTTCTTGTGATTGAGAACAGCTGTAATGTTGTATGTGCCAACATTCTTTGTTGCTCCACTTATTTCAAAAGTGATTGCATTAAGTATTGTTTGAAGTTCTTCAGCTGTGAGTGTATGTGATGGTGCAACACTTTCTGTAATTCCTGAAATTGTTACTTGTTTTGTATTTGCTTCGCCTGTTCCATTTGTGATTGTAAGAACAAATGTATTTCCTACTACTTCTTTCTTACTAATTGTTGGAACTTGGTTGTTGTATACAAGTTCTACACTGTTTGCTTTTGCAGTAATCTTTGATGTGTCAACAGATTTAATTTCAAACCATTTATTGTTTTCAGGGATTGTGAGTGTGTAGTTCTTTGAGTCTGACACGCTTGCAAGTGTAAGGTCATATGTTCCTACATCTTCTCCTGCTGCTCTTGTAAATGTAAGAGTAAGTTTGTCTCCTGTTACATATTCAACTGTTCCTGTTATTGTTTCAGGATCATTGTCTCTAAATGATTTGCCAAATGTTGTTGTCTTAATGTCTGATTTTGCTACTGTCTTTTCGTATGGAGTGATTACAATAGCGCCATTTCCACCTGTGAGTGTTACGTCAGTGTAAGTATCGTTTGTTCCATCGATTGAGGCAACGATGTTGTATGATCCAACGTCAGCAGTTGCTGCGTTGCCATTTGCATCAAGCACGCTGAATGAAACGCCTTTGAATGTGTTTTCATTAAGTGTAATAGTCTTTGTTCCATTTTCTTTTACGTTTGTAATAGTAAATGTTTTCCAAAGTTTTGTTCCGCTGTAAACAGAGATTGAATATGTCTTTTTGCTTGCATCATAAGTTGTTCTAACTTCTGTTGGAGCGGTTTTATCGTAAACTCTTGAAACGCTTCCTGAAATTTCAAAAGTAAGGGTAAGTGAACCCGCCTTTTTAATTGTATAAACAGGAGCATCGCTGCCAGTTGCAAGAGTTGGAGTGAAGTTGCCGTTTGATGTTGCAACGGTCAAGATTGCATAATCACCAACTGCTTCACCTTCTGTTCTTGTAAATGTGATAGTGATGGTTTCGTTTGTAGATGTTTCAAAAGTTTGTGACAATACATCGCTTTCGCCGTATGTCTTGCCAACTTTAAAGTTTGATTTGTTGAGAGTGATTGTGAGAGGAGTAACTGAAACTACTTCTGCGCTGTTTGTGAAAGCAAGAGTTGATTTAGAATCAACTGTTGATCCACTTACTGTGATTGAATAGTTTCCAACATTGCCGTCACAAGAAATTGCGAATGAAAGACCATTAAGCATTCCGTCATACGCTGTGACTGCTTGGTTGTATCCTGTAGCGGTTTCAGTGAAGTTTGAAAGTGTTACTTCGCCCCACTTGCTGCCGTTTGTTCCTTTTACAACAAGTTTATAAGTATTGTTTGTGCTGTCGAAAGTTGGAGTAACAACAGGGTCAGCGCCATTCTTGTCGTAAATATGGCTAATTGAGCCAGAAATGGTAGCGTTGATTGTGAGCCCTTCTCTTGGATTGATTGTGAACAATGCGTTTGCTGAAGGAAGCTCTGCAAGAGCATAGTTTGCGTTGTCAGTTGTTGCAGAAGCAAGGTCGTGAGTTCCGACTCTTTCAGCGTCAACTGTTCCGCTTACTCTTGTAAATTTAACTGTGAATGTTTCGCCATTAACACCAGTTGCTTCAGTGTTTTCAAGTGTTGGGTCAGCTGCGCCGTAATATTTTTCAAAGCTCTTTTTGTAGTCGTTGTAAGCTACGGTTGCTTTGTTGATTGTTAATGTTACGGTTCCAATCTCAATACCTGCTGGATAGTTTTTGTGATTGAGAACAGCTGTAATTGTATACACGCCAGCATTCTTGCTTACAGAAGCAATAGTGAATGTAGTTGCGTTTAAGATAGCGCTGAGTTCGTCGTTAGTCAATTCATGATCTGACGCAACGCTTTCTTTGATGTTTGAGATAACAACGGTTGCCTTGTTTGCCTCGCCTGTTCCGTTTGAAATAGCCAATTCAAAGTTTCCTGTTACAGAGTTGAATGACTTAGCAAGAGTAGGAACTTGGTTGTTGTAAGTAAGGCTAACGCTAGATGCATCTGCTGTGATTTGTGATGAGCTAACAGTTGTGATTTCAAACCATTTGTTTGATGGAATAGTGAGTTCATAGTTTGCACTGCTTTCTTGGTTTGCGGCAAGTTTAAGTGAATATGTTCCTACGTCTTCACCTTTTTCGTCTCTTTCAAATGTGATTGTAATTGTTTCATCGCCAACATATTTTGCTGTTGCAGAAATTGGTGATGGGTCTGTGGCTCTAAATGCCTTCTTAAAGCTGTTGTTTAAAATTGTAAGTTCGTTTAAAGCGATAGTTTTCTTAAACTTTTCAATCCTAACTGCGTTTGTTCCGTTTGTAAGTTCAACAGCAGTATAAGTTGGGTTTGCAGAGTCAAGAGAAACTGTGATTGTATATTCGCCTGCATTTGCGGTTGCGTTTAATGCGAATTTAACTCCGGTAAGAGTTGTTTCATCGGCTGTGATTGAACGAGCTGAAAGTTCTTTTTCAACGAATGAGCCGAGAGCGATAGTTTTTCCGCCAACTGTGATGGTATATCCAGACTTAGCATTCCAAGTTGCGGTTTCTGAAATGGTTGGAACTGTGCCATCATAGGTTTTAACGAATGTTGAAGCAAGGCTGAATTGAAGAGTAAGGCTTGAAAGTTTTTTGATTTCATAACCTTGGTTGTTGTCCTTCAATGAAGCGGTTGCAACATAGTGACCGTCCTTGTCAGCAATTAAATAGTTTGAATTGCCAACAGTAGCGGTTGTAAGGTTGTATTTGCCAACCTTTTCGCCACTTTCTCTTTCAAATGTAACAACAACGTTTTCATTGTTTAATGAAAGAGTGTTTGTAAGTGTGGTGTTTTCTGCGCCGTAGTTTTTGCTGAATGTTGTGTAATAAGTATCATAAGCAATTTGAGCGGCTGAAATTGTGATTGTAGGGACAGTTCCTTCAAACTCAAATCCACCTTGATAGTTTTTGCTAGTCCAAGATGTTTTAAGGTTGTATGTTCCAACATTCTTAACGTCTGTTTCAACAAATGTGAATGTAAGACCGCTGAGAGCAGATGAAACATAATCTGCAGGAACTGCAGTTGTTCCCCCTTCTTTAAGATCAGAAAGAGTTATAGTAACTGTATTAACTCCGTTTGTAACGGTAAACTTCCAAGCACCGTTTGAGTAAGTAACTGGAGAAATTGTTGGAACAGTATTGTTGTAAACAAGTCCGCCACTAACGGTAGTCTTAGCAGTAATTTTTAAGTTTGCGATAGGAGTGATTTCAAAGCGTTCGTTTCCAGCTGGAAGAGTTACGCTTGAAGCAACTGTTCCGTCTGCGGCAACTAAAACATAGTTAGGATTTGAAAGGCTTGCCGAAACAAGGTCGTATTTTCCTACGTTTTCGCCTGCAGTTCTCTTATAAGTAACAACAACTGTTTCGTTGTTTAAATTAAATTCTTTTGTAAGAGCTGGATCGTTTGCTCTAAATTCTTTTGTAAACTTAACTGTATCGTTATAGAAATCTGTGTAAGCAATTTGTGCAGCATTGATTGTGAATGTAAATTCTTTTGAAACTGCATTGTAAAGATACTTAGCATAGTTTGCATTGTCGCTGTTTGCACTTTCAAACAAAGCAATAGTAAGTTTGTATGTGCCAACTGCTTTCATTTCTGTAACAGCAGTGCCATTTCTTGTAAGTTTTACAGTAAAGATTCTGTTTATGTCTGGTTTGCCGTTTTCAGCTAAGAGCTTTTCAACAGAATATGTTCCGCTTATAGAATTTGTTTTTAAGCCGTCAGAAATGGTGATATTATATCCCGATTTAGCAAAGTCAGTGTTGTTGTAAATCACGCTGTCTGGAGCGGCGCTGATAGCCAGATCAAGTTTAGAGAAAGTAACTGTGAACTCAATATAATCTGTAGCAACTACTCCATAACCAGATTTTGAAGCCGTAACTATAACAGCATAAGTTCCGTTTGAAAGTTCGCTGTTTGGAAGGTCAGTAACTGCAGTATAGGTGCTGCCGTTCTTCTTATGCCAAGTATAAGTATAAGTAATAGAATTATCTCTATTAGAAATTGCAAGGTTATTTGATGCAATAGAAGCAAATGTAATTTTTTCTCCGTTTACACCTTTTACTGGGCCTGTTACTGCGCTAACCGTTACATCTGGAGTTGCAAGAACATAGTTTGCAGTAAGTTTAATTGTAGGCTTAGCAGTAAGGGTAACTTTTCCGTCTGCTGCAACTGTAGCCCCTTGGTCACTTGTCCAATTCTTCAAAATATAAGCGTTGTTAGCTGAAGATGTTGGAAGAGTGAAAGTAGTATCGCCAAAGTTTACAAAGTAATTACCAGTGTTGAAACTTGCCTCTGGTTTTGATTCGATAGTAACATAAGCAGCTTCTGAATAGATAGCGCCGTATGTAAGTGTTGCATTTTCACTAACGTTTGCTGATAATGTGGTTACATAAGAGCCACTAGCAAATCCTGTTGCGTCTTTAAGCAATTTGGCATAATCATAATCAGTTGACCAGGCATCAACTTTGATAAGGTGTCTGTTTTCTAGTGGATTTACGCTGGCCGTAGAAACTGAGAATCCATAGTTTCCTGCAACGGCGTAAATAGTTGGGTTTAATGAGCCGTTATTAACAATTTGGAAAACAAATTTTCCGGTTTCTTTGCTGTAATAAATAATATCTTGGCCGTTAATTTCGATAGTATCACTTCCAACTGTAACAGCATTAATTGTGATGTAGTAGTGGTTTTCATCCGGTAAAAGTTGTGAAGCCAAAAGGTTTTCGACATCTACTGTCGCCCAGCCTTTTGCCGCTTTAATCAAGTAATGAGCAAATGCAATAGTGCTTGGCACTTCTATAATTTCAAATTCGCCATCAACGTAAACAAATTCGTTTGCGCCAATATTTTCGCTTTCAATAAGCTTAAGGGAGCCATCAGCAAAGCAATAATTATCGACCACCCCACTTGACGTTTGCACTGTCGCTGTTTTTGTATCAGAAGTAAGCTTAAACTTATATGCCTCATATGTATAAGTTCCGCCTTCTTGGGCCTTACGTTTTACAACAGCAGCCTTTTCAGTCATAGTAAATACAACTGGATTTTTGTATACGATTGTTTTTGCAATTTTGTTGTTAACAATTTCGGTTGCTGAAATGTTTAATTCATAAACAGTTTTTGATCCCTGTTTCAGAGTAATATTTGTATAGTTTGCAGCATTAAATCCTGTTACGCCTGTCACATCAAAAGTGAATGTGTAAGTATGTGTGCCACATGATGCGTCGTTAGGATTTGATGTTACAGTAACCGGAATGGTTTTAACAGCGCCATTAACTACGGTTGAAATGTTAACATTATTTGCAAGTCCGTTGTTAAGAGTTGCCGAACCATTGTATTTTTGCATTGAATATTCAAAGTAGTCATTGTTTGAACCAACTGTGATTCCAAGACTTTTAGCAGCATTATATCTTGTTTTAAATGTTGCAAAAGTCATGTTTTTAAGGTCTGTGTTGTTATAGAATTTAGCGCCAGAAATTGTTTCGTCTGAAAGTGCCATAAATCTATAAGCCATCATAGGTTTTGTTACAACATAGAACCAAGCTTGTTCTTCAGTAACTGAGCCACTAACAAGGCTTGTTACATAATTTTTAAGGTTAGCCCAAGTTAAAACTGCGTCAACATTTGCGCCAACACCTGCGATATATCCATCGCCGTCTACGAGTTTCAAAACTGGAAGAGTGTCTTTTGCAAGTTGTTGAATATTTTTAGCAATAGCTTCTTCTTGAAGAGAAACATTGTTTACAAAAGCAGTCAAATTAACAGCCTTGATTGTATAAGTAATTTCTTTTGTCTTTGTAACAACTTCTTTCAAAAGCTCGATATTTGATCCATTATCTTTCAGAGTGAGAGAATATGTAAGATTGTAAACCCCTGCATCTTTCAATGCCGAAGCACGAATTGTGTCGCCATCTGTTTTAGGCGTCCAATTGTATGAGCTTACAATTAAGTCTCCAATTTTTTGCGATACGGCTGTGATGGACTTATCTGCTGAGTTGTAGTTTACACTGATTCCGAACTGATCCGTGATAGTTGTTCCATAGTCAACTGTAACGTTGTTGACATTAAGTGTAAAATCAAATGTCCATTTAGCAAAAAGTGTAATATTGCTATCTCCACCAGCTGTTGGGAAATCTCCGCTTGTGAAAAAGTCTGCGTCAAACTCTGTATTTTTATCTACTATCTTTGCTACGCCATTATCAATATAATACCATCCGCCAAAACCAAAGCCGGTTCTTGTAACGGTAATATTTTTTAATCCCTCCATAGCTACGCCGTATTCAAATTCAACGCTTGTATATTGGGAATCAAGACTTCCGCCGTTTGGATCTAATGTAATGTTATATTTTATATTCGACCATTGCGCCTTAAGAGTAATTCCGCAATGTTCACCATTTTTTATCTTTGAAAAGTCAATATCCTTGAAATAGCCTTCGTAAAATGTATAATCCCAATTTATTTTCTCGTCATTGTAATACCAACCTTTAAACTCATAACCTGTTCTTGTAGGTATGTTTGAATTTAAATCTTGCATTGGTTGACCATAAGTGAAAGTGAGCTCGGTGTTTTCTAAGCTTCCGCCGTTTGGATCAAGAGTAACTTTGTACTCATTAGGTGTGTAGTCCCTATAAATATAGAGATCATCATAATTATTTTCTTTTACGATGTCTCCTGTTTTCCCAAACAAGTTCAATTTATAGCCATCAACGGCGTTATACTGTCCGTTAATATCGAAATGCCAGCCAGATGGGGTGTGGCCCGTCTTGACATAATCAATATCAGTTGGAACAGTGTCTTTTTCTCCATTATAATAATATATTTGACTCCAGCTTTTCCCGCTTTCACTTTTCCCACCTCGAGGGTCAAAAACCAAGTTAACAGCTTTTTGGGCACTGATAAATTCGATAGTTGAATCAGAATTCTTGAAAATGAAATTTATGACAGCATCGATTTGTGATTCGCCTTTTTCATTGGTTGTGTATAGCCCACCATATACATTCCCATTAAATTTTCCTTCACTATTGATAATAAATTTGAATAAAACATAATCGGTTCCAGCAGTTCCTGAAAGAGCCGTTCCTTCAAGACCCTTCCAGCTAGAGCTATAAACAATTCCTTCATATAAGTAATAACCCTTTGATGGAGTTATTGTAATTTCTCCGCTTTTCTTACCATATGTTAAAGTCAAAGTCTGCTGACCATTGTAACTATTTACATTGCTCGAAGCTTTACTATAACTTCCCCCAACTCCATCATAATTCGCCAAAATTTGCCCATTAGAAATTTTAACTGATTTAGTTTTACTGTTAACCACACCATAAATTTTAAGATCCTTTGCAGGAGCTAAAAACGCACCATCGTCGCTTAATATAACTTGTTCGCCGTTATCATAATACCAACCAACAAATTCGTAATATTGACTTTCAATACTATAAGATAATTGCAGTGTATCATTATAATAATAATTAGTTTTATTTATATTTAACTTTATTATGCTTGTAGTATCACTAACTTCCTTACCATTGACATCAACGATTGAGACAAAATTTACTTTACTCCAAGTATTCGGCTCTTGACCCTTTGCGGTGCCGGATGAAGCAGCAAGTGATGCGCTATATTGTTTTTTTGTATATCTAATAATTACTTCGATTTCAAGCTCAACATTTGGAATTGTAAGCGTGCAGTCATAGCCTTTATCAGGAGGATTTTCAATAGTTGCTGAGGCTTTTTCTATAACATCTACTTCTTTTAGCACATAGTAGTCATTTGATGGGGCCATAATATTAATCCTGTTAGTCCAATCAAGGCTAAGGTTATCAGAGTCTTTCCCAATTTTTGGCGTTGTCTTCTGTGTAGATACGCCGTTCGTAACTTCAATATCGGCTGGCAACACCCCATCAATTAAACCATCTTCATAGGAATAAGAGATTTTTATTTTTACTTCCATTGACTCGGTCTCAAAGTCAATTGAGTTGTCTGAAGAATAGGTGTTTACTGTTACTTGATAAGTATACGAGAAACCATCATTGGATAATTTCTCTATACTACTCCAACCATTAGCGCTAACACTACCATCTCCTTTAATTTTTCTTCCATTGACTGGCGTTACTTTGATAGTAAAGCTTTCATCTACTTTAGTTGTAATAACAAGAGAATTATTGGTCAATTTTTCCGAGGTGTTATTATCATTAAGTGTTATTGTTATATATCCGTCTGTATTTATAGTAATTTTTGTTTCTTCTCTCACAAGTTCAATAGTAACAACATCTGCTGATGTAAGAAGTCCAGAAATTGAAACGGTTACAGTTCCGTCAGCACTTGTAGTAAATGTAGCTGTTCCGTTTGGAGAAGCCTTTACTGACGCAACTTTATAGCCATGCTTCATTTTAAATGTCATTGTAAGTTTTTGATCTGCGATCGCCATAAAAGTATATTCGCCAGTATCTGGCGATAGAGAACTGATTGTAAGTGCCGGTGCTGAAGCAGGCGCTCCGTCTGTATATGCAATCTTTAAATCTGTGAAAGCTGAAGCAAGTTTTGCACCTGTGTCGCCTGTGTTTTGAAATTTAACTACTGAGTTTATTTTCCAACCAACCCAATCTGAGTAAAGTTTAACCAAAACGTTTGAGCTTCCATCAACATCCCAGTGATTTACAACGTCTCCAAAGTGGAAAGTTCCATTTATTGTTTTGTTCCAGCTGTCATCATATGAAACTGTTGCACTGTAATATGTTTTGCTTTCAGTTGAATTGCCGCCATTTACATAAGCGTCATACAATTTTGTAAGGTCATAACCGCCCCTTGTAACCTTTGAAACAACAGTTGACCAAGGAGTGTTGTATGAGACATCATTAACAGTTATTACGCTTGTTTCAGCGTTTCCACTTTTTCTAACAACGTTAAGGGTATAAGTTAAATCTTTCCATTGAGGTTCAACGTAAAGATTCTTTTTAGCATTTGCATTAAACCAAGATTTAACATCTTTGTAATTGCTGGTTTCAGATCCACTCTTCCAACCAACCAATTTCTTTCCTGAAACAGGATCTACGATTGGGTATCCCTTTGCAGGATTAGTTGCCCAAGCGCTGTCTGCTTGAATATCTTCAACAGCAAAGCCGCTTAAATATCTATCCGAGTAAACATTACCGCTGTTGCTTGCTGAATTTCCACTTTCATCAAGCAAAATTCTGTAGCTAGAAAGTTGAGTGGAATTACCTTTTACATGCACCTTTGCAGTGCTGTCAGGAAGAACCATCACCGAATATCCGACATTAGTCGAACTACCAGTAGTCCAATCAAATTGAGGTTTTAAAGGTAAATTTGTAGAATTTGTCGCTCCGTGATCAGGATAGTAGCTAACACCACCTTTCCAAATTACGCCATTTGTTCCAATAAATGTATCGCCAATGTAATACTTTCCACCTTCAAACGTTCCGATTGTTTTAACCGTTCTTTGCGCTGGATCATCTGTTGAAGCATATGTCATATCATAAATATCGGCAAGAACAGTTCCGTTCCCTGCGTAACCAATTAAACGCCCGCTTGTTTCAGACGATGTCGCATCAGCATATGTAAATTCTCCAACAACAAGGTCGTAAATACGAGCCCCCGAAACATAACCAAACAAACCACAATATTGGTCAACCGAACCATCGCTCGTTGAAATAACACCCGTTACGGTATATCCGTTACCATTGAAATATCCCTTGAATGGATTCGCCGCTTTTCCGACAGGTGTCCAAACCTTCCCACTAAGATTAATATCTTGAGTGAGTTCATAGTTTGCACTAGCCCATTCAGTATTGCCTTGCACAGAAATTTGATAAGCAACAGTAGCAAACTCTTGCGCCGTCGAAATTTGGTAGAATGTTTGCCCATCGTGCACCACACTGTTGAGCCCTGTAACAGCCGCCGTTGTTTCCTGAACCGGTGCATTATTGTTTGCAGCAGAAATGCTTGGCACTGCTGCCACAACTGCTGTTCCGCAAGTAAAGCATGAGAAGGCTAAGGCTAAAAACAAGTTTGAGATTTTTTTAGATTTCGTCATGATTTTGACTCCTTTGGTTTGTTTGGTTAACCTTTGTTTATTTTGTCCCAATCACTGGGTAAAACTCCAATTAACTTATAGTTAATTATACCACAAATAAGGCTATAAAACCAAATAATTCGACCTTATTTTTTTATTATTTTTAAATTTTTTATTTTTATTAAATTTTCTAAAACTCCCGTGATTTTCGGACAAAAAATTCCCATAATTTACAAAAATATGCGTATTTTTTAATATTTTTTGCGATTTTTTTGTTATTTTTCTTAAATTATTGACTTTTGCATTTTTTTGTGATAATTTTAAGCAAGGGGAAAACAAAAATGAAAGATATAATTTTAACCGCCGACCGTCCGACAGGCAAGCTTCACATCGGTCATTACATCGGCTCAATCGCCTCAAGAATTGCACTTCAAAACGAAGGCAATTTCGACAAAATGTATGTAATGATTGCCGATGCTCAAGCCCTTACAGACAACGCCGGAAACGTTCAAAAAGTCAAAGACAACATATTAAACGTTGCATTAGACTATTTAGCATGTGGATTAGATCCTAAAAAAATCACTATATTTATTCAGTCTGAAGTTCCAGCGTTGACTGAAATGACTTTTTATTTCTTAAACCTTGTCACACTTGCTCGTTTAAAGCGAAACCCTACTGTAAAAGCAGAAATCAAGCTTCGCGGCTTTGAAGAAAGCGTTCCAGTGGGCTTTTTAACCTATCCAGTAAGCCAAACAGCCGATATCGTCGCTTTCAACACCACAATCGTGCCCGTCGGCGAAGACCAAAACCCTATGATTGAACAAGCACGCGAAATTGTTCGTTCATTCAACACCACTTACGGCGAAGTTTTAGCCATGCCAAAGGCGGTTGTGCCAAAAAATAAGAATCAAGCACGCCTTGTAGGCACAGACGGCAAGAACAAAATGAGCAAATCACTTGGAAATTGCATCTTTTTATCAGACGAACCTGAAATTATCAAGCAAAAAATCATGTCAATGTATACCGATCCCGATCACATCCACGTTTCAGACCCTGGAAAAGTTGAAGGGAACACTGTTTTTGAATACTTAGACGCATTTGTAAAAGAAGACAGCTTTGAAAAATACCTTCCCGAATACAAAAATCTTGACGAACTTAAAGCACATTACACTCGCGGCGGTCTTGGCGACGTAAAAATCAAACTTTTCTTAAACAACATCTTGCAAGAATTGCTTAAACCAATCCGCGAAAGACGTAAAGAACTTGAAAAAGATCCACAAGCCGTTTATGAAATTCTTTTCAAAGGTTCAGACGAAGCCAACAAAGTCGCAAATGCAACACTTGAAAAAATGAAATCTGCAATGGGAATTGATTATAGAAACGCGTTCAGAAATAAATAATTTATTAAAATTGTTAATAATTTAATGAAAAATCGCAAAAAATTATTAAAAAATCAATAAAAATATGCAAATTATTAAAAAATCACGATCGCTCGTGATTTTTTTGTTCATTTATTCTTCCCTATTTTTCAGGCAAATAATTGCTTGCAATGTCGCATTTAAAAATATTTTTCATTTTATCGTTATGCTGTCTTATACTTTGTCTCTCTCCCAAATCTAGTCCGCGATAATAAGGCAAAAATTCGTTATCGCCGCCGATTAAATAAGGCGTTGTAATTTTTTCAACATCATATTTACCAACAACCTTTCCAGCGGTTGGGTCAACCAGTATCCACTCTCCATTATAGAAGCATTCGCAAAACGAATGCCCGCGGCACGTATCAATTTCGCCCTTTTCTTGAAATTCTTTCACCCATTTAACCGACGCCGTATGCAAATAAGTGGTGGGAATGCCCAGTTGTCTAGCAAAAACAGCAAACAAAAGCGCATAATCGGTGCAACCAACCGTTTTGCCGCTCTCCCAAATCTCCTTTGCGGTGCGTTGAAACTGATTTTTTGCTATAAATTCCTTTTCTCCCCTTGCATATTGAACGCGAGCGTGAATCCAACCCATTAAACTTGCAAGCAGTGAAATTTCTCTTCCTTTACTTTGTTTTTGAGACATATCATAATCTATTCGACCTTTAACATATTCCGCATCTAAAAATGGTTGAGTTAAAACTCCACTTTGTAAATATGTTTTTAAATCATTATTACAATTTAAATTTTCCATAATTATTTATTCCTTTGCAAAAATATAGTGAAAAAATGCTTAAATTTCATTATTTTTTTAATTTTTTTATGATTTTTTCGTTATTTTTTATAAATTATTATTTTAAAATCATATTTGCAAAATTATAATTTGTAATCCGTTCAATTATTACATAAGTGTTAAACTCTACTTATACAAATAATTTATCTTTATGGGCAATTATTTCAATCAATCTATAGCATCAAATACATCTCTAAAATGTTTTTGTGTGAGTACAGCCAAAAGTCTTTTTTTGATTATTTTCCTTTGATACTGCGACAGTATTTTTAATTCTGAGAAGTTAAAATTTGTTATTTATTTCTGCAAACATAATCATGTCGTGATAACCATCAGAAAGCTTCACATAGCTTTTTAAAATACCTTCTTGCTTAAGCCCACATTTTTCCATAACTCGCTTGGAAGCAATATTTTTTACTACACAACCGCCCTCAAAACGATTTACCTTCATTTCATTAAAAGCAAAATTTTTAACGCACATTAAGGCTTCTGTCATATATCCTTTTTTTGTAAATCGATTATCTATTGCGTAATTAAACATAACGCTATCATTTTTTAAATTTACATTAAAGTTTACTGCTCCTATAATTTGTTTGGTGTCTTTAAGGGTAATTAACCAGTTGTAATAGTTTTTATTCTGATATTTTTCTTCGATGTTTTCTAGCGATGCTTTTTCTTCTTCCAAAGATATTGGTTTTTTATTTGTGTAATAAAGAAATTCTTCTTGATTCATAATTCCTTCAAAAAGTTCTTTCGCATCATTTTTTCCCAATCTTCTTAAAACAAGTCTTTCAGTTTCTAGCTTAATCGTTCCTATCTCGTTCATTTGTGGTTCTCCTTAACGGTTCTACAAGAAGCAATCAATAATCTACGAATTGAATCGGTCTGCCGTTTTAACCCCTTATATACAATTTCTCCAATTTTATATTTTGGTGCAGAGGATGGGAGTTGAACCCACATGGTGTTGTCACCACAGGTACCTGAAACCTGCGCGTCTGCCATTCCGCCACCTCTGCATATCATTGCCATCATAAACAATGTAATCATAACTTATTTGCCTTGTTTTGTCAAGTAAACAGACCTGTGCCGACCGTCAAAAAAACTCGCAAAAACGCGAGTTTTATTTGTTCCAATTCCAATCGGCAATTTCAGGCATATCTACGCCATATTTTCTGATATATTCGCTGTTTTCCTTTAATTTTGATTTTGCAAAACGCGATATTTCTTGTTCTTTTTCTTTTGGCAAGTCAAGATATTTAATCGCTTTTAAAATCAAATTGTATCGGTCCGTTTTGTTTAACGCGCACATATCGAAAGATGTGGTGATTGTTCCTTCTTCTTGATAGCCCGAAACGTGAATGTTTCGATTTTTGCGATTGTATGTGAGTTGATGAATAAGTGTTGGATAGCCGTGGAAGTTGAAAATTATAGGCTTATTCAGCGTGAAAATACTGTTAAATTCGCTATCAGTCAATCCATGTGGATGCGACTTGTTTGAAACCAGTTTCATTAAATCAACAACATTGACAAATCTGACATTGAGATTTGGCAAAAGTTTTTTAAGCAACGATACTGCCGCAAGCGATTCAACCGTCGCAGTGTCGCCGCAAGAGGCCATTACAAGGTCTGGATGCTTTGTGTCGTTCATCCCAGCCCATTCCCATTCGCCTACGCCCTTTGCACAATGGGCTTTTGCTTCTTTCATTGAAAGCCACTGCCATCTTGGGTGCTTTGAAGCAACGATAGTGTTGACATAATTCTTGCTTTTAGCGCAATGGTTATAGCATGAAAGCAAGCAATTTGCATCAGCTGGCAAATATACGCGAACAATTCCCGCTTTTTTGCTGACAATGTGATCCAAAAATCCTGGGTCTTGATGGGTGAAGCCGTTATGGTCTTGCTGCCAAACATTGCTTGTCAAAATCAAATTTAAAGAAGCGATAGGTTTGCGCCACTCAATTTCATTGCATACTTTAAGCCATTTTGCGTGTTGCGCGACCATGCTGTCGACAACTCGAATAAACGCTTCGTAACTGTCAAACATTCCATGTCTTCCGGTCAGCAAATATCCTTCCAACATTCCTTCGCAAAGGTGTTCAGAAAGAAAAGAGTCATGAATTCGGCCATCATTTGATAGTTTTTCGTCATTTTTTAATATTTTTGCGTCAAAAGCACGATTTTCTACTTCAAATGCTTTATAAAGACGATTGCTCATCGCTTCATCTGGGCTGAAAATGCGGTAGTTTTTATTTTCCTTGTTCAGCACAAACAAATCGCGAATGTAGCCGCCTAACTCCAGCATATCTTGAGCCTTGACTGTTCCATGTCCCTTAAATTTAACGGCGTATTTATCGATTGACGGAGTCTTTAACTCTTTAAGCAAAACGCCGCCGTTTGCATATGGCGATGCCGTCATGCGCTTGTCGCTTTTTGGCAATATTTCAGCGATATCGGCTTTAAGTTTGTAGTCGTCATCAAAAAGTTCGTCCGGCTTATAACTTTCAAACCAGCTTTTCAGCATTTTTAAATCGCCCTCATCGTTAATTTGCAAAGGAACTTGATGTGCATGGAATGTTCCTTCAACCTGTTTGCCGTCAACGAATTTAGGGCCTGTCCAGCCTTTTGGCGCGCGTAAAATAATCATAGGATATTTTATCGATGAATTGTCTTTTGCCCGTTTTAAGGCGGAAATATCGCTCATGCAAGCGTCCATCGCTTTCGCCATTGCAAAATGCATCTTCATTGGCTCGTCGCCTTCGACAAAATAAGGTTTGTAGCCATAGCCATCAAACAATCCTTGAAGCTCTTTGTCGCTCAAACGCGATAAAATTGTTGGGTTTGAAATTTTAAATCCGTTAAGATGCAAAACTGGCAAAACGACGCCGTCTGTTTTTGGATTTATAAACTTGCAACCAAACCAAGATGTCGCAAGCGGACCCGTTTCAGCCTCGCCGTCGCCAACTACTGTCACGGCTATTAAATTTGGATTATCAAGCACAGCACCAAAAGCATGAGCAAGCGAATAACCAAGTTCGCCGCCTTCATGAATTGAGCCCGGCGTTTCTGGCACACAGTGTGAGCCTATTCCTCCCGGAAAAGAAAACTGCTTGCAAAGTCTTGTCATTCCGTCTTTATTTTGAGCGATGTCTGGATAAACTTCTGAATAAACGCCTTCCAAATAACTGTTGGCTGTTAAGAAATTTCCGCCGTGTCCAGGACCAGAAATAAAAATCATGTCTTGATTGTATTTTGTTATCACGCGGTCGCAGTGAGCATAAATAAAGTTTTGCCCAGGAACAGTTCCCCAGTGTCCAACCAATTTTTTCTTAATGTCGTCCATACAAAGTTCATGGTCGCGCATAAGCGGATTATGTAGCAAATAAAGTTGTGCCGCCGACAAATAATTTGCCGCCCGCCAGTATTTGCCTAACTTTTCAAAATATTCTTTTGTAGAAAACTTATCTTTCATATAATCTCTCCAAGATTTAGTATATCACAAATCGTTAAAACATTAAATTTTTTGACAATTGTTGCGATAAAATTTTGTGGTTTTTACTTTTATTTAACCAAAAATTTTAAGACGTCAGAATAGACTTTTGCGTTGTCGATTTCGTTTAGCAGTTCATGACGCATGCCTGCATAGAGCTTTGAATTGATGTCGTTGTAGCCCCTGTCACGCAAAAATTTGACAAGATCGTCAAATGCTTTTCGATTTTGAATAACAGGGTCTTCTTCGCCCGCAATAACATATATTGGTAAATCAGCATGAGCCACAGTCCAGCCCTTTTTGCTAAACGCCTGCTTCATCAATTTGAAAAGATTGATAAATCCGTTTGTCGTGAAAATAAAGCCACAAAGTTTATCTTCGTTATATTTTTTAACCGTTTCTTCGTTGGCGCAAATCCAAGCGTTTTCCGCTTCAAGCCCTTTGTTGTAAGAGCCAAATGTAAGTTTATTTAACATCTTATTTGCGCGTTTTTTACCATGGAACAATTGCGAAAGATGTGCTATACAAACTGCTAGCCCTGCCATTTTGTTTTCAGTAGGCGGCCCGCAAAGCACAAGTTTATCTATTTCGCCGTCATACTTTTTCAAATAGCAACGCGAAACAAGCGTTCCCATGCTGTGGCTGAAAAGCATTATTGGCAAATTCGGGAAAAGACTTTTTGCAAAGCCCACCACTTGGTGCAAATCGTCGACGATGTAATTGATGTTTTGAGTGTAAAAATAGCCTAAATCGCTTTCGCTCTTTACGCTCTGCCCGTGCCCGCGGTGATCATGAATAACGCAAGCAAACCCATGCTGCGACAAATATTTAATAAAGTCAAAGTATCTTTCTTTGTGTTCGGCCATGCCGTGTGAAAACACCACCACGCCAACAGCCGGCGACTGCGGTTTAACGACAGCGACTTCCAATTCAAGTCCGTCTTGCTGAGATGCGATTTTTTGAACATCGATTTTCATAACACAAAATCCTCCTGCTTTTATTTTATCATCAGCCGCAAAAATTACAAACCGATATTACGCCTTTGCAAATATTTGACTTAAAAGTCAAGGAATTGTTAAAATAACAATAGTGGAGGTTTTTATGAAAAAGTTAGTAGCATATTTCAGCGCAACAGGAACAACCGCACAACTTGCAAAAGAACTTGCAAAAGCGGCGAATGCTGATCTCTTTGAAATAAAGCCTGTGCACCCATACACTTCGGCTGATCTTGATTGGACAAACAAAAACAGCCGAAGCACAGTGGAAATGGAAAATCTCTCATCTCGCCCACAAATCGCAAACGCAGTAAGCGGAATGGACAAATATGATGTGATTTTTGTAGGCTTCCCTATTTGGTGGTATATTGCCCCAACAATTATAAACACATTCTTAGAACAATACGACTTAACCGGAAAAGTGGTTGTTCCATTTGCAACATCTGGCGGATCTGGCATGGGCAAAACAAACGAGCACTTAGCACCTTCATGCAAGGGCGCAAAATTAAAAGAAGGCAAAAGATTTTCTTCGCGCGCAACTGCCGCAGAATTGAAAAGTTGGGCAGACCAATTTTAACTAAAAAAGGCCTAAGCAAAAACTTAGGTCTTTTTTATTGCATAAAAAAATGGCTGTAAAGCCATTTGTTTTGGCGGAGGACACAGGATTCGAACCTGCGGACGCTGTTAACGTCAACGGTTTTCAAGACCGCCGCTTTAAACCGCTCAGCCAATCCTCCACGCCTAATTATTATACATAATTAACAATCTTAAATCAAGCGTTTTTTAAAAAAATTTTCAAATAAAAATAGAGGTTTGCGCCTCTATTTTTTCAATCTTTTAATGTTGTTGGATTTTGCGTTGGCTATTCCTCTTACGATCAGCGTCGCGATAAGCGAACTTCGCATAAGGCCTTTTACGTTTTTGGTCGTCTTGTTCATGACCGCACTTGTAACAACAACCGTTGCAACTGCTTTGTTTGTTTTTTGATTTTTGTTGATTTCTTTTACAAAATTCAACTTGTCAATCCATTCATCGCTGACATTCAAAACGTAGGCGTATGGCAAAACTTTGTAATACAATTTTGGATCTTCTTTAACCAGCGCTTCCATTTTATCTTTTTCGGCAAGCTCGATATATTTTTTAAGTCCCAAAATTCTGCCAAGCATCATTCTGCCTTCTTTGTTTCGCATTTCAGTAAGTGGACAAAAAATGTAACTCATCAAGCATACAAGCGACGCAACGCCAATTAAAACGTAGACTTCTAAAACAGGCTGGCACAACAGCATATTGACGGCGGCGATGATTAAAAAGCCTATAATCCCGCCAAAATATTGAACAAACGCCTGACTCTTTTTTTGAACATAAACTTTGTTTGCGATTGATGCAAAGTTTGCACTTAACCCAGCCAAGATAACAAGTGGAACCCACCAATATTCGCTCACAGAATCTGGATTGAGCAAAAAGAAAGTGAAAATTCCAACCACATACGAACAACTTGTCATAATCGCTTTTGCAAGGCTGCGTGCAGCGGTGTTGAAATATTTTTTATCGTTTTCCGCCTGAATTTCTCTCGCCGCATTTGGCGCTTGATTTTTTAATATTTCTGAAAGAGACGAAACCTTCACTTCTTCGCCACCAGCGAATATGGCATTGAAAAGTGTTTTTTCATAATTCTTCATTTTGTCGTCGCTGTCTTTAAGTTTTTTAAGCACAGCGTCTTCGCCCTGGTCTTCGATTGACAAATATTTCTTGCCCGCCCAATAAACCAGCAGCGCACTTACGTCTTTGTCGTCAACTTCGGCGTCGATAATGTAGCCTACATCGGCTGGAGTCAGCCCGTCTGGCGCATCAAATTCAACAACTTCGATTACGTCTTTCTTTTTAAGATTGCAAAAGAAGAAAATTAAAATACCCAAAAAGTATACACCGCAAAGACAAAGCATAGCGACAAAGAATGTGTAGGTTATGTCGCCGTGCACTCTATAATCTAAATAGATAAAAAGCAATGTATACAAAAGGGTCAGCACAAAAACACTGACCCCTAAAAATTTGGATAATTTATTCATTAAAACTCAACCTTTGGAGCGTTTCTTTGTTCGGCATTTTCAATTTCGAAAAGAACTTTCTTTTCAAAAGCATAATGTCTTGCAACAATGTTTGAAGGGAACACTTCACGTTTTGTGTTGTATCTCTTAACAGCACCATTGTAGTATTTTCTTGAAGATGCGATTTCTGCTTCGATTGTTTGAAGAGAATTCATCATTTCGATATAGTTTGTGTTTGCTTTAAGTTCTGGATAGTTTTCAGCAACAGCAAACAATGTTTTCAAAGTGCCTTGAAGCCAGTTTTCGCTTTGAGCCTTTTCTTCTTGAGTGTTTGCACTCATACATGAATATCTTGCCTTCATAACGCTTTCAAGAGCTTCTTTTTCGTGTTTAGCATAGCCCTTTACTGTTTCAACAAGATTTGGGATGAGATCATATCTCTTTTTCATATAAACATCCATGGTCGAATATGCTTCTTCCACGTCGTTTTTCATTTTAACAAATTTATTGTATGTTGAAATCCACCATGCAACGATTCCAACTGCGCCTAAAAAGATAACAGCGCCTAATGCAATGAGTAATATTGCCCACCAAACCATAATGGCCTCCTTGTAATGATATTTTATATGACAATATTACTACAAAAATAACAAATTGTAAAGTTATTTTAACATCTTGTTGGCAACACTTTTAATATATTTTTTGCTTGACGTGTCGCACTTTGCCTTTTTAAGCAGATATCTAATATCTCTTTCCACAGAAGCGGCAGACTTGTTGTATTTTTCTCCGATTTGTGGAAAAACTTCTTTATAAAGTGGCGCCTTGCCTCCCTTTTGTGCAAGCATCTCAATGGCATCTTTAAGCATATCATAGCCCTTGCGCTTTTTATCACAAAAAGCAAGTTCATCGTCTAAATTTAACATTTTTCACCTCAAAAATTTATAAGTAACACACTGTTACAAAAATCATGTTAGCAAAATGTTACCATTAAGTCAAGCAAAAGGACAAATTTCGACATAATATGATAGGATTAAGAGAAGTAAGAAAAAAGAAAAAATACAACCAACAATACGTGGCTATGAAATTAAACATCTCACGCGAGGCTCTTTCATATTATGAAAACGGCAAGCGCGAACCATGCTTTGCAATGCTGAATGCCATGAGCAAGTTTTTTAACGTTTCGATTGATTATCTTATAAACGGCAAAGATTTTAAAAAGAAATAAGTCAAATAGCAATCAAATCTGAATAAAAATAAAGAAAACAAAATTTAAAATCAAAATTTAAAAAATAGCGGACTTCCCGCTATTTTTTCATGTTTTCTAAAAAGAGTTTATAACATCTAAAACTTTCATATAGGTCAAACTTTGAAATAACTTCCCAAGGCGCGTGCATCGACAGCACTGCCAACCCTGCATCAATGACTTCCATGCCATATTCGGCCAAAAACTTGGCAATCGTGCCTCCGCCACCTTTGTCAACTTTGCCCATTTCGGTGAATTGATACGTCACGCCACCGTCATCTAAAAGTTTTCTAAGACGGGCGATATATTCAGGATTGGCGTCATTTGAGCCGTCCTTCCCGCCCGCACCCGTGAATTTGCAAAAGGCAACCCCGCGCGATAAATACGCCTCAGTGTTTTTATTTGAAGGCTCTGGCCAGTTTGGGTCATATGCCGCAGTGACATCACACGAAATCACATTGCTTTTATTTAGAGCGCGCTTAAAGTGCAGTTCTTTATATTCCCCCGCCAGATTCATCACTTCGGCAACCATGTTTTCGAAAAATTTACTTTTCATTCCGGTTGCACCTGTCGAGCCGATTTCTTCTTTATCAACCAATAGCACCGCAGCCGTGCGCTCCAGTGAGCCCGCCGAGATGATTGCTTGAATGCTTGGATAGGCACAACTTCTATCGTCGTGCCCATAACCTATAATCATGCTTCGATCAAGCCCAAAATCGCGAGCCTTGCCTGCAGGGACTGCTTCGATTTCCGCCGACATAAGGTCTTCACTTTGAAAGCCAAAATCACAAAGCAAATCGTCAATAGTCTCTTTCGGGCTTTCGTCTTTTTCTTTTTTAGAAACGATAAGGTTTAGCTGCTCGCCCGTCATGGCCGGCGGCTTTTTGTCATCTAAGTGTGGCAATAAATCAGTCACCACAAAAAGCGGATCCTTTTCACTCTCGCCCACCACCCAGTCGATTTTTGTTCCGTCTTTTTTGCAAACCAACCCATGCAGCGAAAGCGGCGTTGCTGTCCATTGATATTTTTTGATTCCACCATAATAATGTGTATCAAAAATGCAAAATCCGCCGTCGGAATAAACCGGCTTGCTTTTTAAATCAAGTCGCGGGCTGTCGATGTGCGCGGCGATTATGTTTAGCCCTTCCTGCATCGGAGCGCTTCCGATTTTGAAAGCGACAAGTGCTTTGTTCATGTTGACAGCATAAACCTTGTCCCCTTCTTTCAAAGGAGTGTTGCACGCGATAAAATCATTCAGCCGTTTAAACCCGTGCTGCTCAAGCTGCGCACTAAAAAACTTGATGCATTCTCTTTCAGTTTTGCATTGCGATAAAAAAGATTTGTATTCTCGCGAAAACAAATCTCTTTTTTGACTTAAATTCTCTTCTTTTCTCATAGCCAAATTTTTGACTATAAAATTTTATTTAAACATTGTTATTTTGCAACAACTTCAACTGAATAAGCGGTTGGAACATTTTCAACTTTAACTTTGTCAGAAATTTCTACGCCTGCGATAACATAAACTTCGTTGTCGTCAGCAAGAACAGGAAGTGTGTCGCGTTTGCGTTGTGGCACTTTTTTGTCAATCAAGAAAGATTTGAGTTTTTTCGTGCCTCCGCCAAATTTTGTAAACATGTCACCGTCGCGTCTAAATCTCCAAACTGCTGTTTTAGGAACTTTGCGATAATCAAAGAACAAAACGTTTTCTCTTGGTGCAAAGTCTTTAACTCTTTTAACAACAAGTTTTCCAACTTCTGGAACGTCAACTTCGCCGCATCTAAGTTCGGCTTCAAAACGTGGAATTTCTTTTTTTCTGTTTGCAAGAGTGAGATAGTCATAATCTTTGATTGCAACCACATCAAATGGAAGCGAAACTCTTTTGCCGTTGTCAGATTTTGCAAGTTCTTTAATAGCGTCGATGTGTTTCTTTTCAAAGTCGCAAACGACTCCGATATTTTTAAGCGCCTTGATAATCATTCTTGCAATGATTGGAGATGGATACATAAAGTAAGAAAGTGGAATTTTTGCTTCTTTTTCTTCATAAATGATTGCATCTGCATAAATTTGTGAGTTGATGTAATCGTCGTCTTCTTTTATAGCCTTTCCAAAATTTGCAATAGCCTTTATTGCGCCCGGCCACTTTTGAGTGATTTGTGGCAGAATTACATTTCTTAAATAGTTGCGTGAATATGAATTGTCGTTGTTTGATGAATCGTCAACATAGTCGATATTGTTGAAGTTTACATAATCCAAAATTTCTTCTTTTGATGTTGTAAGTAAAGGACGGATATATTTTTTATCGCGAACGGCGTCCATGCCTCTAGCCCCAGAAACGCCCGAGCCTCTGAATATGTGCATAAGAATTGTTTCGGCTTGGTCACTTAAGTGATGAGCAAGCGCAATCTTGTCAACAACGTCCTTTTTAAATAAACTGTCAAAAACGCCATAGCGTCCGTCGCGTGCAGCAGTTTCCAAACTGATGTTGCGTTCTTTTGCAAGTTTTGGCGCGTCGATTCTAAATTTATAAGCGCGCACACCCATCTCTTTGCATTTTGCTACAACAAAATTTGCTTCGTCTCTTGACTCTTCTCTGATGCCGTGGTCAACACAAATTGCGATAACTTCAATGTCAAGTTGGTCGCTGACTGAGTGCAAAAAATGCACGAGAGCCATTGAGTCGCTTCCGCCGCTGACGCCAACGCCAATTCGTTCGCCTGGTTTAATTAAATTGTTTTGAGTGATAAAATCTAATACGTTTTGCATAATTAGCCCCTATGAGCATAAATTATACACAAATTTGTATTCAAAATCAATAAAAAACTAAAATTTCTTTTTAAATAATTTTTTAATTGTTGTTAAAAACCTTTACTGCAAGAATCGTCATATCGTCAAGCGCGCGGCCGTTGTTGTTGGCAAGCGCTTGGTCAAGCAGTCGGTCAGCAATGACTTGTGGATTGGTTGAATAGTTGTCTTTTAAGAAGTCTGAAATTTTTTGATCGTCGCTAAACGAATCCGCCACGCCATCTGTGAACAGCAAAATCGTATCTCCGTCGCTTATCACAAGTTTTTGAGTGACAGGCTGAGCGGCGTCAACTATGCCAAGCGGAAGCGCACCCGCCGAAACAATTTTGCATTCTTGACTTGAAATTATAAAGCCGCTTGGGCTGCCCATTTTTATAAAATCTCCAAGCCCATTTTTTAAGTCGAGCACACACACATCAAGTGCTGAAAAGACATCAGTCTTTTGCATTGCTAAAAGTTTGTTGACCGATGAAAGCACAAGTTCACTGCTGAAACCCGCTTTATAAAAATTTTCAATAAGGCTCATCGAAGTTTCGCAAGTGCTTTTGGCTTGATCGCCGCTGCCCATGCCATCACAAACTGCAAACATGAATTTGTCGCCATTAAGTCTCATCACCGAATGTGAATCGCCGCTTGCGGGGCTGCCAGTTTTGGTGGCCGAAGACAGCGCAAACACACAATCATACTTTGGCGCTGAGCGCAACGAAAGCGTTGTAAAGCCAGGTTGCGAGCCCGAAAATCTGTCAAAAATTCCCATCTTACATTTGCACACTTTGCTTACAATGTCGGGAATTTTTAAGTTGTCGCTGTCGCTGTTTCGCACAATCAACCCAACTTCAAATGTGTGCATATCTTTTTCATACACCACTGCATCCGTGCAGACAATATCGTTAAACAAAAGTTCTTCAATGACACGCTCTTCTCTTTTTGAATCAAAGGCTATATCGCTGTCAACTTCGATTGACAAGTTTTTCATCACCGAAGAAATGCCTTGCAACTGGTCGGCAATAAGCAGTTTTGAATTGTCAATATTTGCCAGCATCCCGCTGTAAGATTTGTATTGGCGCGCCAGTGAATTGCACGAACTGATTATGCCGTTCACACGCCCGCAGTTCGCAGACAAGTATGACGGAATATCAAGCAGCGTAACCTTGCCTTTTGCAAACGCTATATCGACAAGTTCGTCAAGCACGCGTGAGATTTCTTGCTGTCTGTTTCTGTGGCATCTGGCCTTGTCCGGACACGTGTCACAATTTTTGCAAATAATTTCGTCGCGAAGCAGCACCTTAACGTCTTGCTGCGAAAGATTTTGTTGAATCAGCCCGCGAAAAACTCTGCACATCTCGCCAAAAACGTCAGACAGCGAAAGCAGTCTTCTGTGCAATATTTCACGATTTTGATTTACGACATTTTTAACAAGAGCGCGGTCGCTTTTAAGGTCAAACAGCGCTTTAAACGAAAAGTAAATTTTGTCAGGAATCGCCATAAACACAACGGCACTTATCGCCGACGGCAAGATAGAAATCCAAGAAAATGAATAATAAAGTTTGAAATAAAAACCAATCAAAAGTTCGCACAGCACAAGCGCTATCGCAGAAAAATATTTGCGATAGGTTTTAAACGGCGAAATCGCAAGCGCCCACAAAATAAATGGCGCAACAAACACAGGATTAAACGAATGCAGCAGCGTTCCAAGTCCAAAAAGCGCCGCGACAAAAACCGAATAATAATTTTTTGAACAATAAGTGATTGTCAGCAGCATAAACGCGACAAACATTTTTAAAAACGAAAAATCTCCAACTTCAAGTGGCAACAACCCCGAAGCCAGTGACAGCAAGATAACCCCGCCGCTGATAAGTTCTATCGCCGACAACCTAAATGCGACTCCGCGCATAAAAAGCGACTCGAAAAGTTTTGTGTAGCCAAGCATGAAAATAGTTCCAAGCGCCGCGCTGATAAGAGCGAAATAAACGGCGTTTCCTCCGTTTGCAGCGCCGAAAGCGATGTATCCGACCTGACTGACAAAGGCATAAATCGCCAGCTCCCAAATCTTCATGTTCTTTTTGCAGAAATAATGAATCAAATATGGCACGGCCGCACAAAAGGCACAGCACAGCGCGCCAACTATGCCAACAAGCGAATAATCGGCTGCGATTGATCCCGCCAAAAACGCAGGCACGACAACATATATTTTTTGATTTGCCCACACAAGCGCAAACAGCATAGCAAACGAAAATGGAAAAATTACATCGGCTATGCACGCGTGCGACAAAACGTAGAAAAGCGCAGTAGCTACAATAAACAGAATAACATATTTAATCTTTCCCAAAACTTTCATTTTCGCCTCGCTTTTGAGACATTTTATCGCACAATAAAAAACTCCCCTAACCGCTTTTGAGGAGTTTTTGTCTAATTAAATAATCTTTTGTCAGTTTATTTGAAAGTGTCTTTCCCGATAAATTTTTCAACCTGATTTGTAGTTTCGCAAATGTCGTCACATTCAACCACAAAATCATAATTTTTCTTGTGCGATCTTTCCATTTCAACTCTGGAAAGTCTTTTTTCAATCATCTCAGCGCTCTCGCCGCGACCCTGCAATCTTTGGCGAAGTTTGTGGTCTGGGCTGTCCAAAAAGATTGAAACAACGCGCGCCTTGCCGTTTAAATATTCTTTAATCTTTTTAGTTCCATGAACGTCCATATCTTTTATATAATCGCATTCCCCTTCGGCTACTTTTTCAAGCGAAGCAAATGGCGTTCCATAAAAAATGTCAGCGTGCACATTTTCATACTCGAAAAGTTTGTTTTCTTTAATCATTTTTTCAAATTCTTCTTTTGAAACATGATAGTATGCACCGTCAACCTTTTCACGTGCCGCACGTGTTGTGTAGGTTGTCATAACTTTAAGGTTTTCGTGGCGTTTTAAAAGTTCGTTTATGATTGTGCTTTTCCCAACGCCAGAAGGCCCAGAAACTAAAATAAGCATAGTTTTCTCCTTTTTGCTATGATAACACAAAATCGAAAAAGCACAAACTAATTCATTTCATAAAACGACAAAATTCCATTTGCGACCGCTTTGCACATTTGATTTTTATATGTTTCGCTAAGCAAAAGTTTTTCTTCTTCGACGTTTGACAAAAATCCGAATTCGACAAGCACTCCGGGCAGTTTTGTGCAGTTTAAAATGTAAAAATCGCCCTCTTTTGGCAGCGCCTTAGCGTAGTTTATATTGTTGTGAAGACTTTGTTGCACCTTTTCAGCAAGCGCCTTCCCGCGGCTGTTTTCAAGCCCATAAAACACCTGCGCACCACGAGAATTTCCGCGCGCAAAAGCATTCATATGCACGCTTACAACAAGGTCCGCGCCGCTCTCTTCAATAATCTCTTTTCGCTTTTCCATATCCGAACGTTTTTTGTTGGCAGCAAGCGGATTGTAAAGCCCGTTTTCATCAGTTCGCGTCATAACAACCCTCATGCCTAAACTCTGACAAATCTCTTTCAACTGCTGAGCATATTCAAGATTGATGTCGCGCTCGTTTGTGATTTTCCCAACCGCTCCGCCATCAATCCCACCGTGCCCCGCGTCAATCACTATGCAATATTTTAGTGCCGGCGAAAAAGTTTGTCTGGTGCAAAAATACACCAAAATTCCTGCCAGCAAAATAATACACGCCATAACGGCAACCAACGTCCGCTTTCTAATAGTTAAAATCATATCGCCTCAAATTATTTTATTAAGCTCCCCGCCCCAATAAAACCAAAAGTTTTAGGCGATTCAATTGTCATCTTTCTTGACAAAAATGCGCGATTGCAACATAATTAAACTATGAAAGCATTATTACTATCACTTTTAATGATTGTCTCTCCACTGTCGGCAAATGTTGGCAGCGAAGTTTATTTGCTGACTGACAGCGCATATGTTTATGCCGAAGCAGACTATGCAAGTGAAAAAATCGCCGAAGTTCATTACAACGACAAGTTCACAATTCAAGATTCAGAAACAACAAACGGATTTTATTACATAAGTTTTACACTTGACGATGTTGCCACAACTGGCTATATCTCTGCCGATGTTGTTGGCGAAAAAGCGCCAGCGCAAGAAGTTGTGCTTTCATACAACGCAAAAATGTTAAACGACTCAACAGTTTTAAACATAACTGACGACAGCGAAATTTGTTCAATCAAAAAAGGTCAACGCGTTTTGCTGTTTGAAGGCTACAGCAACAAAACCGACTATGTAGCAGTCAAATTCGTTCAAGACGGAAAAGTCATCATCGGCAAAGTAAAAACTGAAGACGTCAAACCCGACGGCGTCAACAGCGCTTTAATTATTTCGCTTACGGCAATAACCGCACTTGTGAGTGTTGTTTTAATCTTGCTTGGCATAACAAAGAAAAAACGGCACAAACTCTTGAAAAAGTAACTTTTTCATTTTAGACTCCTTTAAAAAGGAGTTTTTTTATGAGAAATGATTTTGAAGATGCCCTTGCGGCAATACAAAAAGAAGTGTGGCACACTGCCACTATCGACATCCCAAACTTAAAGGCGCTGATAAACGAAAGTGCCGGTGGCGTTGACGTGAGCGCGCTGCAAACAAAAGTCGAACAAATCGAGACAAGCATTGCAAATGTTCCGACAACTCTCAGCCAACTTTCTGCTCTAAAACCTAAACTTGTTCCAGTGCTTATTTATGACAAATCAAGCCAAGACGCCACGATAAACATGGGACTAACAAGCGGAATAAAAGTTGCCGATTCAGCGACATCAAACTTTTCGCTTTATCGCTCAATTAAGGTCACCGTGCGCGCTGCAACTTCTGGCAACATATGCGAAAAAGAATTTCCAATCGGCGAAAGCGAAGCCGTGCAAAACTTTTCATTTATGTTTCCATGCACAAGACAAGGTTGGAGCAGCATATTTTTGCAACTTTCTGCCGACAAGCAAATTTTGACTTTCAGCGCAAACTCTTATTATTCAACCGAAACGTCGGGAAGCGAAACAACGATAAAATATCAAAACACCACTTCCGCCAATTATGGAGTGATAGAAAAAATCGAAGGCTACTTAAAATTTTAAACAAAAAAACTCTTAGAAATTTCCTAAGAGTTTTATTTTTGAATTGTTCTATTTTTAAGTTTTATTTTGATAAAACGATATCGCCGTTTTTAAAGAATATAGCAAGCGCCACAGCAAAACCTATTGCAAACAAAAGCGCCATTGTAAAACTGAAAAACGTGAAAAATCTTGATGATTTAATGTTTAAATTGATTGCTGCAAGCAACATGATTATGCAGCCGAAACCAAGCGTTCCAAGCACGAAGAGTGTGTCATTGATTGACTTTAAATAATAAAGCACAATGAAACATACAAGTGCGGCTGAAAGCAAAAGGCCGAATACTCTTGAAACCCAAAGCAAAGATTTTTCTTTTTTTGTAAGTTCTATTGTCATATTTAAATTATATCTTTCTTAAAAATTATTGTCAAATATTTTTAGCCTTCCATAATCATTTTGTCGGCAATAAGCGCAATAAGTTCGCCGTTTGTAGGTTTTTCATTGCTGTTGTAAATTTTTAAGCCGAAAAGTGAGTTGATGTTTTCAATCTTTCCCCTGTTCCAAGCAACTTCAATCGCATGGCGCATTCCCCTTTCAACTTTTGACGAACTTGTTTCAAAACGCTCTGCGATTGTTGGATAAAGTTGTTTTGTAATCGAGCCGATAATTTCAGGTTTTTCGACAGCAAGTTTAACTGCTTCTCTTAAAAATTGGTAGCCTTTGATGTGAGCAGGGATGCCAATCGAAATAAAGATGTTTGAAATCTTTTCATCAAGTTGTTTGTTGACTTTCATAGTAGAAACTTGTTGCGATGATGATTGCATCAAATCAAAGATGCGTTCTGCCAGCACTTCAGGCTTAACGGGCTTAACCATAAAATAACTAGCCCCTTCATTCATAGCCTTGGTCACAAAACCAGTGTGTGAAAGGTTTGTAACAAAAATAACCTTTGGCATATTTTCGCCCATGCTTTCTTTAAGTTTTTCAAGAACGACAAATCCATCGATCCCACTGAGCATAACTTCCATAACAAGAAAGTCCGGTTTAAGTAGCGGCACGCTTTCAAGCACGTCTTCACCATTGGTGCTTGAACCCACCAACGAAAATTTTTCATTTTCGCGAATATATGATACTAATTGATTATCTTCAGTTTTGTCGGCGATATAGATTCTAATTTTTCCTTTGCTTTGAGCGGTTTTCTCCATTTTTTTAGCCTCCTTTATCTTTAATTTGGAAATAACCAATTTTTCAACGAATTCCGTGAAACACTCCTAACTTACCACATATTGCCGACAAATAAAATAAAAACCCGAGGCCGATTGTCTCGAGTTTTGACTATATGTGTCTAAAAATGTTGTTATGCTTTTTGTCCAACCAAGCTGATATTGTGATTTCCTGTCACATCTACTTGGAAAAGATAATAATTTGTGTCGCGATCTTCGTCTTTTGTTTCGTCATCTTCTGGATAAACTATTTGTGCATAGAAGTAAATGTGCGATAAGTTTCCGCTTTCAGCAAATGCATATCCGAATTTATCTTCAACAAATTTCATGCCTTCAACATAAGTTGTAACTTCGTTTGTTGCAATATTTTTGCTGCTGATTCCGTTTGAAGTTGAGTAATAAACATTGCCGTTGTGAGCAAACCAAACATTTGAATATTCAGAATTTGCAAGAACAACACTCACATCGCCGTTGCCATTGTCAGCCAAAACTTGGCTGCTGCCTGAAAGTGATGAAGTAAACAAAATTGTGTCATATCCGGTTGAGCCGTTGCCTGTTACTGAAATAATGTTTGAAATTTCGCTGCTGTAATATTCTCTTGCGGCACTTGCAAAAGTCAAACTGTCATAATCGTTTGAATTTGCAGTCATAGTTTTTGTAACTGAAATTGATTCATTTTTAAGTGAATAGAAAACTTTATTTTCAATTCTTCCAGTAAATGTCACTGTGTTATTGATAGAATTTTTAAGAGCGGTGCTTTTGTCGTCTTTTGCACTGTAAGAGAAAACTTCGTTTCCGGCTTGGCCAGCAGTGTTGTCTTTGTCTTCAGTATAGAAAACTTTTCCGTTCCACTCTTCGCCTTCTTTAGGGATTGCAACACTTGTTGCTTTTGAAGAAACAAGGCTTGTTTTGCTGTTTTCAAGATTTACAACATTAAGTTCGGTTCCGTCATAAACAAACAAATATCCTTTCCCGTCATATTTGAGCGCTCTAACAACTGCCTTTGCGCTGTCGTATGATTTTGTAGTGAAAAGTTCTTTTTCTCCGCTTCCGTCAAAATTGCATTTAAAATATGAAACATAATTAAATACGTGTGCGTTTGAACTTGTTTTGTGTTTGTTTGGTGCGGCATAATAAATGCTGTTGCCATACACAAAAGTATAGCCGTTTTTAAATCCTAAAACTTCACTTTTAAGGTTTTTAACGCCTTCTGGTGATTTGAATTTTCCTTCTGCAATGTTTGATGAATTTACAGCGGCAAGATATGTTGTCTTAGCATAATCATTGTAATCGTTCATGGTTGAAATGTCGTCAGATTTATAGCCATTCGCAAAAACAAGATGGTCGCCCACCACGCTTACGATTCCGCCGTTGTATAAAATATCACTGCTGTTGTTTTTAATGTCAGTCTTAACTCCGCAACCAGTGAGAGCAAACATAGCGCTGCCCAAAATTCCCACTGAAGCCAAAGTTGTTTTAAGCCAAGTTTTCATTTTTTCTCCGAATTTTGTTACATTTTACAACAAATATTGTTATAAGTCAATTGTTTCCGTGATTATCACAATTATACCATGATTTCAACAAGCTTGTTTTCAACCATGTCGCACGAAGTAAGATAATAATCAACGTCGTTCATTTTAAAAAATGGAACAACTTTTTTATAGCCATGCAAATGCCCATACACCACTGCGCTGACGCCATATGTTTCGATCAGCCTTGTAAAGTCGCTTTCTTCTCTGTGAAAATTGCAAGGTGGATAGTGCATCATGCAGACAATTTTTTCGCCATTTGTTTGCAGATTTTTTGCAGCCTGCAAAGTAAGTTCAAGTCTGATAACTTCGCGTTTGTAAATGCGTTCGTCATCTTCGCTGACTTGCGCGTTTGGCTCTGGAACAGTCCAGCCCCTAGTCCCGCAAATGATCACGTCTCCAAATTTCATCGCGTCGTTTTGAATAGCATAAAACTTTTCAGGAAGCGCCTTTCTTAAATTGGAAATTGAAGGCCACCAATAATCATGATTGCCACGAATCATAATTTTTGTGCCAGGAAGATTTTTAAGCATCTCAAAATCGGCTTTGGCGTCTTCAAGTTTCATCGCCCAAGAAAAATCGCCAGGCAAAAGAACAAGATCTTCTTCCCCAACCTTTTCGCGCCAGTCGCTAAAAATTTTATCGACGTAACCTTCCCATTGAGGTCCAAAAATATCCATAGGTTTTGGATTGTTGACAGAAAGGTGCAAGTCGCCTATGGCAAAAATTTTCATTACATTCCTCTTAAGATTTCGTTTACCATGCGCATATCGCAAGCGCCTTGATAGTTGGTTTTAAAGTGTTTCATAACATTTGGAATTGACTTGTCTTCAAGTCCTGCAATAATGTTTTTGATTTCATCGGCTGAAAGCATTTTTGGAAGATATCCTTCAACAAGTGAAATCTGTTTTTCAATCGTAGCCGCCATTTCGCTGTTGCCGGCTTTAACGTAGTTGTCTCTTTCTTCGCAAAGTTCTTTTGATGCTTTTTGCAAAATAGCAGCAACGTCGCCGTCTTTAAGTTCTTGACCTGCTTGGCGCTTGTTGATTTCTTCAAGTTTAATTTTGTTGAGAAGCACACTGTAAAGCGCACGTGCGGTTGTGTCGTGGTTTTTAATAGAATCAATATTTGCTTGTTTTAATTTTTCTAAAATCATTTTATACTCCTTTAAACACATATATTTTAGCAAAAATGTGGACAATTTACAAGCAAAATGCTTTAAATCTATTGACAAACATGTCAAAAAAAAGATATAATTAACACGCATCAATCCCATGGCGGCATAGCTCAGCTGGCTAGAGCGTACGGTTCATACCCGTAAGGTCACTGGTTCGATCCCAGTTGCCGCTACCACATTAAACACCAAAAAGGTGTTTTTTTATTCACTCAATGTCACTCTGCGGCATATAAAATGCTGATAAAAGGAGTGACATTTTTTATGCAACAAGATTATCTATCAAGTGCACTTAAACTCAAACGCGACAGCATCACCGGCGAAGAAGTAATCACGCTAAACAGCGCCGACCATTCTACATATCTAGGCCGCGACAGCCGACTTGCTCCGCGCCCACAAGCAGTGAAAGTGCAACAAAAACGCCCAACAATTTTAAACAAAATCGTAAACGTTTTTCAAGAGCGGCAAAACCAACAGCCGTTTATCCCGCCACCAAACCCACCGCAAAATCAGCGGCCACCTATGCCGCCACCACCACCTATGCCCAACCCCGCAGTAAGGCTTAGCCGCGACATTTATCTTGACCTTGACTTGCTTGCAAAAGCATATCGCGATTTGCGATCAATTTCAAATGCTGACGAACAAACTTTGCAAAATCTTGAAAGTCAAGCAATAATCATGCGCTCTACAATGGGCAACATTTACAGCAATCTTTCGGGCAATCCCGTTCCGCCACTAAGGGGCGACAGGCTGACGCTTGACGAAAATTATTGTGCCGCGCTTAAACAGGTTGCAGACTTTACACTCGACCTTAACAACGACGTGCTTTCGCTTATGCGTCAAGTTTCTGTTCCGTCGATTGACCGCCAACTTCTTATAATAAACGCCACGCTTTCGTCGCACGAGCGTACAACTCGAAATCTTTACAACGAATGCAGATTAAGAGAGGTATAGTATGGAAAACACCGAAAATCAAAACAACAATTTTATGAATCTTCCGACAAGCGCGACCATTCCTTTTCCGCAACTAGTAGATATAGTTCCGTCAGCGCGAACTGTGCAAATTTTAAAAGAATTGGCATATTCAGCGCAAAGCGAAATGACGGCGTTGACAACTTATCTTTATCAAGACTGGGCGCTTTATCCAACCAGCCCCGACATCGCCAACGAAATGGAAAAAATCGGAGTTGTTGAAATGACGCACCTTGACGCACTTTCAAACGCGATAGTGGCGTTTGGTGGCAAACCAAATTACACATACGAAGGCAGCATTTGGAGCGCAAACAATGTCAACTTTTCAACTTCGCTTCCACAAATTATGTATGAGAATATTCGCGCCGAACAAAAAGCGATAAGCGACTATGAATATGCAATCGAACACGTAGACAATCAAAGTTTAAAAGAAATGTTTAAAAAGATTATCGCCGACGAGCGCAATCACATCGCAATTTTTCAGGCGATTATTGACGGCTACGACAACTAACAAAAGTCATCAAAAAAACCTAACGCTGTGTTAGGTTTTTTATTTTATACACTTAAATACTTAAAATGATGTTTTCAATTTCTTTCATATATTTTAAAGCAACGCCCTCGTCTTGGTGCTCAACCATAATTCTGATCTTTGGTTCTGTTCCGCTTGCGCGCACAAGCACCCTGCCCGCCGGCGCAATATCCGAAAGAATTTGCGAGATTTTTTGCGAAAGCATTTCGCTGTTCAAAATTTTGAGTTTATCGGCAACAACAATGTTTTTGTTTAATTGGTGAAGAAGTTTTGCGTCAAACAGTTGTGAAATTTTTCCACCACTTTCTTTAAGCGTCTCACAAATTTTAATTGCCGACAAAATGCCATCGCCAGTTGGCAGCAGCGAGCGCAATATGATATGCCCAGACTGTTCGCCACCAAGCGACAGGTTCATTTTTTCCATCGCTTCGATTACATATTTGTCGCCAATGTCCGTTCGAATCAAATTTATTTTTTGCCTGTTAAGTGCGATAAGCAACCCCGTATTTGTGTGGCTTGTTCCAACGACAGTATTTGCGTTCAACTTTCCTTTTTTGCTGAGCGATTTTGCCAAAATATAAATCAGCATATCACCGTCAAGCACGCTGCCATTTTCATCAACGGCTATGACGCGGTCAGAGTCGCCGTCAAAAGCAAAGCCAACATCCGCCTTGCATTCTAAAACCTTTTTTTGAAGAGCGGCAACATTGGTCGCGCCGCAGTTTTCGTTTATCTTTTTGCCAGAAGAGCGACAGTTTATTTTTACAACTTCGGCTCCCAAATTTTTAAAGACCTTTGGTGCAATTTTATATGCTGCGCCGTTTGCACAATCCAGCACGATTTTTAATCCGTCAAAGCACACATTCGTGCAACTAGACAAAAAGCGCTCATATTGATTGGCAAGACTTGGAACAAATTTATATCTTCCAACTTTGATCGAACTTTGCACAAGCGGGCAACAGAAATATCGCTCTATTTGCGTCTCTTCCTTTTCGCTCAGTTTACGCCCGTCGCTGTCAAACACTTTTATGCCGTTGTATTCTTTAGGATTATGCGACGCCGAAATAACAACACCATAATCCGCTTTTTTGTTTTTGACTAAATATGAAATGCCCGCCGTCGGGATTATGCCCACATCAATCACATTTGCACCGCCTTTCAGCGCTCCAACCGAAAAAGCCGACACGATAAAACTTCCGCTAACCCGCGTATCTCTGCCAACAATTATTTTTGCGTTTTTCTTTTTACGCGCCAGTGCGTTTCCAACCATCTGCGCCAAATCTTCAGTAAGGTCGTTGTTTACAATTCCGCGTACGCCGTCAGTTCCAAAAAATATTCCCATGCTAATCCCTCTTCAAATATTTTTTTGCTCTTTTCGATTTGACGGTTGGCTTGACTCTGCCAATTACAAAATCTTCTTTTTCAGTGGATTCCGTCACCGTCGTTCCGGCACAAATGTATGAGTTTTCTTCTATCGTAAGCGGAGCAATTAAATTGCAGTTGCTTCCAATAAACGCTCCGTCTTTGACCCGAATGCGACTTTTTGTTTTGCCGTTGTAATTTACAAAAATAGCGCCGCACCCAATGTTCACGCCCGCGCCCACATCGGCATCTCCGACATATGCAAGATGCGCAATCTTGCTTCCGTTCCCGATGCTGGAATTTTTGATTTCCACAAAGTTTCCAATCCGCACGCTGTCACCAGTTTTTGTTCCTGGCCTGATTCTTGAAAACGGACCAATGTTGTTGTTTGTGCCAATCACACTTTTTTCAAGCATACTTGCCACAATCTTTGTGCCAGCGCCGATTTCGCAATTTTCTATTCTTGTGCTTCCAAAAATTTCAACCCCGTCGCCCAACTTGCACTCGCCAACCAGCACGACGTTTTCATGCAAAACAACATTCTCGCCAAACTGGCACTCAGGCGAAATCACAACACTTTTTTTATCAATGATTTTTACTTTGTTTTTCATTTTAGCCTCTTTTCGTATTCTTTTATGAAAAACAAGCGAAATTTGTGTTGAATTTAACAAAAAATAATGTATAATCTCTTTTAAGGAGAAAAAATATGCATATCGCATCAAATACCACGAAATTATCACGAAAACAGCTGTTTAAACTGCAAAATATATCAATATTGAAAAACTTATGGATAGTCGCAATCTGCGCTGTCACACTGGTTATTTTGGCGTTTGACATTCAGGACGGAAAAATCGTGTTCAGCAGCATTTTGTGCGCATCAATCGGCGCTGCGCTTATCCCTGTTTACATTTTTACAGTTCAAATTATTTGTGCGGTGAAAAATAAAAAGTTGCCACCATTGACAACTTATACTTTTGAAATAACCGAATCGCAAATAATCGCAAAAGCCAGCGACGGAAGTTTGGAAGAAGAGTTAAAAAAGAATATTTCTGATATGTTAAAATATCGTGTTGATAAAAACTACATAACAATCGCCGTTGACAAATATTCAACAATTATCATGGACAAAAACGGATTTGACACCCCTGAAGAATGCGATAAAGTCATGAAGCTTTTAGAAGAAAAAATCCCTAGCAAACGTGCACGTAAAAATAAACGTAACTAAGAAGAGTTGGCGAATAAATAACAATCACACCACCATTTGCAGAAGAGAAGTTGACATTGTTGACTTCTCTTTCTATTTCTACGCCATCAGTGCTGATTTCAACGCTACTGAACGCAATGTTGCGATCGTCGAGCGTGTAGAGTTCAAGCATAAAACAAGCCTCTGCGTTTGAAGAAACATAAATATTATTGCCGTCAATCGTGCAATTATCAACAGCAGTGAGAACAAACTTAATTTGAGTCACAACTTTAACATTTATCGTGAAAGTTTGATCGCCAAGACTGACTCGTATGCTGCCTTCGCCACTGGATTTTGCATTTATGCAGCCATCTTCCACATTCACACAATCTCCGCTTGCTTCAAATTTGAGGGCAACGTCGCCCGTGTAATAACTTGGCAAAATTTGATAATCAATTTTGACTTTATCTTTTGGATTCATTGTGATTGTTGAAGGCACGCCGGCAAGTCTAGCCTCAACGGCAAGCACATTAACTTTTACAACTTGATTTCCACTTTCACCTTCTGGCGCTTTGAAAACAATCTCTCCACTGCCAAGTTTGCTTGCAGTGATGGTGTTTCCGCTGATTTTAACTTGTTTGCAAGTTGTGATGCTAGCGATTGTTCTGTTTCTAACAAATGTAATTTCACTAACAAAGCCATCCGCCTTAGCGTCATCAAAATTTTTATCAATCAAATACAAAGTTATCTCACTTGGCAAAGATGTCAGCGGTTTTGAAGTATCTTCTTTGACTGTAACCTTAAACGAAGAATAAACAGTGGTGTCCTCGCTCTTGGCTTTAACTCTGATTGAAGTTGAGCCAACTTTGTTTGCGGTCATCACATTGCCCACGATTGATACAATCTTTTCATTGTATGATTCAAAACTAATCTCGGCGTTTTCGTCAGAACAATAATAATTTATCTCTTTGCTTTCGCCACAAACGATAGTCACGTCGTCCGCAGCAAGCGTCATGCTGGGCTTGCTATCTTTTGGAATAAACACAGCACAAAGAACAACTGCCGCAAGGCAAATAAATATCGCTGGAATAATAAAAGCTAGAATAGTCTTTCTTTTCATAGTGTCTATTCTAGCAATCTTTTGTCGAAATGTAAAATAATTTCATGAAATTTGCAGCAGATTAAAGAATAATTGTAAATGGCCCGTCGTTAAGCAGTTCAACTTGCATATGCTCTCTGAAAATTCCTGTTTTAACAGCAATGCCGTTGCTTGCAATTCGCTCTACAAACAACTTGAAAAGTTCTCTTGCTTCGTCGGGCTTCATAGCATTAACAAAATTTGGTCTGTTGCTGTGCGATGCATCGCCGCAAAGCGTGAATTGCGAAACAGCCAAAATCTCGCCGCCAACATCTTTAAGCGAAAGATTGGTTTTTCCGTTTTCGTCGCTAAAAATTCTTAGCGCGCAAAGTTTGTCTGCTTTTTTGATGATGCCTTTTTCGGTGTCTTGAACTTCAATTCCAACAAGCGCCAAAAAGCCTTGACCAATTTCGGAAACAATTTTGTCTTCAACTTTTACGCTGGCATGACACACTCTTTGCACAACAATTTTCATTTTTCGCTCCTTTTTTGTGTAATTATATCATAAAATTTGCAAATTTTTAAGTAATATGTTAATATTACTAACAGAGGAGAAACTAAAATGGAAAAAGTAATTAAAAACATGAACATCAAACCTATGCTTGATCGCGCCGAATTTGAAAGAGTTGAACCACCAAAAAACGGAGAATCTGTAAACATTCAAATCACTGATGAAGTGACAGTAAAACTTTTAAATGATGAAGTTGCAAAAGTAACAGTGGCACGCAGTGCAATGTCAAATCCTGAAAGACTTTTCAAACTTTATGTAGAAATGAGCGCAGAAGTTTTGATTGATAAAAAATATTATGACGAACTTGCAAAACCTGAAGATTATTTCAAACAAACTCCAATTTGCCGTGCACTTATTTCACAAATTTCAGCACTTATTGCAAATCTTACAACAAACTCAGCAATCGGCCCAATGATTACAGCACCAGTTGTTCAAGCGTAAAAAAAATAAAACTCTCTAAATTTTAGAGAGTTTTTTTATTGCAATTTTTTGTTTGCATTTTTATTTGCTTTAAATTGTTTCGAAACGATTACAATTATTTTAAAACTATTATTTTAAAGCCGCACTTAATCTTGCCTTAACTTCGTCTTCGCCAAGAATTGTCATAAGTGTATACAAATCTGGCGCGTCTTTTTTGCCAGTAAGTGCAATGCGGATATATTCGCAAACCTTAGCTGTGTTGCCTTTGAAAAGTTCTGGCTGAGCTTTATACAACTTGTTGTCAGTTGCATAGCCTTCTTTTTGCGCGATTTGCTTAACTAAGTCAAACCATGCTTCTTTTGTTTCACTAAGGCTGAAAGCATGCAAATAAGCAGAAATAAATTCTTTAAAGTTTGCTTCGTTGTCAATGATTTCGCGATCGATTTCAGGACGATGGAACATATATCTAAAATAATTTTCAATCATCGACCAATTATAAATATCTTTTCTAGGCTTTGGGCCTTCCCTGTCAATGTTGAAAACGTTTGTGCAAAATTGTGGTTTTTCTGCAAGAAGTTTTGCAAAGTCTGGGCTGTAAGATTTTGCCCACTCAAACACTTGGGCATAAACTTGCGAAGCGTTTAAGCGCGCGATAACATTTTTTGATATGTCGTTTAATTTAACTTCGTCAAATATTGGCATGATTGCTGTAATTTCGCTGCTGCTAAACTTAAATTCGTCAAGGTCAACATCTGGATGAGCGTTGCGCCATTGTTCAAATCCTGAATTGATTAAGTTTAAAACATATTCTTTAATCGAATCAACTGGATATCCGTTTTGAATAAAGAAACGCATATCTGCTTCTGGGTGTTTTCTTTTTGAAATCTTTTCTCTTCCGCCGTCAGCATTCAGTTTCGAAATAAGCGGAGCATGAAAATATTTAGGGTGATCAAAGCCAAGCGCATCAAAAATTTCAAGATGAACAGGCGTTTGAGGAAGCCACTCTTCCCCTCTGACAACCAAAGTTGTTCTCATTAAATAGTCGTCGATTGGGTGAGCAAATGTGTAAGGTGGAATTCCGTCTTCTTTGACAAGCACAACGTCTTTTGCGTTTGCCTGCATTTCGATTTCGCCTTTCTTAACGTCAGAAAATTTAACTCTGTCGCCGTCTTTGCCGTTTGTTTTAAGACGAAGCGCAAATTTTTGTCCAGCAGCAATTTTTTCTGCGATTTCATCATATGTTAAATTTCTGCATGGGTCATATTCTTCGTTTGTAGCGTTTTTATCAAAACGAGCGGCACGTTGTTCAAGAACATCGGCTTTGCCTTCTGTTTTTGTGCAGAAGCATGGAAAAGCCTTTCCTTCTGCGACAAGTTTTTTAGCGAAAGCGTGATAAATTTCAAGGCGCTCGCTTTGTTTATAAGGTCCATATTCGCCTTTTTCGCCGTCAAGCAACCAGCCTTCATTTGGATAAACCTTTAAAAGTTTAAGCATTTCAAGCGCAATTTTATCTGCACCCTTTATTTCTCTTTTTTTATCGGTGTCTTCACATCTAAAATAGAAAACTCCGTTGCTGCCTTTTGCTATTTGATAATCAATAAGCGCGCTGAAAAAGTGGCCAATATGCAAATAGCCTGTTGGGCTTGGTGCAAATCTAGTCACCTCCGCCCCTGGCTGTAACGATCTTGGTGGATATCTTTTTTCAATTTCCGCCGCGTCTTTTGCATTTGGATATAACAACTGCGCCAGTTTTTTGTAATCCATTTTTTTGACTCCTTACATAAGTCCGTCTAAGTCTTCATCAAGTTCTTGAAGATTGTCTTCTGGTGGAATTTCTTCAACAGTTTTAGGCTTAGCATATTTAACTTTTTCTTCCATTCCAACAAATGTTGTGTATTCGCCGATCCAGCGAAGTTTGATAGTTCCGATTTGACCGTTTCTGTGCTTAGCCAAAATAAGTTCTACAACGCCAGGTTCATCTTCTGAAGCGATGTCGTTGTATCTTTCAGGGTTGTGCAAAAACATAACAATGTCGGCATCTTGTTCGATAGCCCCTGAATCTCTAAGGTCAGAAAGTTGAGGCTTGTGGCCTTCACGTTTTTCAATATCACGAGACAACTGCGACAGAACGATGATTGGAACGTTAAGTTCTTTTGCAGCGATTTTAAGATTTCTTGAAATATCAGAAACTTCGCTTTGTCTGTTTTCGCTTTTTCTGTTGCTGTCTGATGACATAAGTTGAAGATAGTCGATCATAATGAAATCGAGTTTGCCTTCTTTGGCTTTAAGTCTGCGGCACTTTGACAAAAGCGCAGCAGGAGTTGTCAAGCTTGAGTCGTCTACAAACAATTTGCTGTTTTCAAGTTGTTTTGTAGCCGTCCAAAATCTTTTCCACTCTTCGGTTGTCATTTTTCCGTTGAGTGCATTTTGCATAGGAATTTTTGCAAGTGAGCAAGCCGCTCTTTGCATAAGTTGTTCGGCAGGCATTTCAAGCGAGAATACTGCAACTGTTTTTCCTTCTTTAACTGCGATATTAGTAACAAGGTTCATAGCAAAACTTGTTTTACCAACACTAGGACGAGCAGCCAGCAAAATAAGGTCAGAATTTTGCAAGCCGTTTGTAATATTGTCAAGGTCGCGATAGCCAGTAGGAATTCCGCGAATAGAATTTGGATCTTTTGCAATGCGGTCGAATTTGTCGATAACCGCTTTTACAGCGCCGCCAACATGTTCAAGTTGCGACACTTCTTCTTTTTCAGAAATTCCATACACTTCTGATTCGGCAAAAGCCAAAACTTCTTCTTTGCCTTCTTCTGAATAAGCGCGTTCAATAATATTTTGACCGCTTTTAATAAGCATTCTTCTTACAGAATTTGATTTAACAATTTCAACATAGTATTTAAAGTTTGCAGCCGATGGAACAACGTTTGTCAAAAAGTTTATGTAGTCAATTCCACCAACGGCATCCATTTTGCCTTCACGTTCAAGCTCTTCGGTTAAAGTAACAAAATCGATTGGCGTGTTTTTCTTAAAAATTTTAAGCATTGCGGCAAAAATCGCTTTGTGCGCATCTGTGTAAAAATCATCAACCTTAACCAAAGTCATGATTTCAGTTTGGCACATTGAATCAATAAGCAAACATCCAAGCACGGCTTGTTCGGCGTCGATGTTGTGCGGCATTATTTTGTAATCAGGCATAATTTTTCTCCTTTATTCAGAAAATGGATCATCCTTTGGATTTTGCTGCTGCTTTTCCGCTTTCTTTTTGTCAATGATAGCACATATCCACAGAAAGAGCAAGTAAAACACTCCGGCGATAACCACGATAACAAGCATGTTAAGCCATTGTGGAATGTTTGTATAAACGATTAAAACAGCCGAAATTATAAGCGCGATAACAGCATAAACGCAGATAAACCACATAGTGCGCTTCATCTGTTGTTTCATAAGTCTGCGTCCGCTCATATTTGCAGGAACTTCGTTGCTGTTGTTGCTTTTGCGTTGATCGTTGCCGCTTTCTGGCAAAATTTCAACTGGAGCGTTTTCTTCCTGCTTTTTTTCAACTTTTTGTTTTGGTTGCTGTTTTTTTGCCATGCACCCTCCTAAATTTCTCCGCGAAGTTGTTTTCCTTTTTCACGAAGTCTCAATGTATGGTCGAGAATAGTTTTTCTTATTCTAACATTTTTTGGTGTAATCTCCAACAATTCATCGTCAGCAATAAATTCGATTGCATCTTCAAGACTCAAAATTTTTGGAGGTGTAAGTCTAAGCGCTTCGTCTGCGCCTGATGAACGGCAGTTTGAAAGGTGTTTTTTCTTGCAAACGTTTACAACAATGTCGCCGCCTTTAGGGTTTTCACCCACAACCATTCCTGCATAAACTTTTGTGCCAGGAGTGATAAACAAATCACCACGTTCTTGTGCATTGAAAAGTCCATAAACGATTGCTTCGCCTGCTTCGTGAGCAATAAGCGAGCCAACTTCACGGCGTTGGATTTCACCTTTGTATGGTTGATAACTGTCAAAAATAGAGTTGATAATTCCTTCCCCGCGAGTGTCAGTGAGAAGTTCGCTCTTAAATCCAAAGAGTCCACGTGATGGGATTAAAAATTCCATCTTCATGCGGTTGCCATGTGGAGTCATTTGCACAAGTTCGCCCTTTCTTACGCCCATCTTGTTCATAACTGTTCCCACACAATCTTCTGGAACGTCAAGGAAAAGTCTGTCGATAGGTTCGCTTTTAACGCCGTCAATATCTTTAATCAAAACCTTTGGCATTGATACTTGAAATTCATAGCCGTCACGACGCATATTTTCAATCAAAATTGAAAGGTGCATTTCACCTCTGCCGCGAACAACAAAGCAATCTGCTGTTGCGCCGTCGTTTACTTTAAGTGAAAGGTCTTTAACCGCTTCTTTGTACAATCTGTCTCTCAAATGTCTGCTTGTAACAAATTTTCCTTCTGTTCCTGCAAAAGGAGAATTGTTAACCATGAAAGTCATTTCGATGCTTGGTTCTGCAATTTTAACAAATTCGATAGGTTCAACTCTTTCTTCGCCGCAGATTGTGTCGCCGATGCTTACTTGGTCAAGTCCTGCAACGCAAACGATTTCGCCCACTGCTGCTTCTTTAACCGGCACACGTTTAAGCCCTTCAAAAACGAAAAGAGAAACAATTTTTGCTTTGTGTTTCTTTTCTGGTTCAAAGAAATTGCAAACAACAATGTTTTGTCCTTCAAAAACTCTTCCGCTTGTGATTTTCCCAACTGCAAGTTTGCCGACATAGTCATTGTGTTCGGCTGAAGAAATAAGCATTTGCAAAGGTGCTTTTTCGTCCCCTTGTGGAGCTGGAATTCTTTCGAGAATTGTTTTGAAAAGTGGAGTCAAATCTGCGCTGTCGTTCATGTCAGGCGACAAAGATGCGATTCCCTTTCTTGCTGAGCAGAATACAAACGCTGAGTTAAGTTGATCTTCGTTTGCATCGAGTTCTAAAAACAGTTCCAAAACTTCGTCAACAACTTCTTTTGGACGGGCGTCTGGCTTGTCCATTTTGTTGATAACTACAACGACTTTTAAATTTAAGTCGAGCGCTTTTTGAAGCACAAATCTAGTTTGTGGCATAGGTCCTTCATAGGCGTCAACCAACAAAAGAACGCCATCAACCATTTTGAGCACTCTTTCAACTTCTCCACCAAAGTCGGCGTGGCCTGGTGTGTCGATGATATTTATTTTTGTTCCATTATAAACGCAAGAGGTGTTTTTCGCCAAAATAGTAATTCCTCTTTCTCTTTCAAGTGCGTTTGAGTCCATAACTCTGTCTTCGACCACTTGGTTTTCTCTGAAAACATTGCCTTGTTTAAGCATTTCGTTAACAAGTGAAGTCTTGCCGTGATCGACGTGAGCAATAATTGCAACATTTCTAATTTTTTCGTTTGTCATTTTTGTATTATTTCCTTTTAACGCTATAGTATATCACAATTTAATTTAAATTCAATAATAATTTTAACTTTTTTCTTGTTTGTTTTAACAAAAAAAGAAGCAAATTATGCCTCTTTTTTGTTAGATTTTTTTAATTTTATTTTTGTTGAAATAAAAATTGTCAAACTGCCTATGCCCACCGCCGCAAGTGCGCTGCCAAGTGCGATTAAATACCACCATCCGCGAACAGCACTCACTGTTTTGATTTCGACCGATTTTTCTTGCCCAAGCTGGCTGTGTTTAAGCGACCAAATGTGGTGATAATATCTTCCGTCGTTTACTTTTTCGTCGGCATTTGAATGTATGCGTTTGTGCGTTGTGACGTAATCATAACTGAAAGTTATTTCGTCAAGCGCATCAATTTTTTCTTGTGAAAAATTGTTTGCAAGCACGCCGTCGATTATGTCGACATACATTTGTCCAACACTCTTGTCGCCAACTTGCTGCGAGAATGGAAATTCACCTTTGCTTTCGTCGATGTTTAAAAACAAATTGTCTTGTTTTGCTTCGTCTTCATCGCTGGATTTAGGGTGATAATAATTCCACGCTGCGTAAGAATTAAAGTTAAACGAAAATTCTATGCGGTCGGTTTGTGAATTGTATTTTGCTTGTTTAAAGTCAACTTGACTGCCGCCGATGACATAGTTGTTGTCTGGCTTTGATGAGTAAATTGCAAAATAGTTTAAATACATTTTATTCCAAACTTTAACGCGCAATTCGTTTTCAAGTTGTGAAATATATGTTTCAACTTTTTCTTGCTCTTCCCCATTTTTAATCAAAGTTTTTGCGCCGGTTGGAAAAGCAAAGTTTTGACTTACAAAGTTGCTTCCCGCAACAACTTGCATATGCAGATTTGATGAAGAAGAAATTGTTGCGCTAGAAGAATTTTGACACCCTGAGAGTGTCAAAATACTTAATCCGCAAAACAGCATAATCAATATTTTTTTCATAAAATTATGTTTATTCAATTTGTTCCTCATTTAAAACTTAATTGCGTTTTTGTTGCTATTTTTAGCCCACATAAACAATGTCTGCGCTAAAATTCGTTGTTGAAGTAAACTTAACTTGAATTTGATATTTAGAATTGTTTTTGCAAGTTATGTTTTGGTCTTTGCTGAATTTTCTCAAAGTAAAACTTCCCGATGGGCTGTAACTTGAATAAGTATAAGCGATTGGGCTTGTCGAACTTGATGCGAATGTCATCTTTGCTGCAAACAATTTGTCAATCTTGCCGTTGACCGTTCCAAGTCCAACAATAGTATCAACGCTGCTGTTGAAGAACGAATTTGCTATGCCGCCTGCATACGCTGCTGAACTGCTTTTGATTGCTGCAGTGTTGACGCAAGAGAAAAGTTGAGCGCTTGTTCCAAGCAAAACAACTCCGCCCGCATAGGCACTTGCGCCGTTTGCAGTTATCGTAATGTCTTTTGTGTTTAAAGCCATGTCTACAAGCGAGTCTTCCGCACAGATAACAACTCCCGCTGCGCCGACTGCGCCGTTTGTGTTGTTTCTGAATGTGATGTTGATATGTCCGCTTGTTGCGCCGGTTGAATTTTTGCTTTTTACAAATCGCAATGTCGCTTTTCTGTAATTGTTGAATCCAACAAGTCCGCCATAGAAGAAGTTTTGCGAAACGCCTGTAACATTGTTTGTGATGTCAACATCTGCTTCGGATGAAAGGTTTCTCGCCGTTGCTTTGTTTTCACCAATAATTGGAGCAACAGCAAGTGTGCCGCTTGGTTTTAATGCACTTGTAAACGAAACGTTTGACGATGTGACAGTAACTCCGTCAACAATGCCAAGGTTTTTAAATACAAGTCCGCCAACTAAAGCAGCGTCTGCGCCAATGTTTTGTGACAGGTTGGCGTCAACTGCCAAGTTAAACGCAAATTCTAAGTTCTTAATCTGCGCGTCTTGACCGATTTCTTTAAACACGCCAGCGCCTTTCGTGAACTCAACTGCCGAGTATGAATCCCCGGAAGGAACTTTTGCCGCCACGCTTTCTTCCAACGCCGCAACGTTTGTTATGCTTGCCGAAATCTTGTTGTTGCCGCCGTCATAAACTCCGTTAAAAGTTTGAGCAATGGCAAATCCGTCGGTTGAAACACTTATTTCGCTGGTTGTTTGTTTGAAGAAATATTGTGTGTCGGTTTCAGTAATCTTTCCTTTTTGAGTAGTCGTAGTTTTTTGTCCACGATAGGTTTTAACGATTGTTTTGGTTTGTGTGTATTTCTGCAAATATATAGGACGAGTAAGTCTGTATTTCATATTTGCAAAGTGTGTGTTGTTTTCGATTGTGTAAGGGCTTGAAGATGTTCCCTCACCAAATCCAAATAAATCAAACTTATATTTGTCTGCAGTTGTGTCTTTTGTTTCAAATTCATATTTTGAAGCATCTTTCAAAATCTTTCGAAGTGGCTCTGAAACTAAGTTATTTTCATTTTTTCTTGCTTCGATTTTAAATCCTGTGATTATGCCTTTGGCTTCGTCTTTGCCGCTGACAACTGGCAATTCAAAACTTGTTACTCTGATTCCGTTTTCGCTGTCAACTGCGATTCCGTGATAATCGGTTTTAACTATTTCGCCGATTGGAACGTTGTTGTATTCGCGAGTGTCGGTCACCGCATAACTTGTGCTGCCTTCACTGTATGAATATTTTGTTGTAAGGCTAACTTTAAATGTTGCATTTGACAAATCGTAAGAGTCAACATCGTTTTCTGCTTTTGTCTTTTGTCTTAAATAATGCAAAATGTCAGTTGTTTTAAGCAAATAGTTGTTGTTCATAACTCCGATGTATTGATATTCTCTGCCTACGTTGTAAGCTGAGATCAACACTTCAGCGCCATATGCAACAACAGGTTTTTGCGAGCATTCTCTGTCAACATAGTAAGGGCAAGTTTGCGAAGCTGTAAAAGTGTTTCCGTCATAGTTTAACACTGAAATTGGAAGATAGTAAAGTTCCTCCGACCCGTTTGTAGGGTTTTGTGCTTGAACTGCAAAGACAGTTTCAAGAAGTGGATATTCTTTTCCGTTAAGTGTTCCGATAACAGTCTTTTCGCTGTCGTAAACGTTGAAGTCAACTGTATCGCCAAATCTTGGAACGGCTTTTCCGTTTTGAATGTTTACAGCTGCGCTGACAACATATGCCGGAACGACTTCGTTGTCGCTGTTTGTGTAATTTATCCAAACTTCTCCGTTTGCAATAAATCCTTGTTTTGTTTCTGCATTAAGCGGAACAATCTCTCTGCCCTGCAAAACGCCAAATTGATAAATGATTTCTTGGCTGTTTTCCATTTCGCTTAAATAGATTTCTGCGCCGCTTTCATTGCTGATTTTGTTTGCGAATTCTGTTTGATAAATCCAATCAAATCTTTGTGCCTCTTCGTCATAATAAAGCATATCATCGTTTGTCCATTCGGCTTGACTAAGTTCGATTGTAAGATCATCGTCCGATCGCAAATACCAATTTTTATCTCTTGGAATTGCAACTGCCTTAAACACGGCTTCGCTTGAATTAGCTTCCTTTGAAGTTTGAGTATGAAGAAGGAAATCCACTTCGTTGTAATTATTTGCATTAGTGAGTTTAATTGCAAATTTGCCTTGTCCATATTCTGTTTTGTATTTAGTGAAGAACTCTTCAAAATTGATTGAGTTGGTTTCTCCCTTTTCGCCGCTTGCGACTATCTTCAAAATTTCATAATCACTTGCTGTGACTGTTGGCAGAATTTGGATGTCTTCAGAAGTGTGAAGAAGTGATGAAAGCGATGAGAGTTTTGCTTTTGAAGTAATTTCTCCGCTGTCATTCTTTGTAGATTTTTGATTTGCAATCAATTCAAAGTTGTATTTTTTGCCAACTGCAAGTTGACCAGGAGTAACTTTGAAAACGTAATATGCATCAGCTGATCCAGAATTTACAATCTCAACTTCGCCGTCAAGCAAAGTCTTGTTTGCGTTTTCAATAGCATACATTTTAAATGATGTGTTTGCATCATATTCTCTGCTGTTGTTGCTGTCAAAGTCTGATTTCCATGTGATGAGTCCTGCATTTGCATTTTCTGAATTCACTTGGTCTTTATCGTGTGTGATAATTGTAAACGATTCATCTAATGGAGATGCTGTTCGTGAAATCAACCACTTTTCATCATCAGTGCCTTCGTTGATTGCATAATCCCCTGCGCTTATCAAAAGTTCGCTGTCGAGAATGTCTGACTGCGACGCATCATAAGTCGCGTTTTCAACTTTGTTGTAATATTTGCCTTCAATGGTTTGTATATCGCCAACTGCGTAAATCAATTTGTAAACATTTGCGCGGACTAAAACTAAATATTTAAAGTCTTCTCCGGCAACAGGATTTACAATGTATTTTGCATCAAGCACGTTTGAAGATGTATAAAATGTTTTTTGAACATTGTATCTCCAATCTTCGCTTGTTGCATAGTAATAGCGAATAGTCACTTCATAAATAACTTCAAGTTTGCCTTCGCCTGCTTGCTCTGGCAATTTGTCTTCATGAACGCTTTGAGATGAAGTTGCCCATTCGATGTTTCCTTCGTCGTTTACAAACACGTCAGGATCGTCGCCTTCAAAAGCAAGTTTTGCCGCTTCAACATTCGCTTGTTCTGATTGCAACAGCACTGTTCCGTCATTTTCAAGGCCTTCGATTGAAACCAAATAATATGCGTTGTTTGTGCCTGCATCTTCATATGCCGCTGAGAACTTATCGTTTGAGAAGCTGTCACCGCTCACTGCTGCGTTAAACATTTTTGCTGTTTTTTCAGTGAGACGATATTCATATTCATGATCTACTGCATCTTCTTTTGGAGCGCTAAGTTCGCCGATGCCCGTTTGCCAATTCACAGCAAACTTTCCGCTTGACGAATTCTTTACAACTGAAATGTTAAATGTTTTAAATTCGTCCGCTTCTTTTTGCAAACTTACGTCGTTTGAAAGAATGAAGTCTTTTTCTGCACGCTTATCCGCTGCTGCAGTGTTGTCCACGATTGAAAGTTGTCCGTTTGAAACTTTTAAGTCTGGACGTTTAAGTTTATAAAGATTGTTGATTTGATAGATTTCGCTGTCGACTTTGATTTCAAAGTTTTCTGCGACACCTTTTGTAAAGAACTTAAAGTAATCGTATGCGCCTTCGTTTTCAGGGGTAAACGTTGCTTTTGTTCCGGTTGCTGCTTTTACTTCGATGCTTTGAGCCACGCCTGCATCTTTCTTTGCAGTAACAACTGTTGATGGATATGTTGTTGAATTAACTTTAAAGTTTTCCCAAACAAATTCACCATCTTCAAGTTTTAATGTGTCAAAATTAAATTTTAAGAATGTCACGCCAATGGTTTCGCTCTTGCCGTTTATGTGAACGCTGTCGCCATTTGCATAAATATCAACTGTAAAGTCGTGACCTGCAAGTCCGACAATGTTTACTTGATAGCAGATTTCGCCGAGCACGATTTCGTTGTCTTTGGCTTCAACCCCGCCGATTGTCGCAACTCCGTTTGCGATTGAATAAGCATAGTTTGTTCCGTCTATTATAATGTTGCCGTCTTTCCCGCCAATCTTGCTGCCGCCATAAATGGCGATTGGATTTTTAGGATCGGCCACATTCTTGATTGGCGTAAGTGAAATATTTTCGCCGTAAATGTTTGTCAGGCCTTCGTCATAGATAACGCCTTCAACACCGTTCATAGGAATCCAAACAAATGAATTTTCAACTTTCAAATCTTTGTTTGCTCCGCTGAATGTGCTGCGAGCCCAACCATCGGTTGTTTTTGCAACTTTATATTCGATTACGTCGTTTGTGACTTTGTCTCTAAGTGCCACTGTATAACTGTCAAAGTCATCAAGTGGAACAAATTTTGCATAATAAACGTTTGAAACGCCGCCGTCAACTGCTTCTGAATCGACTCTTGTTAATGGAGAAGGAACAATTTGAACATTTGACTTAACTGCTTTGAAAACAGAACTGATTGTGTTGTTTTCGGCAGAGCCTTGTTGTTGAATGAAAATGTTGTATTCGCCAGCAGGGATTTTCTTTGCTGGGAACACGTTGTATTCGCCAATTTCGTCGCTTCCGATTTCGTTGAACAAAAGTGTTGATGAAGCAATTCCCGTGAAGTAATCTTTGTTTGTAAGCATATCGTAAACGTCGTTTAAGCTTGCTATCAAACGTTCGTCTGTGATTTGCTTATCTGTAAAGATGTCAGATATTTTTTGAAGTGTATCATCAGAAAGCGAAGACAACAAGTTGAGTGCGTTTGTTGATGTGTAATAACTTTGTGTTCCGCCAACCTTAACAAATTTAAGATTAAACTTAACATTTTTAAGGTTTTGCAGCGAGAAGCTGAAAGGAACTGTAAATGTTTTTGCAATAAACTGTCTAGCAAATTCAGAGATTGATGGGAAATCGGTTGTGTTTGAACTTCCCGCCAACATACTTTCGATGCTAGCATGTTTTTTTGTAGTAGTTGCCGAGCTGTTGAAATCAAGTTTAAGCACGCCATCTGTAAGAGTAACATTGTTTGAAATCTGTTCGAGTTGAGTTATTTTAGCGTCAACACCTTCAGATTTATATTTTGTAATCTTTGAAGGTAAAACCATAAGTTGAGATGAAACAACTTTGATTCCTGCGGTGAATTCTTCGCTCATATCAACTTTTTCGCCAAGATAATATCTTGCGTTTGATGCGCTGATAGTTGCGGTTTTGTGTTGAGTTGCACCGTCAAACAACAATACATAACCTGTGTTTTCTTCGCCGGTGTCTGCCCATCTAAAGTTTCCGTGGTCGATTTCAAGAGCGGTGATTTGAGCAAGTTTTTTGTATTCATATACTTCGCTGAAATTGTTTACAGTAAATGTTCCATTGTCGAGAGAAATATATCCGATTCGAACATTTATTTGTCCCGCATTAAATTCGTCTAAAACTTCTGAGATGTTTACTGCACAGCATCTTGTGCTTTTAATGTTTGTGCCAGTAACTTCGGTTTTTGAGAAGTATCTTGGATTTTTTGTTCCTACATTTGAATCTTCAATCCAATATCCGAAATTATCCTCCGCCTTGACAAGATATGCCTTGTCGTTGGCTGTGATGTGGATTGCTGTTGCTTTAACGGTTTGTGTTCCGCCTTCAATTTTTTCAACCTGCTCTCCACTCAAAAGCAAGTAGTCGTTTATTTCATCTTGTTTTATTGCAACAGATGAATTATTGTGGTTTCTATAAATAATTGTGTCTTTAAGTTCGTCGCTTCGTGCATATGTTTCAATAGTTGTGATAATGCTGAACTCAAACTCGCCTTCTTCGACATTATCAAACAAGTTGACCATATCTATTGCCAAGAATTCATAAGCAGCACCATTTTTGATGACATCTAAATTCTTTTCAACGCCGCCATGTGAAACGATGAATCTGCGGTTCGTTTCTTGGTCTTCAACTGCAACGTTTAAGATGATTTTGCCGGTGAGTTCATCTTTCGTCATGCTTGTGATGTTTTGAAGTTTTGAAATAAGTTCTGTCACTGCGGCTGAGTTGATAAACGCTCCGTTTTGTGAAGTAACAACTTGTTTTTCAACCTTTGTTATCACTTGAATAATCGAAACTTTCAACTTGCCAGTAAAGGCTGGAATAACATATTCGGTGAGTGTTGAATCTTCAACAAATTCGCCCGATTTGTTTCCCGTGCCCGTTTCTTCAAGCGCGATATAATAGCCTTCGCCTAACTGATTTGATGTGAAAACAAGTTTTCCTGTTGCGCCAATCGCAATGTTTTCAACTGTGTTTTCTGCGACTGAAACATTAAAGTAGAAAGGAACAGAATTTGTTTTTGCTGTTGTTGCATAGTTTGTAAGGCTTCTGAATGAAAGCACATATTCGCCCGATGTAAAGTTTGGAGCGGCACTGCGCACGTCAGAAAGCATTGTTTGTGTTGCGCCTGTGATTTTCCCGAAATATCCAATTTTTTCGCCGCCCTTGAAAATTTCAATTTCATATGCGGTGGCATTGTTTATTTCTGCCCATGAAAGCACATAGTCAAGATAGTCGGCCTCTCTTGCAAAATTGATTTGCGAGATGTTTTCAATTCGGTCAATGACAACTGTGATTTCTGTGCCCTTCCACGAATCGATTGTGCCGGATTTTTGGGCATAAACAACAAGTTTGTATTCGCCGCTTTCCCAATCATCTGGGAAGTTGAAATGGCTGCCGTCAACTTGTTGTTCAAAGTTTTTGGCTTCGCATTTTACATAATAAGTAACTTCGCTGTCGCCCGATGTAATCGTAAAGCCTGAGGCATCTTGAATTATCGTTGGCGCTGACAGCACTTTGCCTTGTGCTTCTGCCGCCGATGAAGGCACAGCGTTCACACTTCCGCAAAGAGATTTTTGAATAACTCTAATTCTAAATTGTCCGCTTCTTCCGTTGATTCCTTGTCCGTCTTTGGTAAGGTCGTAAACACGTTCGGTTGTGTAATAGAAGTTTGTTTCGCTTTCGCCCGCATCGTTGTTCATTGTGATTTCAATGATGTAGCCGTTTGAAACTGGTGGCAAGGTTTTATCAACAATCGTAAGCACGCCGCGGTCGCTGATAGAAATTTGAGGTTCAAAGTATCTATAAAGTTTGATTTCGGTCTTGTCTGATGCAACGTCTGTGGCAGAAACGGCAATAATTGAAATAGTATTTTCGTCACTGTCAAACGCTGATTGACTTAATGAATAGTTGTTTTGAGTAACTGTTGTTTTTAAAACATTGTTTACATAAATTTCAAATGAAACGTCGCTTGTTGCAGTGTTTTCAAAATTCCATGAAAGGTTGACAAGTTTGCTAAGTTCTTGTTCAATCGAAACATTTGAATAGTCAATGTTTATCGAAAGATTTGAAACGCTGTTCAATTTTTTGAGAGCAACATTTTCTTGCAGCAGCACCTTTCCATAATATCCGCTGCCGCCCACTTCAATTTGATATTCTGAAATGTAAGCATAAAGGTTAAAGGTGTATTCGCCGCTGATTAAATTGAGAAGTTTTTGATTGCTTAAATCAAGTTTGTTTTGTGCAATGTTTGAAATGATTTGTTTTTGTCCGTTTGCTGAAACAACTTCAATTTCATATTTCACATTTTCTTTTGGCTGAGCATACACCCAAACACTAGCGTTTGCCGATGCATAGTCTTGCCATGAAATTGTTTTGTTTGAAATTGTAACGTTCGCTTCGTAGCCGTCGGTTAAAAGTTGTCTGATTGTAAATAGCGACGCGTCGCTTGAAACAAAGAAGATTTTGTCGCCGTTTTGTTCGGCATAGCTTTTGCCTTTAAGCACGATTGAAACTTCGTCGGCGTTAAGCGCAAAATCTGGAAGTTGTCCAATGCTGTCGCCGTTTACAACAACATCTTCAACATATCCGTCGTCCCCGCCCGCAAACGCGAAGTTGGCACGATAGGTTGAATCTTTTGAATAAACATTTAATTTTTCAACTTGTGAAAGTTTGTGGAAGATTATGTTTTTAGATTTGTCAGAAGCAAGAGTATTGTTGCTTGATGCGATAACATAAAATTTATAATCGCCAGCCGAAAGGAAATCATATCCCGCAACGCTGAATTCAAACTTTCCGCTTGCTGATTTTGTTGTGACAGTCTTTTGCAATTCGTCGCCAAGATATACTTCATAAACTGGCTCGATTGATTCGTCGCCGTCCCAAATAATAACCTTTCTTTCGTCGTCGAAGTCAAGTTCGACAGGGTCAAGTTTTGAAACGATAAGCGATGATGATGTGATGTCGTTTTTAACAGTAGCGTTTCGTGATGGCAAATAATATTTTCCGTCCATCTCTTTTGAAACGTAAGCGTAAAGTGAAATTATAAGTTCTGATTTTTGAGCAAAGCAGCTGTCAAATTCGCGATCTTCACGGCGCATATCCGCTACTTTTTCTTCAAGGTTGAATGTCTTTTCGGTTGTTTCAAATTCTTTTGTAAATGAAGAATTGATTGATTTAACAGTAAGTGAAACTCTGTAAGTTTCTACTTCGTCGTTGTGTTCAAAACTAACAATTCCCGCATTGTATGCAAGATTGAAAGGTGCTTGCGAGCGATGCAAAACAAAATCTGTAAAGTCGCTTGCAATTTTTGTTGTGCCGTTTTGTGTATATCCGTCAAATTCGTCATAACCCATTTGACGCGCTTTGATGACAAACTCGCCATCAAATTCGGTTATGTCATAGGTTGCATTTTGTCCTTCTTCGCCCATCAAAATTTCTTGACCGTCTTTGGTTAATTGAACTTTTGAGCGAGAGTCGCTGTTTGTCACTGTGATTTTTGTGTTGTCTTGCGAAATTTGATATTCGCTTGGCGCTGCCAGTTTTTCAACTGTTAAAACTGAAGTGCCGTTTGAATGAATTTTTTGTAACACGTCAGTTTGAGCGATTGCCACAACTTTGATTTGTTTTGTTCCGACAAGTTCTGCCGAAATTGGCAAGTTGTATTGCAACTCTTCCGATTCAAAGTTTGTGTTGTATACGCTGCCAAGTGCCGTCTCTTCGTCGCCGAAAAGAATTTTGTATTCATATCCAAATTCGACGGTTTTAATTTTTACGATATAGCCCGAATAAACTCCGCTGAGCGACTCGTCATAGTCAAGTCTTATCATTGGACTTTCAATTTGTTCAGTCACATAAAATCTGTCTTCGCTTATTTCTTCGCTTGCCAAGAAGTTGTTTTCGTCAAGTGGAAGTGCGCGAACTTTAATCACGTAATAGCCTGCTTGTAAGGTTTTGGTGTGGCTATCTTGCACTGTTTCGCTGAACGCCTCAGCCGAAGAATAATCAAAAGTCGAGTCGGTTAAATAAAGGTCATAAATGTATTCTGCGTTTTCATCTTTTGTCCAAGCATATGTAAGTCCCGAAGTCTGCTCGCCTGCCAAGTTTGGAACAACTGGAGCAGAAAGCATTGTCAATGTTTTTAATGTTTGACTTGGGTTTACAATTTGATTTGGAGCAGATGCTCTTGTTGCGGTAAGTTGAATGTTGAATGTGTTTGTAAATCCGTATTTTGCTTTTGTGATTTTGCCGATATTGATTGATGTTTGTTCTTCGCCTTTGTCAACTTTAATATCGTCAACTTTAATGTTGTTGATTTTTACTTCATAACTGTTTGCGTGTTCTACATTGTCAAAAGTCAAAATTGACTCGCCGTTTTGTGTTGAGTGTGAAAGGTTTGTGATGCTGTTAAGATTGTATGCACTAAACAAAACATCTTCGTCACTCTTTATCGCAAACTTAGTCGATTGTCCGCCAAAAGTGAATTCTTTTCCGTTTAAGGTTGGGATTGCTTGAACTGTAAAAATATTTACGCCCGACGACAATTCAAAATCGTGGTTCAAAACATATTCCCCGCCAATCTTTTCATCAGTAAATTCGAATTCATAAACTTGTGAGTTTTGTTTTACAACAAATTTTTTGTTAAATTCGGATTGTGAAGAAAACTTCACTTTAAGTGTCGATCCGTCAAGAACATAAGTTGCCTTAACGTTGCTCACCTTGCCGACATCGTAAACATATTTTTTCACGTTGCCGTTTGCAAAGCCTTCTGGCGCGATTGCTTGATAATAAATCGAATAGATGCCTTCGTCTGCGCCTTCCAAAACGGAAGTGTTTGCGCTCGCTTTGATTATTTTTGTTGAGCCGTCAATTTTGTTTTCTGCTTTTATAAGTGTATATTTGGTTGAACTTGATTCAATCCACGAAAGTTCTCCGTCTTTAACAGACATATCTTGCGTGTAAAGTTTTGTGATGGTTTTTGTGAAAGTTTTGCTGTCGCCATTTGCGCCTTGCAAATAAAGTTTTGCTCCAATCGCGCTTTTTTCTTGATAGCCAACAAAGTCTAAAACTTTTGAATTGCCCGAAACTTTTTGTTGAATGCCATCGATTGTCAAAACGCCTTCGCTTTCGCCCGTCCAAGTAAGTGTGCCCTTGTTTGAGCCAAACACTTCTTCGCTGACAAACTTAACATCGGTCGCCGCGTTTGTCATGTCAAATTTAAAACTGATTTCGCTTGAATATGCCGAGCCGTTTATAAGCGCTGTTGCGTTAGCCTTAACTTTAACTGTAAACTCGCCGCTCTGCAAAAGTTGATATTCATTTTTTGGCGAATCGTATTCTTCGCCGTTGATTACAACTTTGTATGTAGGTTTAACAACTCTGCCGTCAATCGTAACTGCGCTCTCGTCCCAACTTATCAATCCGTCGTTTGTCACGTTCAGGTTTGTTGGAACTTGGAAGTCGTATCTGACATAAACGTCAAGCGTGTCGATAGTCAAATTTCCAGATTTTGCAGCAAGCGAAGTTTTTCCGCTTTTTTGTGCCGTGAAAGTTCCCGTGTCGTTTTTAAGCAAAATGCTCTCGTCCGCAGCAACAAACTCTACATTCTTGCTTGACGAAAAAATGTCGCTAGGCAAAAACTCTTGCCCAACGTCTAAAACAAGTCGCTCTTCTTTGGTGAACTTTCCGTTAAAAGAAAAAAGGTTCGCGCATCCGGCAAAACAAAAAGCCGCTGCCATAACCATAGCAGAAACGAACCCAAACATTAAACTGAATATTTTTTTCATTTGCATTTTCACAAGATTATTTTAACACTTTTCGATGCAATTTATCAAATAAATTTAATATATAAATAATAAATCTTAAATATATTTTTTTGCCCATTCTGG
>CAVCJG010000005.1:0-85982 GCA_963602685.1 Eggerthellaceae bacterium | reverse complement strand
ACGAAAAACAGTGCAATTTTTGATATTTTTCTTTAAATTTTCTGTTAATTTCGTTCTTTCCATACTTTCCGTCGCCAATTATTGGAAATCCAAGATATGCAAGTTGCGCACGAATTTGATGAGTTCTGCCCGTCAAAAGTTCGGCAGTCACAAGCGAAGTTTGCTCTCCAACTTTGACAGTTTTAAACTTAGTTTCAATCAAAACAGACTTTTGAACGAAGTTTGGATAAATCTTAACTTCGCTTCGATTGGCATCTTTAACAAGATAGGCTTTTTGCACTTCTCCCTTAAAATTAGGCTTACCAAAAACCTCGCAAACATATGTTTTTTGCACAGTTTTGTCTTTAAACGCCTGTTTCAGCGCTTCAGCCGCTTCTTCATTCTTAGCCATAATCATCACGCCGGTGGTATTTCTGTCCAGTCTGTGCACGGCAATGCTTCCAGAAATGGCACTTTCAAGACTGTCTTTGCCCTGAACTTCAATGTCACAGCCTTTATCTAGCACAATCACGTTTTCGTCTTCAAAGATAACGCTAAATCTAGCGCTTGGCTTTTCTGGCGCAAACACAACAACAGTTTGTCCGGCAAAAACCATATCATCTTCACACAATCTTTTGCCGTCAAGTTTGATGTCTTTGTTTTTAATAATTTGATTAGTAATTGGTTTAGAAAAACCATAATTTAATAAAAAATCACGAATTTTTTGATTTTTTTTGATTTTTATTTCGAATTTTTCCATATTTTTTATTCCTTTAAAATAATATAACATAAAATCATTTTATTTGCATAATAAATTTGGCAAAAAAATATACATAATTTTGGAGGATAATATGAATTCAATAACCATCGATAATAATAATTATTTGACTATAACCGGAGCAACGAAAGTTGTTTCATCAACGCAAAGTCAAGCCGTTGTAGAGCAAGGCAGCGAAACAATCATAATCAGCGGCAGCGAACTTGAAGTTAAAAAACTCGATCTTGACGGCAAGGAAGTTTCAATCGCAGGACGAATATCAAATCTCAAATTTACAAGCAAAGCCGAAAAAGTTCCGCTTATGAAAAGGATCTTTAAATAATGCTTTATCCCACCCTTTCACAACCAATCGTGTTTTTGTGTCTTTTCCTAGCCGGGCTTGCGGGCGGCGTAATTTATGAATGCGGCACAATTTTGACAAAACTTTTTGATTCAAGCAAAATAGCGAAACAAATATTTCTTTTTATTTCGACAATTCTGTGCGGTGTTCTTTTCTTTTTGGTAAATCTTGCCATCAATTATGGGCAATTTAGAATTTATGCCGTCTTAACTTTTATCGGCTCAATAATTTTGGAGCGCATCACTCTAGGAAATTTTTTTGCATTTCTCGGCCAAAAGTGTTATAATGCAATAAATGGAAGAAAACAAAAAAAGAAAACTCATTAAAATTTTGCTGTGGTGCTTGCTTGGGCTTGCGCTTGCTTCTATTATCGCAATGAGCATTGCAACGGCCGTAATCAAAAGCAAAACTGACGAGACCAATCGCGACAACAGCCAAATTGAAGATGTTCTTGACGAACAAATCAGCCTGTAATCTTTTTATAGAAAATCGACGATAAATATCCTTCGTTGATTTTTTTTATTATCCAATCGGATAAAAACACGTGGCTGAGTTGAACTAAAAAATAAACCAAAACAAAATACACAATCACTCCAAATCCCGTGCCGATAATAAATCCCAGCACCTTGTCTGTAACTCTAATAAACGAAAAATTGGTGATTTTCAGTAAATAATGCTGCAAAATTTTAAGCAAAACAAAACTAACAATAAAAATCATCGCGAAACTAATCGCTTCAAGTGCAATTTTATAAAGCGGCGTCGCAACAACTTTTGAGATAGTAAATTCTCCGTCAATGCTTATATTGGAAAGCAGCGATATCAGCATGCTCTTGCCATAATAAGGCAAATCGGTCTGTCTTAAAAAATCAATCATTTCACCAGTCGAGCCAAAAACTTGCTGAGTGAGACTTTTGCTAAGCCCAGACAAAATATCATTCACGCCGTTAACAAGTGGCGCGTTTAGAAAATTGGCATTAAATAAGGCGGTCGCCAGATGCGAATAAAACGCAAAACTAACAGCGCATGCAATAACAAAACTAAGCAGCGAAAAAATAGTTTTCAGCCCGCCTTTCCACGCTCCACCCACGGCAAAGATTCCCAGCAATGCCACCAAAACCGCGTTCATGATTTAATTTTTGACAACAATCAAAAAACTTTGCATAAATTGGCAACATCTCTTCCCTTTCTTCCCTAAGCCGCCGTCCGCTAAGAAAACATATCAACAAAAAACCACGATTATTCGTGGTTTGAAAATAAAAATTATAAATGGACGCTGAACATATTTACTTTTTAAAAAAATTATTTTGCTTGTAAGTTATGGGCTCCGGGTTATTCTTTTGCAGTCTGCCTATATAATCACAAATGATATCGTATATATTGTCTTTTGTATATGCAAGTTTTTCAAGATCTACTTCGTTGTCAGAAATTTCTCCGTTGTTGTATTTTTGAGCATAAATGCCACATTCTTTAATAAACTTCATTATCGTGTGAATTGTTTCTTTATCGGAATCTGAAAAAATCGGTTGTTTAATCAATGACTGCGTTATAAATTCACAATAATATGAAAATTCATCGTCCCAATTTACATTTCCATTATCCTGTGCTTCACAGCGGATTTTTTCGATTTCTCGCAACAGTTCCCCTTGCAAATTACGCGCCTGACCACTTTTGGGAACAAATTTTTGCCAAATATATTTACATTCTTCAAAATACTGTTGCTCATAATCGTTTACAATCAAGTCGTTTATAGAAATTTTGTTAAACATATACTCTCCTTTCAATTAGATAAATTAAAGCGTTGCAAATGGTTTTGACGCGATTAGTTTGTAGTCATCGTCGTGCGTATAAAATTGCTCCATAAGCCAGTAAACGCCATTTGTTCCTTTTTTAAGTTTCTTTGAAAGCAATTCTCTTGATATTGGCATTACTTGAAAGATGCTGATATATTTATGTTTAGTTACATAACATTTTACAATGCTAGGCGATTTAAATATTTCTGGCAGCAAAAGCACTGTCCCGCAATATTTGCCTTTTATGCCCATGTCTATCGTGTCCGAAACGGTGAGATTGTCTTTTTCATTAAACGCGTATTCCGCCGTCGACCAAAGCAATGAGTTTAAAAACAACCATTCGGTGGTAGACTCGCTAACTTCAACTTCTGGCGGCAAAAACATCATATATTCGTTGCGGCGGTTGGCCTTTCTTCCCCAGCCAATGTCGCGTTCCGGCATCAAATAGTCGCTTGCGCCTATCGTGCACAACTTCCAAAATGGCATATCATCGGTGGGCTTAAAAACAAAAGTCGCAATCGGCTTCATGCCTTCTGGCAATACATTCTTTTTAAGTTCCAAACTAAAAGCCGGTTCTTCACCTAAAACGCTTTTATAGTGATTATATAATTTTTGATGTCTTTGGCTTCCCATCTTTTCTCCCTTGCTTTTACGCTATCATTTTAGCATACATCGCATCTTTCCGCAATTCTTTGCCATATTTAAACAACAAAAAAACCACGAAAACTCGTGGTTTGTTGACGCCCCCTGTAGGGTGCGAGTGAATTAAGCAAGGCTGCTGTGTCAGCGTTGCGCATGAGCACGGGCAAAGCATTCAGCGTGCCCCGCCGCATTGCGGGCGAACCGTAGGTTCGAATCCTGTTCACGCAACAAAAAACCACGAGAATTCGTGGTTTGTTGGCGCCCCCTGTAGGATTCGAACCTACGACCTATCGGTTAACAGCCGAGTGCTCCACCGCTGAGCTAAGGAGGCATATTAAATTGTATTTTTGGAGCACTCGGCTGTCAACCTTTATCGGTTTAATTCCGCTTCGCTCCATACGCCAGTCCTTTCGGACATGTCGTTCAGCCTCGCGCCCACCGCTGAGCTAAGGAGGCATATTAAATTGTATTTTTGGAGCACTCGGCTGTCAACCTTTATCGGTTTAATTCCGCTTCGCTCCATACGCCAGTCCTGTCGGACGTGTCGTTAAGCCTCGCGCTTTTTGCTAAGGCATAATTAAAAGCTTTGGTTTTGCGAAAAGCCTTCGGGCTTTTTCGCAATTATGCTTTGCAACAGTTAGGGAGGGAGAAAAACTGTTTGCGTAAGTAATATTAACACTCTACTATTAAATTGTCAACCATTTTTGCAAACTTTTCTCCTTTGACTTTTTTATTTTTTATGATAAGATAATTTTATGAACAAAACTAGCAATTTTAATTTCGTCACAATTAAGTCTATGTCTCAAAAAGAACTTGATGCTTGTTTTCAAATCGTAAAAAACAACCTGCCTTCGGAAGGCATCATTTTACAACCCGGCGACGAAAAACTTTGGAAAGATAACTTTGTTTCCAATGTCAAAAAGGACAATTTTATAACTGTTTTAATTTATCGCCACGACTCAGTATGCGGATTTTTTACTCTTTTAATGGAAGAGAAATTGTATTTGTGCGAAATCCAGTTTGATGAGTCTGTAAAAAACACTCGCCTTATTTTAGAAACTCTACTTTTTCTATTTAATCTTGACAAAATTTCGAATTATGAAAAAATTTATTTTAATATCAAACGCTCAAATTTTATTTCCAACAAAACTTTCTCACATCTTGGCGGACAGGTCGTTTCAACCGATACAGGCTCGGTTCAATATGTTTTAGACAGGTCAACCGTGCAATCTTATCTCAATCGCTTAAAATTTTCCACTATTGACAGCGAGTAGGTTTAGTGATATACTATTTTTATAGGAGAAAACGTATGAAATACACCTACAAAACCTGGGAAGATGAAAGTGCCACCACTGGTGATTGCCCAAGAAGATTTGATAAAGATTATAAAGTTAAGATTAGAATTAAAGGCTTTATCAAACCTTTTGTTATGAAAATCTATAAATACAACAACGGCCACAACATTAAATTAGGCGTTGAAAAGGCTAAGATTTCTTTCTCTCGCCCTGAAAAAGAAGTAGAAAATTACAGTTTCCGTAAAGTTTATGGCTTAACATACGCCGCAGTGCAATCGCTTTTAGACAACTACCTTGAATGCACAAGGGGTGACAGAAAATATGCCAAAAAATTGCTTAGCAGCATTCCAGCCGCATTTTTAAGAGATGCAAATATAAGAAAAGCTTATGAAAAAATCATTGACGATTTAGCTGCGCCATATGCTGATAAAAAACTTTCGAGCAATAAACTTAAAAGTTCAGACGGAGCAAAAATTGACGATGTGAAACAAAACATGGTAAAAAAATATCTTAATCCTAGAATTGAAAACATCAACGCATATTTACTTAAAAACAAAAGCTTATTTGATGGGATTACATATTACAATCTTTCAGAGGACGACATCGCCCTTTACAACAAAGCTAAGGAAGAAAGCGATCGTAAAGAACGCGAAGAGACATTAAGCCGTGCTTTAGAAGAACGCGCAGCCACAGAAGACGCACGTCGCGCAGCAACAATATCATCGCACCGTGGCCCAGTGGCTGGAGAATAAGCCAACAAAATAATAAAATAAAAAAGCAGGATTATTCCTGCTTTTCTTTTTTGCTTTGTTTAGGTTTAAGCCAACCTTTTCTAAAAAATAAAATGGTTTCAGTAATCAAAACCGCTGCAACTTCTATAATCAGCAATCCATAAACAAAGAACACATTGTTTGGCAGATATTGTGCTGTGAAATACAACGCGAAATAATATGCCACTGAAAAACACTGAATTATGATTTGTGCCAAATTGCGGCCACTCATTGAAATGCAATATGATGCCATGCACCAAGCGACAAACCTAAAAAAGTATACTGCAGTATAAATGAAATATGTTTGCAAACTTATCTCAAAAAGTTCTGGATTGATGCCAAGCAACATTGGATAGCAGATTGCTCCTGCAAGAACAAAATAACCCACCCATGTAATCATGCTTATGTAAACGCTGTATTTGCTGATTTTAAAGGCATCTTCTGTTCTTCCTTCGCCAATAGCCATCGCAACCTGAACGCTTGTGACATACATGAATGCAAAATAAACAACATTGAATATATCCAGCGCATTTTCAAAATACATATAGCTATCGTAAATCTTTGCATTTAGTTTTAGCATAAACATTGAGCAAACTGTGCAACCGATTTGCCAAAAAACTTCGAATGCAAGTTTTTCAAAAATCATTTTAAAATCTTCTTTCGTTGGCTTTTCAAGACTGAAAATGTTAAAGACATTGACACCCTTTTCGCGTTTTATAACAAACGCCGTATAAGCAAACGAAAGCGCTTGCGAAACATAAAATATGATTGGAATATAATTAAGCGCAAAGCCATCTGTCAAAATCAAAATTGCCCAGCCACTCATCATCGCTAAAAAAGTGATAAGGGTTGAAATCATGATTTGTTTTGTGAGTCCTGTCCCGCGCATAGTCGTTTCATAATATCTTGTGATACATCTAAAAATGATAAAACCTATCATTAAATAATAAAACAACGGATCGCCTGGCGAATCAAGTTTAAAAAGATCCAGCAATATGAAATCTTTGGCCGCAAACAAAAACACCGCTGCAACAAGCATGATGCCTATGTTTATAAGGCTGCAAAAATTAAGCGCTTGTTTGTATTTGTCCTTTTTTCGGCTTAACATAACAATAAACGCCTGCGCCGTTGCAAAAGCGAAAATGTCACAAAACAGCATTATAGAAACGAGCACATTAAAATAAGTAAGTTCGCTCAGTTGAAGCGTGTTTGTAAAAATGGCGGTGGCCATCCACATAAGAGAAACGAACACCCCCATTAATATCAACCATTTACTTTTTTTGATTACTCGCCCAAAATACTTCCAAAATCCGCCTTCAAGCGGAATGATTTCTTCTGTTTTTTCTTCCAAATTTTATCCTTCTAAGTTGCCCACAGTTCTTGGGAATATTTCAACATCACGAATATTTTGAATGCCTGTAAGATACATAACCATTCTTTCAAAGCCAAGGCCATAACCAGAATGTTTGTTTGTGCCATAGCGACGTGTGTCAAGATACCATTTATAATCTTCTTCTTTCAAGCCCATTTCAGCCATTCTGCTTTTAAGCACATCAAGTCTTTCTTCTCTTTGGCTTCCGCCGATAAGTTCGCCGATGCCAGGAACAAGAAGGTCAACCGCAGCAACAGTCTTTTTGTCGTCGTTTAAGCGCATATAAAAGGCTTTGATATCCTTTGGATAGTTGATTAAAAATACTGGCTTTTTAAACACTTCTTCGGTGAGATATCTTTCATGTTCTGATTGAAGGTCAACTCCCCAATTAACAGGGAAAACAAATCTGTCTTTAACTTTTTCTAAAATGCTGATTGCTTCAGTATAGTCAAGTCTAACAAAATCGTTTTCAACAACGTTTTTAAGTCTTTCGATAAGCCCAGTGTCGACAAAGCGGTTTAAAAATTCCATTTCGTCATGGCAGTTTTCCATAACATAAGAAATTACGTATTTAACCATTTCTTCTTCGTTGTCCATAAGTTCGTCAAGTTCGCAGAAGCACATTTCTGGCTCCATCATCCAAAACTCAGCGGCGTGGCGAGTTGTGTTTGACTTTTCTGCACGGAAAGTTGGGCCAAATGTGTAAGTTTTGCCGAAAGCGTGAGTAAGGCATTCTTCGTTTAATTGTCCCGAAACAGTAAGCGATGCTTTTTTGCCGAAAAAGTCTTTTGAATAGTCAACTTTTCCGTCTTTTGCGATACGGTCAAGGTCAAGTGTTGTAACTTGGAACATTTCGCCTGCGCCTTCGCAATCGCTGCCTGTTATGATTGGAGTGTGAACGTAAACAAAGTTGCGTTCATTAAAGTATTTATGAATTGCATAAGCGGCAGTTGAACGAATTTTAAAAACAGCATTAAAAAGGTTCCCCCTTGCGCGAATAAAAGGAATGCTTCTTAAAAATTCAATCGAATGTCCCTTTTTTTGAAGAGGATAATCTGTTGCAGATGTTCCTAAAACCTCCGCCTTGTCAGCGTTGATTTCAAAAGGTTGTTTTGCTTGTGGAGTCACAATAACTTTTCCCACAATTTCAAATGAAGCGCCAACATTTTGTTTAACAAGTTCGTCATAGTTTGCAAGTTTGCTTCGCTCTAACACGATTTGCACGCTTTTGAAAGATCCGTCGTTAAGTTCGATAAATCCGATGTTTTTCGAATCACGAACGGTTCTTGCCCAACCGCAAACAGTAACGGTTTTGCCGTCATAATCGGCAAAGTTTTTTTGAAGAGTTTTAAGTTCGGTTCTTTTCATTATTTATCTCCTTTGTCGATGAGTTGGATGCCAACTTCTCTTAAGAATTTGTCGTCGATCTTGCTTGGAGCGTTCATCATAAGGTCTCTTGCGTTGTTGCTGAGTGGGAACGCGATAATTTCACGCATAAGTTCTTTATTCGCAACAATCATCAAAAGTGAGTCAAATCCGAATGCGCAGCCGGCGTGAGGTGGAGCGCCATATGAGAATGCTGAATAAAGTGCGCCGAATTTTTGTTTAACGACTTCTTCGTTGTATCCAACCATATCAAACACTTTAAGCATGATGTCTTGGTCGTGGTTTCTAACTGCCCCGCTCAAGCATTCGTGGCCGTTGATAACCATATCATATTGATAAGCCAAAATGTCATATGGATTTTTTGTGCTGAGTTCTTCTAAAGTTGCTTGTGGCATACTGAATGGGTTGTGTCCAAAGTCAATTTTGCCTGTTTCTTTGTTCTTTTCAAAGAATGGGAAATCAACAATCCAGCACATAGCAATAGCGTTTTTGTCGATAAGGTCAAGGCGATTGCCAAGTTCGTTTCTCAAAACATTTGCAAGTTTTGGCGCCATTTCTTCGCTGTCCGCAACGATGAAAATGCTTTCGCCGCCTTTAAGATTGAATTCTTTAATAATGTTGGCTTTATCTTCGTCGTTTAAGAATTTTACAATGCTTCCGCTGAATTCGCCGTCGTGATATTTAACCCAAGCGCAGCCTTTGCCTTCATAAGCAACAATAACTTGTCCGATTTCGTCATACCACTTGCGTGATTTTTCTCCAACGTCAGTTGCGATTGCTTTGATTGTTTTGCCTTTAAAAGCATTAAATTCTGTGTTAGCAAAAATCTTTGTAAGGTCGTGCACAATAAGAGGGTTTCGAAGGTCAGGTTTATCTGAGCAATATTTGTCCATCGCTTCACGATATGGAATGCGAGTAAGTGGAACAGTTGAAACTTTACGCTCTGGCGCAAGAGTGCGGAAAAGGTCAGAAATAAATTCTTCGCAAACAGCAAAAACATCTTCTTGTGTTGCAAAACTCATTTCAAAGTCGACTTGATAAAATTCGCCAGGTGAACGGTCCGCACGTGCTGGTTCGTTTCTGAAGCATGGAGCAACTTGAAAATATCTATCAAATCCGGCAACCATTAAAAGTTGTTTAAATTGTTGTGGTGCTTGTGGAAGAGCAAAAAACTCGCCAGGAGCATTTACTGTTGGCACGATAAAGTCACGTGCACCTTCTGGGCTTGAATTTGCAAGAATTGGAGTTTGAACTTCTGTAAAGCCCATGTTATACATTTTGTTTCTTACAAAGTTAAGCATTTTGCTTCTAAGCACGATAATGTTGTGATTTTCTGGATTTCTAAGGTCGAGATAACGATATTTAAGTCTTAATGCTTCGCCTGTTGAATTTGATGAAGAAATTTCAAAAGGAAGAGTTGATTGGCACTTTCCTAAAACAACGATTCTGTCAACTACAACTTCAATATCACCAGTAGGCATTTTAGGGTTTTTGCTTTCGCGTTCTACAACCATGCCGTGTGCTGAGATTGTGCACTCTTTGTTTACGTTTTTCATAAGGTCGTGGTCTTTAACAACAAGTTGTGTAATTCCATAATGGTCTCTGAGCGTAACAAAAGTAAGCCCGCCAAGTTCACGGATACTGTTAACCCAACCAGCCAAAACGACTTCTCTTCCTGCGTCAGCAAGTCTTAAACTTCCGCAGTCGCAATTTCTGTAAATATTTTTTGTAATCATACATTTCTCCTTTTTAAGCGTTAAAAAATCCTAACGCAATCATCTGCGTTAGGACGAAAAATTCCGTGGTGCCACCTAACTTACCCAAATGGGTCACTCATTTTTAAGTTTACGAACTTAATACCGGTTAAACTAAAGAAACTGTCTTCAACCTATCGCAAGTCGCTGACGATTTTCACTGTCTCGTCTCACTGTAAGCCGCAGGTAGGCATACTCTTTTTCTGTCAAACATTTAACACTAAAATCATAAATATTTTTTATCAATTTGTCAAGCGCTTAAACGCCTATTTTTTAAAGCGAATAAAATAGTCTTCGTCGTTTAATTTTAACATTGAAAGTTTTTCAAGTTTTTGATAAAGGCTGTCCCCTTTTTCGATTCCAGCCATGCGAACAATATCTGGACGATTTAAACAACCGGCGATTTCGCAGAACTGTGAAAACAGATTTTTACTGCGACGATTTTTGCTGCCGAAAAGATTGTAAAGTTCAAGTCCAAAATATTTTTCATCGGCTTTCTTTTCGTTTTCTATATTTGAGTTGTAAACAAACTCGTTGCTGTCATTATCATATGACAAAACGCCAAGTTCGAATTCTTTATAAAACAGGCTTATCATTTTCAGCCTCCTTAGGTTTAGATTCAACCGCTTTTGTATCGGTGAGTTTTTTCTCTTTGCTAAGTTTTGTCTTTACAATCTTGTCAAGCATACGCGAAGTTTCGCAAGACACCGCTTTAACCATATCAATGCAAAATGCTGGAATTGTATTTTCCTTTATCTCGTTATACTTTTTCGCAGCCAAGTCTAAATCCACTTTTTTAACGCTTTCATAAAATTCAAAAAGTTGTGGATTTGTGACAATTTCATCGGCAAGTTCGTTTTGCAAAATTGCAAGGTCGCGTTCGGCCTGTTTAATCATGCTTTCGCCTTTGCACTTTTCGCAGTTTGGTCGGCAAGTAAAACTTTGACTTTCAGTTTTGTAAATATATGAAATGTCAGTTTTAACTCCAAGCATAGGCATATTTGAATACATTAAGTTTTTAATAAATTTCATTCTGCCGTTTTTATCGCGGCACTTAGAATATTGTTCGACATTGTGTTTAATCTTTTTATCCGAAAAATTTAAAAAGCAAATATTTCCGCAATCATAAAAAGGATTAAGTCTAAATGTATCATGACCGATTGACTTATCATAACTAAACGAAATGTTGTAATAGTGCAAATCGCTCATGTCGTAAACATATTGCAAAAGACAATATTTAAGCATGTTTGTGCGCAGTTGTTCAAAGTCAATGTTGTTCTTTTTATACATAAATTGAATCATTTTGGCATAGTCTTCAACGTTGTTTGTATCATTTATTTTTTCGCCAAAATTGTTGTCATACATGGTGTCTTTATACTTTTGATTTACAGCATATCCAGACATTTCGAAAATGTTTTCATTCTCTTTATAGTTTTTGCTTATAATGGCATCATATTTAACGCCGTCACATTCAAAATCAGCAACAAGATATTTAGCATATGGAAGTTTGAGTTGATCCAAAATTCCGCACATTAAAAACTGGCCTGCATCTTCTTCGGTTCTGATTCTTTGGTCGCTGTATTTTAAAAGATAGGCTTGCATATTTTTTTCGTTGCAAATCCAAAACTTGCTTTTCTTGCCACGGCTGTCAATTTTGCCGTTGCGAAGTTCGTCGTCAACATAACAACAAACCAATTTTTCTGTTGGCGACTTTTCAAGTTCAAACGATTCAATTTTGTGCACTTTGTTTTCGTCTAGTTCTAACATTTTCCCCTCAAGTAAATTTTATCAAATTTTACTTTTATTGTCAATGTCCGGCCGTGCTAATTTTGCCGTCATCAATGATGATATTGTTTGCAAGTGACTGTGTAAAGTTGATATCGGTGGTTGTTATAAACGTTTGACATCTATTTGTAAACTTTATCAGTCTTTTTCGACGATTTTCGTCAAGTTCCGAAAACACATCATCTAAAATTAAAATTGGATATTCGCCCGTTCTTTCTCTGATGATTTCAAGTTCGGCAAGTTTAAGCGAAAGCGCAGCCGTTCTCTGCTGTCCTTGCGAGCCAAAACTTTTCACTTCAACGCCATTTAAGAAAATGTCAATATCGTCTCGGTGTGGGCCAAACGAAGTAAAGCCAAGTTTAAAATCTTTATCAAAACTTTTTTCAAGTTTTTTAATGTATTCTTCTTCGCTTTCAACGTCGATGCCTTTGTATGCGATTTGAAGTTTTTCGCCGTTTGAAATAAACTCGTTTGCCTTTTCTGCATAAGGCGCAATTTCTTGTATAAATTGTTTTCGCTCGTTTGCAATTTTTAAGCCGGCGGAGGCTAATGCTTTGTTCCAAATGTCGATGGTCTCTAAAATAACATCTTTATTTTGTGTGGATTTTAAAAGTTTGTTTCGGTTGTCCAAAATCTTTTCATATCTCGAAAGCAAATAAAAATATCTTTTGTTTGTCTGCGAAATATCAATGTTCATAAATCTGCGGCGCTCTTCTGGGCTTTCTTTAACAAGTTTAAGTTCGTCCGGCGAAAAAAACACGATAGGCACTTCGCCAAGCACGTCGCCTATTCTTCTTATATTAATTCCGTCCATTCTTACAATCTTTTTTTGCGACTTTTGCAAGATGACGTCAAGTTTTTTCTCTCTAAATTCGTTTTTCGCAACTATCGAAATTGCGGCGCTCTCTTCGCCCCACTTAATAAGCTCTTTTTCCTTGCTTGTGCGAAAACTTTTACCTATGCAAGTAAAGTAAATCGCTTCAATCAAATTGGTCTTTCCTTGCGCGTTTTTGCCAACGATAGAGTTAACGTCGGGCGAAAAGGAAACATCGGCGTTTGAATAAGAACGAAAGTTTTTAAGATGGATTGATTGCAATTTCATCACTTATAATATAGCACATTTACAAAATAACTTAAACAGTTTGAAAAACTTTTTTGTAAACTTTTGTTTTGTTTGACTTAATTTGGTTTAATGTGTAAAATTGTAATAGATATTTAAAAGTGGAAGGACAAAATGCACGACACCAACAACTTATGGAACATTGTTTTAGAAAAATTGGAACTATCGCTTTCAAACGTTTCATATTCAATGTGGTTTAAAGATTCAAAAGTTATCGACCTTGCAGACGATGTGCTTTTTATTTCTGCCAAATCCACATTTGCTAAAAATCAAATCTTAAAAAACTACTTCGACAAACTCAAATCGGCTGTCGATGACATTTTTGGCGAAAACATTGAAATCGAAATTTTGGATCCAGACGAAGAAGCAAAATATGTTGCTAAAAACAAGCCTGCCGAAACAAAAGATATCGAACCTGTTAAAAATCCACTCAATCCAAAATACACTTTCAACAATTTTGTTGTGGGCAAATCAAATCAAACAGCATATGCCGCATCAAAAGCAGTTGCAGAAAATCCAGGAAAAACTTTCAACCCATTGTTTTTGTATGGTGGTGTTGGACTTGGCAAAACTCACCTTTTGCACGCAATCGGAAATTATATTAAACAAAACAGTCCAAAACTTGAAATAAGATATGTTACTTGCGAACAGTTTACAAACGACTATATTGAATCACTTGGCTCGACAGGCAAAAACAAAACCTATCAAGAGTTTAGAGATAAATACAGAAATTGCGACGTCTTAATGGTCGACGATATTCAGTTCATCTCAAAAAAGACAAGCACGCAAGAAGAGTTCTTCAACACCTTTAACGATCTTATTCAATATGGCAAGCAAATCATAATTGCTTCAGACCGTCATCCAAAAGAAATTCCAACACTAGAAGAAAGATTGCGCTCACGCCTGTTGCAAGGCCTGACACAAGACCTTACTCCACCCGACTTTGAAACTCGTGTTGCGATTTTAAGAAAGAAATGCCAAATCGAAAAATACTCAATAAGCGACGACGCGATTGAATACATTGCAGACAAAATTGATTCAAACGTTCGTGAACTTGAAGGTATGCTTTCAAAAGTATGTTTCCTTTCAAACCTGATAGGCAAAACATCGGCTGACCTTTCCGACGTTAAAGAAGCGTTCAGCGACAAGTATGAAGAAAAGAATGAAGGCGGAGCAAACACCGACCAAATCATATCGGCAGTTTGTGAATACTTTGGAATTTCGCGAGACGACATTGTCGGCAAAAAGAAAAGCAAAGAAATTGTAGAGCCTAGAATGATTGCTATATATATGATAAGCGAAATGCTTGAACTTCCACTTGTTTCAATCGGAAAGATATTCGGCGGAAGAGATCACACAACAATCATGCACTCACGTGACAAGATATCCGACGAAATGAAAACCAACCGCAAAACACAAACATTTGTCAGCGAAATCAAAAAGATGTTGACAAGTGGATAAAAAAATATTTTTGTAAACAAGTTATAAACATTTTGCCCACTCAAACAAAAACTATATATGGTGTCACATTCGACAAAAACAAGCAAAATGTTGCACTTGAAACAAAAAATTATCGACTTATCCACATTTACACACCCACTACTATTATTACTAATACTTAAATAAAAAAATAATATATCAAAGGCGCGCGCCAAAGGAGAAAAATTATGTTATTAAATTGTTCAGGACTTGAATTATCAGATGCTTTTTTAAGAGTAAGTAAAGCACTTTCAAACAAGCCAACAAATCCAATCTTAGAAGGAATTAAAATCTCAGCAGAAGACAACGAACTTACTTTAAGTGCAACTGATACTGACCTTTCGATTGAAAAGAAAATCAAAGCGGACATTAAAGTTGAAGGCGAAACAGTTGTTCCTGGAAAGTTTATCACCGAGTTTGTTAAAAAACTTTCAAACTCAGAAATCGAACTTGAAGTAAACGACAAAAACCAACTTCTCATTCGCTATGACGGAAACGAAAGCATCATTCAATGCTACAACGCAGTTGAATATCCTGGATTTAAAAAACTCAAAACTGACGAATGGTTTGGAATCAGCCAAAAAGATTTGAAAGCACTTATCAGCAAAACAATCTTCTCAGTAGCGCTTGACGATTCAAGACCAATTTTGAAAGGCGTGCTTTTTGATATTGACCAAAAAGAAATCAGCACAGTAGCGCTTGACGGATACAGACTTGCACGTGTTAAGAAAAAGGCAACAGCAAATGTTAAAAAACAAATTGTTGTCCCTACCCGCTCACTCAACGAAATCTCAAAACTTCTTGACGACAGCGACGATATTATCAACGTTTACATCGACTCAAACGCAATCATGATTGACACAGTCGACACAAAGATTATTTCAAGACTCTTGGAAGGCGATTTTGTAAACTACAAACAAATCATTCCAATGAACTATGAAACATTTGTAATCGTAAACAAACTTCAACTTGAAGATGCTCTTGAAAGAGTTTCACTCCTTTCAAAAGTTGGACAAAACAACTTTGTAAAATTCGACATTAAAGAAGGCGCTGTTCAACTTACATCAAACTCAGAAATCGGAAACATTAAAGAAAAGATTTCAGCAGTTTTAAACGGCAAAGATGTGACAATCGCTTTCAACCCTAGATTTATTTTGGAAAGTTTAAAAGCAAGCAACGACGAATTTGTTAAACTTTGCTTAAACACATCATCAAACCCATGCGTTATTGTTCCAACAGAAGGCGACGAATTCTTGTATTTAATTCTTCCTGTAAGAATGTTTGGATAAAATAATCACAAATTAAACTAGACCTTATTAGGCCTAGTTTTTTTTATTTAATAAGCAAAATTTAAGTTGACAAACAAAACTATTTCTTTTATACTTAGTGAGTTAAACTATTAAAAGGAGTCGACTGATGAAAAGAACATATCAACCTAAAAAAGCAAAAAGACAAAAAGTTCATGGCTTTAGAGAAAGAATGAGAACCAACGGCGGAAGAAACGTTATCAAAAGAAGACGCGCTCGCGGAAGAAAAAATCTTGCTGCGTAAGGATTAAAAAATGGATCACAGACTGAAAAAGGCGAGTCAATTTTCATACATTTATAAAAAAGGTAAACGGACATCGACTGCGCTATTTACCCTTTTTTCAGTCGACAGTAAATATGAATCTTACAAAATAGGATACTCTATTTCGAAAAAGATTGGAAAGGCAAACAAAAGAAATAAATTAAAGAGAAGGCTAAGAGAAATCATCCGCACCGAGAACTTGCCACAAAACTTTAAAAATTATGTTTTGTTAGTTCGTCCAGGCGCAGCGGAACTTGAATTTGACGAGTTAAAACGTCAAATCAAAAAACTCTTTGAAAAATAACTTGACTTTAATTTAGGCATTGTTTGCCTATTTATTTAAATCAAACAGGAGGCGCACATGGCTTTATTTAATTTAATTGGCGCAGTAAGTGAGCCAAACGGCTTTTGGCCAAACATTATAAAAGCATTTGAAGGCGGCGTCGGAAGTTATATCTTAGCGATTGTTCTGATCACACTTATAATCAGAGTGATATGGGCACCTTTCGACACGATAAACAAAAAGATAAGCAAAAAGAATGCACGCTTGCAAGCCGAACTTCAACCAGAACTCGAAAAAATCAAAGCAAGATATGGAAATGATAAAAACCTGCTCAGCCGCAAGACGCAAGAACTTTATAAAAAGAGTGGCGTTTCAATGGGCGGAAGTTTAGGATTTATGCTGATATTCCTCACCTTGAATTTGCTTATATTCTTCACACTGTTTTCTGGATTGAATGCAATGGCAGATTACAAAATCAGCCAAGAATATGAAAACTTAAAAAACAACTATGCAAACGTTTTAAATCTTTCAAATCAAGAGTTTGACGCATCAAGATATGAAATGTTTGAAAACTTTGACAACATTACTTTTAAAGTTGAAGGCGAAGATTTTGTGGCATACAACGGCGAAACAGAAATCGCCCGCACAAAATACAAATCAACTTTTGAATATTCAGTTTTTGAACCAGAAGTAGATGGCGAAGGAAATCCTGTGCTTGACGAAGAAGGAAATCAAAAACAAAAAGAAACAGTTATTTCAAACGACAAAGCAGTTTATGATTTGGTTTCAAAACTTATTGTTGAACAACCTTATCTTGACGCAGAAGGCAATCAAATAACAGACAGTGAAGGAAATCCTGTCACAAATCCTAACTTTAAAGGAAAAACACAAATCAGCGTTGCCGGAACAGAATACAACTTAAACGACACAATCTCAGCGTTTGCAAATACTTATATGAAAACAGTTTATGAAAATGCTGATGAAAAATCTTCATTCTTGTGGATTGCAAACTATTGGGTTGCGGACAGCCCATTCAAACGCTCAGTATTCACCTTTGATCAATTCAAAGCCGAAATCGGAGCAAACAATGTTTCAGAATATGAACAAACAATTTACAACTCATTCATGCCAAGCCTTGATAAAAATGTGGGAAGAGTAAACGGTTATTTAATCTTAGCGTTTCTCAGCATCGGCGTAAGCTTCCTTTCAATATTCTTAGGAAATCTTACAAGCAGAAAGAAAGGCGAAGCACCTGTTAAAAACAACAAAGTAATGATGTTTATAATGCCACTTATCATGGGCATATTTGCAATCTTCTACAACTCAGTGTTTGCTATTTACTTGGTTGTCAGCCAAGCAATAAGCGCGGCACTTGCTCCACTTGAAAACTTGATTATAAACAAGTGGGAAGACCATGACAAAAAGAAAAAAGACGAAAAGTTAAAATCAGTTGTAGATTATAGAAGAAAGTGATAAAATGCTTCTAAGGAGGAAAACAAAATGAAAACCAGCGTTGAAGCGACCGGAAAAAATATTGAACAAGCAATCGAAAATGCACTCTTCGAACTTAAAGCACCAAGAGAAGATGTCGATATTAAAATTTTGACAGAAGGTGGACTTTTCAAAAAGGCAAAAGTTGTTGTTACAATTTCTGACGATGTTATTGATAAATATGAAAAAAGAGAACAACTTAAAAAGCAAGAAGAAGAACCTGAAAAGCCAGTCGAAGTTAAAGCAGAAAAAGTAGAAAAAGAAACAAAGAAACAAGAAAAGAAAGCCGCAAAAGAAGAAAAGAAAGAAGAAAAAGCGGCTGAAAAAGAAGAGAAAAAACTTGTTAAAGAAGAAAAGGCCGAAAACAATCGTCCACTTGCAGTTGACTTTGTTAAAGGACTTTTAGCCGCAATGGGTAAAGACGGAGAAGTCAGCGAAATCGAAGACGACGGCGTAATTAGAATCGCAGTTGACGGCGAAGATTTAAGCGAACTTATCGGTTATCGTGGCGAAACAATGTTTGCACTTTCTTATCTTATGACAACAATCTGCAAACGTGGCGACAAAAAACAAGTTCTTGATGTTTGTGGTTACAGACAAAAAAGAGCAGATTCACTTAAAGCACTTGCAAACAGAATGGCAAGCAAAGTGATTAAAAGCGGAAGATATGCAAAACTTGAACCAATGGACGCAAGCGAAAGAAGAATCATTCACTTGGCACTTCAAGACAATGCAAAGGTTACAACAATGTCAAAAGGAACAGAACCTAAGAGATATGTTATGATCTTCCCTACTGAATACAAAGACTAGTTCGAAACAAAAAGGTGTGAATAAAACACCTTTTTTTGTTGAAAAAAAACAGAGGGTGTGATATTATTTCTTACGTGAACAAAACCATAGTGGCAATTTCGACACCTCTTGGCAAAGGTGCTATTTCAATAGTTAGAATGAGTGGAAGCGAAAGCCTTGCAATCGCTGCCAAAGTTTTTTCATGTAAAAGTGAAATCGAGCCACGCAAAATGATGCTTGGCAAGTTTAATTTAGGCCAGGTTTACGAACACTGTTTAATGGTTTATTTTAAAGGTCCATTTTCTTTCACTGGCGAAGATATGGTTGAATTTCAAATTCACGGCGGCGTAACAATCGCACAAGCGGTTCAACAAGTGCTTCTTGATAATGGCGCGGTTATGGCAGAGCCGGGCGAGTTTTCTAAACGCGCATTCGAAAACGGCAAAATTTCGCTTAACGAAGCTGAAACTATCGTTGAAGAAATCAACAGCGAAAGCGAAGCCGAATTAAAAAGTGTGCTTTCAACTTCTGGCAGCCGCTTACTTGAAAAAATCAAAGCGCTTCAAAGCGAACTTACAACCCTGCTTGCTGAGATCGAAGTAACAATGGATTATCCAGACGAAGACGAAAACGAAGTTGTTCGCGATAAAATATTTGAAAAGTTAAATTATGTAAACGACCAATTACTCACGCTTTTAAAGACGGCGCAAGAAGCGAGATATGTTAAAAACGGACTGAAAATCGCGCTTGTAGGAAAAGCAAACGTAGGCAAAAGCAGCCTGTTAAACGCTCTGCTTGGCGAAAATAAAGCGATCGTAACTTCAACCGAAGGCACAACACGTGACGTGGTCGAAGGCAGCATTGATTACAACGGAATTCGTTTTAATTTTTATGACACTGCCGGAATCAGAGAAAGCAGCGACACGATTGAAAGAATCGGAATTGAAAAAAGCAAGAAAGCGCTTGAAGATAGCGACATCGTTTTAATGGTTTATGACGGAAGTGAAAAACTGGGCGAAAACGACCAAAACGTTAGAAACATCATAACAGACAAACCATTTATTTCTGTTATCAACAAAGTCGACAAAAGCCGCGCTATCGCAAAGCAAGAAAACGAAATAGAAGTTTCTGCACTCAGTGGCGAAAACATCGAAAAGTTAAAGCAAAAGATTTTTGATATGACAATAAAAAATCAGATTGATTTTAATTCGCTTATTGTCACAAACGAGCGCCAGTTAAACCACCTTAAAAACGCGCAAAAACAAATCGATGAGATTTTTAAAGTTAAAAACGAAAGTTTAGAAATATTGTCACTGCTTATTAAAAAAGTATGGAACGAACTTGGCAAAATCACTGGCGAAACAGAAAACGAAGATATTATTTCAGTGATATTCGCTAAATTCTGCGTAGGAAAATAAAATGAAACAAAGTTATGAAGCGATTGTAATCGGCGCAGGTCACGCAGGCTGCGAAGCCGCCCTTGCGCTTGCTCGAAAAGGACACAGCACACTGCTGCTCACCATCAGTTTGGATGCAGTGGCTTTTTTGGCGTGCAATCCATCAATCGGTGGCACAGCAAAAGGTCAACTTGTCAGTGAAATCGACGCGCTAGGCGGAGAAATGGGAATAATCGCCGACAAGACATCGCTGCAAATTCGTATGTTAAATCGCGGCCGTGGACCAGCAGTTCAAAGTTTGCGTGCGCAAGCTGATAAAGTAGAATATCACACCGAAATGAAAAGAGTCATCGAGTCGACTCCAAACCTTTATTTAAAACAAGCCGAAGTTGTTAAAATCGAAGACAACGGTCAAACAAAACTTATCACTACAGCAGTAGGCGACGAATTTGAATCAAAAGTGGTTGTTTTTGCCACTGGTGTTTATCTTGACAGCAGAATCATTATCGGCAAATATACTGAAAGCGTTGGACCAAACGGATTCAAAAACGCCCGCTTGCTTTCTTCGTCACTTTCAGATTTAGGATTTAAACTTTTGCGTTTTAAAACAGGCACTCCTGCCCGCGTAAACAAGCGCAGCATAGATTTTTCACAACTTGAAATTCAAAAAGGCGAAGACGACATTCAAAGTTTTTCGTTTATTACAAAGAAAAAACCTAAAAACGTTGCGGATTGTTATTTGACATACACAAACCCTCACACACATGAAATTATAAGAAACAACCTTGATAAAGCACCAGCAATTTCTGGCGAAATAGTCGGAATCGGACCACGATACTGCCCTTCAATCGAAACGAAGATCGTTCGTTTCGCAGATAAAGACAGACATCAATTATTTTTAGAACCTGAAGCGCTTTCAACCAACGAAGTCTATATTCAAGGTTTTTCAACTTCAATGCCAACTTATATACAAGAGCAAATGATACACTCAGTCAAAGGGCTTGAAAACGCTGAAATTATGAGAGATTCATATGCAATCGAATATGACTGCATCGACCCACTCCAATTAAAACCATCGCTTGAAAGTAAGGCTCACGACGGTATGTTTTTTGCGGGACAAATCAACGGCACAAGCGGCTATGAAGAAGCGGCAGCGCAAGGTCTTATCGCCGGCATCAACGCAGCGTTAAAATTAGAAGACAAGCAGCCACTCATTTTATCTCGCAGTGATGCATACATCGGTGTGCTCATCGACGACATTGTTACAAAAGGGACATTAGAGCCTTATCGTATGATGACAAGCCGCGCAGAATATCGACTTTTCTTACGTCAAGACAATGCCGATTTGCGTTTGACTGAAAAAGGCAGAAATGTTGGATTAGTTGATGATGAGCGTTACAAAGTTTTTACACGCAAGAAAAAACAATTACAAAAAGCAACCGAAATTTTATCTCAAAAAATTAAATTAGATGATCAATTGATAAATTATTTTGAAAAACATGGTGAAAATCCACCTAAAAATTCAATTTCTGTTAAAGAAATTATAAAAAGAAGCAATTTAGATGCTTTCAACTTAAATGACGAATATCACATTTTTGATAAGTTTTCTCATGAAGTCATCAACGAGTTGAACCTTATAACCAAATATGAAGGCTACTTGAAACAACAAGAAGAAGACATTGAAAAACTGAAAAAGATGGAAAGTCAACTTATACCAGAAGATTTTCCTTATGAAAAGCAAAAAGGCTTAAAAATCGAAACTATTCAAAAGTTGGCGCAAGTTAAACCTTTAAATTTAGGACAAGCGTCGCGTGTTTCGGGTGTTTCCCCTGCTGACATTGCGGTTTTGGGCGTGCTCATCAAAAAATATAAGGAGAACAACAAATGAAAAAAGAAAGAATCTCCGAAATTTTTAAACAAGAAGGATTTAATATAACCGAAAAGCAGGCGCAGCAGTTTGAAGACTATTACAACTTTTTGGTCGAAGAAAACGAAAAATATAATCTCACAGCAATCACCGATTTTGAAGATGTTGTTTACAAACATTTTATAGATTGCGGCGTTGGTATAAATTTCTTTGAAGGAAAAGTGTTGGATGTAGGCTCTGGCGCAGGCTTTCCAGGAATCGTTCTTGCAATTTTTAACGATAAATTACAAATCACTCTTTTAGACAGTTTAAATAAACGCGTAAACTTTTTAAATCAACTTATAGAAAAGTTGCAACTTAAAAATGTTAAAGCGATTCATGCGCGCGCTGAAGAGTTTAAGGAAAAAGAAAGTTTTGATCGTGTCACTGCTCGTGCGGTTGCCAACCTTTCAACTTTGTCAGAATATTTGCTTCCATTCGTAAAAATGAACGGAAAAGCGATAATTTATAAGGGCGCAGAATTTTTTGAAGAAGTTGAATCGGCACAAAATGCCATAAGTGAACTCGGTTGCCAAATCGAAGAGATTAAACGTTATCGTTATCTTGACAACACAAGATCGCTTATTGTTTTAAGAAAAATTAAACATACACCATCAAAATATCCACGTTCTGGAAATCAACCAAGAAAAAATCCTTTATAATTTTATTTAAAAACTTTCATTTTATTGAAAATTATGTTATATTTAATTAAATATTACAGCAAAAGAGGTAAAAATGGGCAAAATTATTTCATTTACTAATCAAAAAGGCGGAGTTGGTAAAACAACAACTTGTGTAAACTTATCCGCATATCTTGCCGCTATGGGACAAAAAGTGCTTATACTTGACTTGGACCCTCAGGGAAATGCTACAAGTGGCGTAGGCGTCGAAAAACATAAAGGCTTAAAAACAATCTATGATCTTATTGATGGCGAAAGCCCTATCGATGAAGTAATCATTCAAACACAAATTGATGGTTTGGACATTATTCCATCTACAGTAGACCTAGCAGCAGCAGAAATTTCTTTGGTTTCGCTTCCGAATCGTGAAAAGATTCTCAAAGAAATCTTAGACAATGTCAAAGAATACTATGATTTTATCATGATTGACTGCCAACCATCACTTGGATTGCTTACAGTAAACGCTTTGACAGCATCTGACAGCGTTATTATTCCTATGCAATGCGAATTTTACTCATTGGACGGTATTACACAACTTATGAATACTTTGCGTCTTGTAAAATTACATTTAAATCCTACACTTGACGTCGAAGGTGTGGTTAGAACAATGAAAGACAATCGTTCAAATCTTATCAACCAAGTAAGCCAAGAAATAATTAAATTCTTTAAAAGCAAAGTATTTGATACTTACATTCCAAGAAACATCAGACTTGCTGAAGCACCAAGTCACGGTATGCCAATTATACTTTATGACCCATCTTCTAAGGGCGCAGAAGCATATTTGTCACTTGCAGAAGAGTTTTTGAACAGAAATAAGATAAAATATAAAAGCATCAACAAACACACAAAAATCAAATTAAGGGAGGATATTAAGAATGATTAAAAAAGGACTTGGAAGAGGACTTGAAAGTTTGTTTGCTATGTATGATGAAGAAGTTGAACAATCAACTCCATCAGAAGTAAAAAAGACAACATCAAAAGAAATCGATTCAGTAGAGCTTGACAAGATATTCCCTAACCCAAATCAGCCAAGAAAGAACTTTGACGAAGAAGCTTTAAAAGAACTTGCTTCATCTATTAAAGTTCACGGTATTATCCAACCACTTGTATTAAACGACAATGGAGACGGGACATATCTTATTATTGCCGGCGAAAGAAGATATCGTGCTGCTAAAATCGCAGGATTGAAATCTGTTCCTGTTATTATTAAAAATTACACAGACAAACAAATCAAAGAAATCTCAATCATTGAAAACTTACAAAGAGAAGATCTCAACCCAATCGAAGCAGCAAGAGCAATTAAGCAACTTATGGAAGAATATAAGTTGACGCAAGAGGCAGTTTCAGAAAGAATCGGCAAAAGCAGATCAAATATTGCCAATACATTACGTTTACTTTCACTTTATCCTGAAGTTTTGGACATGATTGAAAAAGGAACACTTTCTGCTGGTCATGCTAGAGCATTGGTTGTTGTTGACAATCACCTTGATCAAATTAAACTTGCAAATCAAGCTGTTAAAGATAAATGGAACGTCCGTGACCTTGAAAGAGCCGTAAAGAGATTAAATCATCCAGATTCTAAAACAAGACCAAAATCTGAGCAATCTCTCGAACTTAAAGATTTAATCGTATCAATGCAAAGAGTTATGGGCACAAAAGTATCTGCTATTGGAAACGACAACAAAGGAAGAATCTATATTGATTACTATTCAAGAGATGATTTAGATAGATTGGCAGATATGATGACACTTCTTTCTAAAAACAAATAACATATCTTAAAACAAAAAATGTTTCATGTGAAACATTTTTTTATTACCCCTTTTTCTTATGTTTCACGTGAAACAATTTTAATCTTGTAAACATGAGAAAACACCTAAAAATTGATAAAAATCTGCATAGTGCAAACGGAAAATAGGCCAAAAATCGTTTGACACGGAGATTGCTTTATGGTAATATTGGTATATAAACAAGGAGGAAAACATGAACTTAAAAGGAACAAAAACAGAAAAGAATTTAATGGAAGCTTTTGCTGGTGAAAGCCAAGCAAGAAACAAATATACATTCTATTCTTCAAAAGCAAAGAAAGAAGGATATGAACAAATTGCAGCAATATTCGATGAAACTGCTGGAAATGAAAAAGAACATGCAAAAATGTGGTTTAAATATTTACATAACGGTGAAGTTCCATCAACACTTGAAAATTTAATTGATGCTGCAGCTGGCGAACATGGAGAATGGACATCTATGTATGAAAGAATGGCAAAAGAAGCAAAAGAAGAAGGGTTTGACGAACTTGCCGCTAAGTTTTTAGGTGTTGCAGCCATTGAAAAAAGACACGAAGAGAGATATTTAAAGCTTGCGCAATTAGTTAAAGAAGGAAAAGTCTTTAAAAAGACATCTAAAAAGGTATGGATTTGCAGAAACTGCGGACATGTGTACGTTGGCGACGAAGCCCCAAAAGTTTGTCCTGTATGCAATCATCCGCAAGCATATTTTGAACTTCACAACGAAGAATTTTAATATTGCGGGTGTAAAATGTGGTTTAGTATTGTAATATCAGTATTATTGGTCATCTGTCTGGTGTTATATTTTGTATTTAGCCGTAAATTGAAAATGCCAACTGTGGCAACGGAAATTATGACATCTAAATATAATAAAAAGTTGAACAAACTTGAAAGATTTTGTAAGTCAAATAAATTGCAATTTGACAAAACAAAATACTTAGGCCAGACGGTTGAAAGTGAATTGACAGATGAGAATTTAATCGGTAATATCCAAACAATTCAAAACATTGCCTTCAACTTTGAAGAAATTGAAGATGTCTTCATATCTTCCAAAAAAGAAGAAGCGCAAAATAAAATTAACAGTTTAAAACAAATTGCGCCTTTAAAAATATTTGCAGGCGAGTTGAAATGTGACGAAGCGATTGTTGGTTTATTTGATACATTTAATGCAGAGCAGACTAAGTTAAATTTTGAATTTCAAAAATATTTAGGTTCACAAAATTTCATTAAGAATGGCGAGCAGAGATTGTTCTTCTTGTCAGAAAATAAATTGTTGATCGTTGATGAGCGTAATATATTTGAAAGCAAAGTTGTTGATTGTAACCTTGAGGTAAAACAAGTTGAAAATAGCGAAAACAGCGATATGGCAAAAGTATTCAACTTAAAATTGTCATCTGGCAGCGATGTAATCTTTAACAAAGAGGTTTTAGCCGATAAAGAATCCGTTTGCAATTATTTGACAAGCAGCAAATACTATAAAAAATAAGGAGAAATAACTCTCTTTATTTTTTTTAATATCAACTATGATAAATTTGCGAAAAATTTAAAATAAATAGAAAAATATTAAAAAACAACAAAATTTGCGCCATTTTAACTAAAATTTGTGGGGTTTAAGCCGAAAAAAATTAAATTTTAATAAAAAAGAACTGCGTGGCAGTTCTTTATTTGTTTTAGAAACAATCCCATGTGATTGTATTTTTGTATGTGGAATTATATATCAACCATATAGCTACACGATTATGCGACCGATATGCGTTGCCTACATCGCACAACAGTAAAATAGGATTTGTGATAATCTAGATAAAGCGAATAATCTAGATAATGCAAATAATCTAGACTTTTAGGCAATTATATTGTGTTGATTTTTTTTGGGGGGATATATAATGCGTGGGGTGCGATGGGCAACAAACATATATACAAGTGGAATTTGCATTGGGTAAGTATTGTTTTAGTGGCGTGAAATATGTGTTATCGCATTGAACAATATAGAAATTTTCATTTTAACTAGTCAAAATGTTGGTTATTTAAAAACAACAACGATTTTTGCTTCGATTTCTATATTTCCGCTTTTAACAGTTTCGGCATTTTTTGCATAAGCATCTATGCTGCGGTATGGCATGCAGGTGTAAATGTTCTCTTCAGTGATTTTATCAATAGTAAGTTGGGCAGAAGTAAAGCTTGCGGCTTTTTGCTTTGCATCTTCTAGTGCAAGTTTTAGTGCTTTTTGATAGTAATTTGATATATCAGAGCAATCGAATTGAATATTATCTAATCTATTTGCTCCGAGTTCGGTTAATTCAGTTATTTGAGTGCCGATATTTTCTAAGTCTGTGGTTTTATATTCGATTGTATTGCTGATGTGATATTGTTGATATTTTTCGCTTGTTGTATAGTCTCTGCTTTGATAAACCGAATAATATTTTGTTTTTATATCATTTTCTTCGATATTTTTTGATTTTAAATAATCAATTATAGCGATTATGCTGTCATTGTTTTCTTTTATTGCAGTTTGAAGATTTGAATTTACAGTTTCAACGCCGATAGAAATGTAGGCGATATCAGGTTTTACTGTAACTTTTCCGCCACCATAAACTATGATTTTTGCTACTGGCACGTCTTTGTCGTTTGAATCATTTTTTACGTTGTTATCGGTCGTGTTTTCAGATTGGTTTGTGTCTTCATTTGCATTGGAATTTTCTTCTGCATCGTCATTTTCGCCATCTTCTGGCTGATTTTGAGCGTAGTTTTCATCCAAAATTTGTATTTCTTCCATTTCAGGCGGCTCTTCACTGAAACACTTTGCCGATATTAACTTTGTCGATGTAATTGTCGTGATTGATAAAATAACCAAAGTAAATAAAAATAATTTAAAAATAATTTTTTTCATAATTTTTCTCCTTTTACATTTTTAATTTGATTAAAAGAAAAAAATATATTCAAAAAATATTTTTTAACAAGTTTTTTAAAGGGAGATAAATATTTTAAAAAATCAATAATTTTAATTTTTTTGCGATTTTTTAGCATTTTTTGCTAATTTTTTATTAAAAATTGCGAAATTATTAAAATTTTTATCAAATCTTGACGAAATTGCAAAAATGTTATACAATAAAATAAGGAGAGAAAAATGAAGGAAGGAAGACTTTGGCTTACGCCAGAAAAAGAAAGTAAAGAATTTGAGTGCGACGACCAATATTTTTCTAGTAAACTTGAAATCGTAAAGATAAACAAGGCTATTGTTGATAAAATTAAAGCGAAGGATGAATTGACAGCACAAGAAATCGACAGATGTGCTCTTATTCGTGCGTCAATCAGCGCGACTATGCTTGATAATCCTAAAGCTAGAAATGAAATGCCACCATATAAAGATGAATTTAATGCTCAATACAAAGCCTCAATTCAAGGATATGTTGAAGCGCAAGACGACTTGTTTTATTATTTAGATGCAAAAGACATGTTTGGAAATTATAGAGATAGATATTTAGACCACAATTTGCTGCCTTTTATCTATCAAAAGTTGATGAAAAACAATGAGAATCTTTCAAAAAAAGAAATGTCCGGATTTAGAGATGAAAATTCGGGACTTATACAACTTAGTTTTTGTGAACCTACAAAGGCAAATGATATTACAAAATCTTTGGGCGAAATGTTTGTAAAATATGTCAACTGTGATGTTGATTGGAGCAACATGAATGCTGAGAGACCAATAAATTTTGGAAGCATCGCAAAGGCGCATGCACAATTTGTAAGGATTCAACCTTTTAGCGACGGAAATAAGCGCATGGCGTTCATTTTGACGAACGCAATGTTGAAACTTCAAGGGCTTTCACCAATTTCGATTTGTGAGACGGAAGAGGAAAGCAAAGCATATATGGCTGCATTAAAAGAGGCTATTGTCAATCGAAACGTAACAAAACTGGCTGAAATTTTTGTAGATAGTGAAATAAAACAGCAAAGACTTGCCATAAACGAAGCGACTGTTTCGGCGGCTGAAAAGCAAATATTTGGCGAAAACAGCAAAAACGCCAACAAAGATGATACCGCTTGGGATTTATAACCTGTGATTCACAACGTATGATTTATAAAGCGATAATAAAAAACCTGCAGAGTTTGCAGGTTTTTTTGTTGATATAAACCAATTTTAAATATACTGTGATGTCGATTTGTTATTTTATAATAATGTCTTCAACGGTTGGTTTAAACTTTTTGTTAAGATATTGGCTGATGCTGTTTTTTGGATAAAAACGTTTTAAAAATTCTTCGATTTGTGCTTGTTGCGCTGGATTTGGGTTTTCAATTTTTGTAACGTTTTCTGCATAGTATTCTGCTGCGCGTGTTACATTGCTTTTATCTTTAATATTAAAGAAATCTTCAGTGTTTGCGCTAGCGGTATCTTTTAATGCTTCTTTTACTAAAATGTAAGTTGGTTGGCCTTTTACCTTTGCCAAAACTACGTTTTTACCATTTCGAAGCGCGCGAGATTCTTCGATTTCTCTTTTATGATATTTTAAACATGTGCTGAAACGAACATCTCCTGTATAAAATTCAACTTTATTTCTTGTGATCATGATTTTCTCCTTGTTTACTTTGATATTTTATAGGTTTCTTTTTAAAATGTCAATAGTAATTAAATATATTATATATAAAATTTAGTGTCGAAATATTGTGGTGTGAAGATTTCGACAAAATCAATTTTTGCGAAAATTTTGTGTGGATAACTCATTTTTCGGGCAACCAAAAAGTGGGTGTTTATGTATAAAAATAGAACCGTTATTACCATTTTTATGGTGATATCGGCAATAGTTAAAAAATTACTAAAAATACTATATATATTATTTTTTAAAATCGCTTGACACAATATATTGTGGTGTGGTAGATTGTGTTTAGCATCAAAAATAATCACAAAAGGAGAGAAAATATGGACAAGATTATTAAGAGAGATGGACGTATCGTTGACTGGGATATTTCCAAAATTGAAAATGCTATTGTAAAGGCTATGATGTCGCTTGGAGAAGGTGATGTTCGTGATGCAAGAAAACTTGCTAAGATTACTGAACTTGAAATTACCGAAAAATACGACGGGAAACTTCCTTCAGTGGAAGATGTTCAAGACACTGTAGAACGTGTTTTGATGAAAAATGGATACGAAAACGTTGCTAAATGCTATATTTTGTATCGCAAGAGCCATGAGAAAATCAGAAACGCTTCTGAAACACTTATGGACTATAAAAACACAATCGACAAATACCTTAAATTGGCTGACTGGAGAGTTAAAGAAAACTCGACTGTTACATATTCAGTTGGCGGACTTATCTTGTCAAACTCTGGCGCTATGACAGCGAATTACTGGCTTAGCGAAGTATACGACAAAGAAATTGCCGACGCGCACAAGAACTGCGATATCCACTTGCACGACCTTTCAATGTTGACAGGTTATTGCGCTGGCTGGTCGCTTAAACAACTTATTAAAGAAGGTCTTGGCGGCATTCCTGGCAAAATTACATCATCTCCTGCTTCGCACCTTTCGACTCTTTGCAACCAAATGGTCAACTTCTTGGGAATTATGCAAAACGAATGGGCAGGCGCACAGGCATTCTCTTCTTTTGATACATATCTTGCTCCTTTTGTTAAGGTGGACAACCTTACATATAAAGAAGTTAAACAATGCATTCAATCGTTCATTTATGGCGTGAACACTCCTTCGCGTTGGGGCACACAAGCGCCTTTTACAAACATTACGCTTGACTGGGTTGTTCCAAATGATTTGGCAGAACTTCCTGCAATCGTTGGCGGAAAAGAGCAAAACTTTAAATATAAAGACTGCAAAAAAGAAATGGATATGGTCAACAAGGCCTTTATCGAAATCATGATTGAAGGTGACGCAAACGGCCGCGGATTCCAATATCCTATTCCAACATATTCGATCACAAAGAACTTTGACTGGTCGGAAACTGAAAACAACAAACTGTTGTTTGAAATGACAACCAAATATGGAACTCCATATTTCTCAAACTACATCAACAGCGATATGGAACCAAGCGACGTTCGTAGTATGTGCTGCCGTTTGAGACTTGATTTGAGAGAGTTGCGCAAGAAATCGGGCGGATATTTTGGCAGCGGCGAAAGCACAGGCTCTATCGGCGTTGTAACCATCAATATGCCTAAAATCGCATATCTTTCAAAGGACGAAGACGAATTCTTTGACAGACTTAACAAAGTTATGGACATCTCTGCACGTTCGCTTAAAATGAAACGTGACACAATCACAAAATTGCTTGAAGCAGGGCTTTATCCTTACACAAAACGCTATCTTGGAACATTCAACAATCACTTCTCAACAATCGGACTTGTTGGCATGAACGAAGCGTGCTTAAACGCTAAGTGGGTTAGAGCCGACATGACAAGAAAAGAAGCGCAAGAATTCACTAAAAAAGTGCTTAACCACATGAGAAATCGCCTTTCAGATTATCAAGAAAAATATGGCGACCTTTACAACTTGGAAGCTACTCCAGCCGAAAGCACATCTTATCGTTTGGCTAAGCATGATAAGGAAAGATTCCCTGACATCATCACTGCAAACGAAGGTAAAACTCCATATTATACAAACAGCTCACACTTGCCAGTTGGCTTTACTGCTGATATTTTCGAAGCACTTGATATTCAAGATGAACTTCAAACTCTTTACACTTCGGGAACAGTTTTCCACGCTTTCTTGGGACAAAAACTCGACAACTGGAAGACAACTGCAAACCTTGTTAGAAAGATTGCTGAAAATTATAGATTGCCTTATTACACAATCAGCCCAACATATTCGGTTTGCCGCAATCACGGATATATTTCTGGCGAAGTTTATGAGTGCCCAGAATGCGGAGAAAAGACAGAAGTTTACAGCAGAATTACAGGATATTATCGTCCTGTTCAAAACTGGAACGATGGCAAGAGCCAAGAATTTAAAGACCGTGTAACTTATGATATTTCACACTCAGTTTTAAAGAAAAAAGACGGCTGCTGCGAAGAAAAACACGAATGCTGCTGCCATGAAAAAGCGGGAAATGACATTTTGCTTTTCACAACAAAAACTTGCCCTAATTGCAAAATGGCAAAGAGACTGCTTGATGCCGCTGGGGTCAAATATATTGCGATTGACGCAGAAGACGAAAGAGACTTAACAAATAAATATGGCGTTAAAAAAGCGCCTACAATGCTTGTTCCTAATGGCGCAGACTTTGATAGATATGACAACGCAAGCGAAATAAACAGATATATTGAAGGACTTAAAAAATAATGACTGATGTTTTAGTTATTGGAGCTGGAGCTGCGGGAATGACCGCCGCTCTGTATGCTCTTCGAAATGGCAAAAGTGTAACAGTGCTTGAAAAAAACAACATTGGCGGGCAAATTTCAGAGTCGCCAAGAGTTGAAAATTTTCCAACTATTAAAACTATTACAGGTGCCGACTTTGCAGACAGACTTTTTGAACAGATAACCGAACGCGGTGCTGAATTTAAATTTGGCAAAGTTGAAAAAGTTGAAAAAATCGACGACGTTTTTTACGTAACAACAGAGTTTGATACTCTTCAAGCAAAAAGTGTTGTGATTGCGTGCGGAGTTGAGCATAGAAAACTTCATCTCGAAAAAGAAGAAGAATTTGTTGGGCACGGAATAAGCTTTTGTGCGCTTTGCGACGGTGCGTTTTATGCTAATGAAGACGTTGTGCTGATAGGTGATGGAAACACGGCTTTACAATATGCGCTGCTGCTTTCGTCATACTGCAAAAGCGTACATGTGGTGACAATGTTTGATAGATTTTTCGGCGACGAAGCGCTTGTTGACGCGCTTGGGAAAAAAGAAAACATTGTTGTTACTCACAACGCTCAACTTATTAAGCTTTTAGGTCAAAACGAACTGGAAGGATTGGTGTTTAAAAGAACAAATGGCGAAGAATTTGACATTGCCACAAAGGGATTGTTTGTAGCGATTGGACAAGTTCCAAACAACAAAGTTTTTGGAAATTTGGTCGACTTAAAAAATGGATATTTTGTATGCGACGAAAACATGGCTACAAAAACGGCGGGTGTGTTTGTTGCGGGCGATTGCCGTGATAAAAAAGTGCGACAACTCACTACTGCGTGCTCGGACGGAGCAATAGCGGCAACAAGTGCGTGCAATTATTTGCAAACATTATAAAACCTTATAAATAAAAAAGAGAGAACTTAAAGCCTAGTACTTTTGAAACTAGTGGAATAGAAAAGGAACAATGTAGACTAAATACAACGTTCTTTTTTTGTATTAGTTTCGAAATACTGCACGAATAAAATGCGTTATGTGTTTATAAAGATTCTTTGTTTTTTCTTTAGAAAATTAAAAGTTAGTATGTTATAATAAATATAAGTTAGATAAAAGCACTGGGAGTTTAAAAATGAGAATTGAGATTAAAGAACCAGGTATGTTTGGGAAAACTGTTTATATTTATGAAAATAATGTTGTAAAAACACCGGGTATATTTGGTCGACCAGTTTATGTAATAAAAGATGGTTATGTATGTAAACCTGGATTAATATTAGGAACTAGGCTATATCAGATTAAAGGAAATTCTCTTGTAGAACCAGACAAATTATTCTTTGCAAAAACTATTTATACATTTGACGACAATGGTTTATATCAGAATGGGAGACTTGTATATAAACTTGTACCTGAGAAAACAGCAGAAACCAAAGAGAGACACACAACATACGATAGCATGCCACACGTATGCGAGCCTATAATCACTACAGCTGTTACTTTTACGATAAGTGAACACACACCATTTAACGATGTCGTATATATTGAATCTAGAGCATACTGCCAATTTTTAATGAAATATCCAATTATAAGGGACCCAAAATATATGAAAGATAATATGTATGCAAAATTTGAGTTCGGCTTAGTAGGTGTGGATCACCCGAAAAAACTACATAAGGAATTAGTGGAAAAGGGTTTTTACGAACCTTGCAATTTGAAAGAAATGTTGTCAATTTATAAGGTTTCGGAGCTTAAAAATGTAGCAAATAGAATTGGTATCAAGGCGACAGGGAAAAAAGAAAATATTATAAATGATATAGCTGGAAATACAACCATAAGTGTAGTCGAATCGATATTAAATGAAAAAGTTTCCAGGGTCTCTGATACAGGCAAAAAGTATATAGAAGATCATAAAGTTGAAATGGAATATTATACACTAAGAGATGAAGAACTTACTCTTGAAGAATACATGGAGAAGAGAAAGAAATTCTCATATAATGATATGAGATGGCAAAAATGTCAAAAAGATCTAAAAAAAGATGTCAACGGATACGGAGAAAATGCTTATACTGAAATGGCATATGTTCTCGAAGATGAAGAGAAATATGAAGAAGCTTTAAAGTTTCACATTAGATCTTTATATATTTGTGTGAATGGAACAGAAGAATATAATAGAATGAAAAAAATTGGTTTCCCATTGGATTTAGTTAACGACAGTCTTGTAATAGTGGGTAGGCGCAAAACCGATCCCATTGAACGCTTAAAAGAATATTTTAGACCAGAGATGGTTGATGAATTGATAAATTTCAACATTCCGTTTAAACCCGTTGATAAATCACTTTTTAATAAGATGTTAAAAGAAATATTTAACGGTACATATGACGATTTGGCATGGGAAATCGAACTTACAAACAAATTTAAAAAGAAAATAAAAGAAAGTCTATAGATATAAACCACCTATCGATTTGACAGGTGGTTTTTTAAAAAATATCTTTTGTTTTAATCAATAATGGCTAATTATTCTCTTTTTTTAATAGCCTCTTAAATAAACAGTTTTGATTTGCTTTGAAAGTATGGTTTTAAAGTTTTCAGCGTCCGATTTTGAGACCGGTTTGAGATTTTGTTGCAGGCAAGTGCCGCCATCGACAAAGTGTTGAAGATAAAGTTTGTCTGCACCTTTTAAAAATTCGGCCATTTCGGTTATCGTTTCGGTTGTGTGATACTCGGCAACCAAAGTGGTGCGAAATTCATACGGAACGACTCCCGTTTTGAGCAAGTTTAAACTGCGGATAATTTCGGCTAGGTCAACTTTTGCGCCTGCCGTTTTTTCATATGCCGATGGGGCGTTTTTTATGTCCATTGCAACATAATCAACCAACTTTTCGTCTATCATGTTTTTCAGCATTTCAAAGTTTGTGCCGTTTGTGTCGAGTTTTATTAAAAGCCCGAATTCTTTTATTTTTGCAGCAAACGCTGGAAGGTCTTTTTGCAGAGTAGGTTCGCCGCCAGATATGCAAACGCTGTCGATTAGATTTTTTCTTTTTTCAAGATATTCAAAAAATTCTTGCTCTGATATTGGCGATAAATTTGTGATTTTTACAAGGTCGGAATTTTGACAAAATGGACATTTAAAATTGCAACCGCCTGTAAAGACGGTGCAGCATAAGTGTCCTTCAAAGTCGACCATGGAAAGTTTTTCAAGTCCAAAAATTTTCATGCGCTTTGCTCCACAAGTTGATAGTAGAATACATATTCTATTTCATCTTGAACGTAAGAAATTTTGATTAAACCGTTGTTGTAGTGACCTGTGTAGGCGATGTCGGCATCATCAGTTGGCAAGAATATTACAAGTTCGTCGCCATGCAAAAAGTAGTTGTAACCGATTTCGTTTTCGACTATGCCCTTTGTTGAAGAATGGCTTTCTAGCGACAAGTCTTCTGTTACGACAATGTAGTATTCGCCGTTTGTGTATTCTTCGATGACTGTTTCTTCGCCCGATATTTTTTCAGCGACTTTTGTAAGGTTGTATTGGCCTAATGTCATGCTTGGGATTTCATAGTGGGTTGTGATGTAATAAAAAACGTAGAATATGATTACGCATATCCCAAGTGCCACTGCTGTCCATATGAGTGCTTTTTTCCACCATGCCATAAATATATTTTACCATAATTTGCAATGTTAGTAAACAAAAAAACGCGCGACTTGCGCACTCTTGCAAAATTGTTTTGCAAGAGTGTCGGCCGAACGCGGGCGTTCGGCTCTTCCGCCGGCGGGGCGGAAGGCAAGTCGCGCGGTTTAAAGTCCACGCACTTATTTTTTTGAAGAGCCCATTTTTCCATCTCCGCGAAGAGATGACATCTTTTTAAGTTGAGCGTATGAAACTTCTTTAGTTTTCATTTTGTCGAGTTTGTGAACAACGCCCTGAGCAACTGCTTTTTCATATGAGAAATAAACGAATTTTCCTTTTTCAAGTTTTTCGATTTCTTCATAAGGAAGTTTTGAAATATAGCAAGGAACAGTGTTTGCGTTGAAAAGGCAAAGAATGATTTCGCCGCGATAACCGCTGTCAACAACGCCTGAATTTTTCTTTAATCCTTTAAAGCCGGTTGACGAACGTTCTTCAATTTGAAGATAGTGTCTTTTGTCAACAGCAAATGCAATTCCTGTTGGAACGTATTTAGTTTCAAATGGTTCGAATTTTAAATAATCTTCATCAAAGCAAGCGTAAAAATCAAAGCCTGCATCTTCGTCTCTTTTTGAAGGAACAACTGCGTTTTCCTTAGTTTTTGCAAAATAAATTTTCATTTTTCACCTCTTTATTATTATATCATAAATCGTCATTTTCCCCAAGAGAAACGCTTAAATATATAAATAACAATATGTTAAATAGTAAAAACCTTTAAAAATAATTGCAAAACAAACGAATATTCTTTATAATAAAAATGAAATCGGAGAATTGATGAATAAAAAATATCTCAACATATACACTCTTCACTTTGGAAAAATTTTGTCCAACTATTCTATTTTGGGCATTTGCCTTATGACTTTAATTATGCTTAGCACTGTCTTGACGGCGCTGTATTATATGTTTTCGTTTGTCATCGTTGTCGCAACAATCATATTCACTGTCGGAACAATTTTTGTGGTTAAACCTAATTTTATCGGAGATATGTTTGCAGGTGGCGACACAATGGTAAACATTACAAAGGCACTAAACAAGGCCTTTCCATATGTTTTAGGATTCACTCTTGCATTTGCAATCGCAGCACTTGTTTTGCTGTGCGTGCAAAAAGAAAAAAAGTCGACGGCTAGAATTGTTGTCTCATCAGTAATCATTGGCTTGGCGGTTGTGTTGTCGCTTGTATTCTTCCTTGGAGGTTATTATTCAGCATGAAAACAATAAACATTAAAGCCCAAGGCGGAATCGAACTTAAACCAGTCATTCGAATTGATGGCAAAATAGTCGAATGTAAACAAAACAAACATGAATCTTTGCAAACGACGCTTCAAACAGATAAAGACCAAGTTGAAATCACCGTTGAAAACACACTCGAAATTATGGGACCCGGCTGGTGGTTTGTGCAAATGTTTTTCTTCATCTTTTCGCTGTTTGGGATATTCAATACAAGACTTGAAAAGTTTAATTATTTGATTAACTATAAAGCCACGATTTCTTTAAACGAAGAAGTTACCGACATTATAATAAAGTTTAATCAAATAAAAGACAAACAACGCGCAATCGAAATTATCGGTGCAGCAAATGTTGAAGAGCAAGCAAACGAATATCAGTTTGCCGAAGAAGCGCAAAAGCGCAAAAAGAAATTAAAGATTTCTCGCATAATCGGTGCGATCGCATTGATAGCAATAATCGCAGTTGTGTTATGCTTAGTAATCATAAAATAGAAAGGGGAAAATTATGAAAATTTATGTAAAAAACAAATTAGTTTCACTTGGCGGAAGTTCAACCGTCAAAGACGCAAACGGCAACGATATTTTTAAAGTAAAAGGAAAGTTTTTAAGCCTGACAAGAAAGAAGAAAATTTTGGACATGGAAGGCAAACTTCACTATGTTGTTAAAAACAGATTTTTCAATTTCTGGACACACGCAAGTTTTATTTACAGTGCCGAAAAACAAAAACTTGCCAAACTTTCAAACAGAGCATTCAAAACGGGCTTTGACGTGAAAGGTTATGGCGACGAAATCTCGATTGACGGCTGGCTTTTGACTGGCTGCACAATCTACAAGAACGGCGAAAAAATAGGATCTGTAAATTCAAAAGCATTGGCGCTTTCTGATAGTTTTGAAGTTGAAGTAAACGACAATGAAGACCCTGCTTTCATCGTTGCTTTAATAATCGCCATGGACAACGTGCGTGACAAGGCGACAAAAGCAAGAACTTAAGTCAAAACAAAAACACCTGCGAAGGTGTTTTTTTGATATTGACAATCAAAACTAAAAGTGATAAAATTAAAGAGTAAAAGGGGAGAGACAAATGAGAAAATTTGATTATAAACCAAGACAATTTAGTTCAGATGCAGAACAAAGCATGAAAGATTTGCATGGTTCATTATCATCTATCGCAAATGATCTTGATGAAATTAAAAATGTATTTAAGGTTCAACTTGATAAGGATGGCAATCCTGAAAGAGCAGAACTTGCTGAAGAAATTATTAGATTCTGCTATACAAACACAGATATGAAAGCGTTGATTGGAGACATTAAACCTGGCTTTGCGCACATGGAAGAATCATATGCTTTGATGTTGTATGATATAGCAAATATTGTGGATGCAATCAACAACAAAAATGTTGACGCGATTGACGAAGCAATTTCTGCATTGCCAAACGATGGAAGCAATGGAGCGATTGAAATTACAAGAAAGTCATTGCAAGTTTCATATGGACTTCTTTCAGATCTTGACAAAGCAGTTTGCCGCGATTTATTTAAAATGGAAATTTCTAAAACTTTGGGATATGAAATGAGTAACTATGAATTTGATAGAGATGTTACGAATTTTGAATATTTGGGCTCACTGAAAAGATATAATGAAAAAACATTAAAATTCCAAATATAATGTTTAATAAAATAAAGCACCTCGGCGGAGGTGCTTTTTTATTGCTGAAATATTTTACATTTGATGAAAAGTTTGTTGTGCAGATTAAATGCTTAAATTGGCTTTATGTTTTAACGCAAGGGACTTATAAAACCAAAGGCTCTTTAAATGGTTCGTTTAAAGCGTCGGCCAAGGCGTCTTTCCAAGCGTCGATTTTTGTGTCGATTGCGCCTTTGCGAGGTGATGGGCTTGGAACATAAACGACTTCAAAGTTTCCTTGAATATTCATTTTTTCAAATTGCTTTACTACAAACTGGCTGTTTGCAATCACTGTTGTAATGTTTGAATTGTTTAAAAAATATTCAAGTTCGTCGCGATAGGTTGTGACAGGATATGCTGGGTTGTTTAAAATAATGTCTTGATCAAGCGAACTTCCGCAATTTGCATAACACGATTTAAACACGTCGCACATTGCTATGCCGCGCGACAAAAGTTCTTTTTTAAATTGATTTGAGATGATGGCACGGTCTTCTAAAAATGTTCGCTCGTCTTTTTGTTTTTCAGAATATGCGATATAGTTTGAGTTGAGTTGTTCTTTAAGTTTGCTAAAACAAGTTGTGTTTAATGACTTGTCTAAAAGTTCCCACAACTGATTGTATTTGCTGCCATAATAAAAACCTTTGCGCATTCCATCTGCGGCGGTTACTGAGCCCAAAAGCAAAACTTTGCAATTTTTGTTCCAAACGGGAGTGATTCCGTTGTTTGCTGGATCTCTGAAAACTGGGCAGGTGATTTGTTTCATTGTTTTCTCCTTTGTTTAACAATTCTATTATATCACACTTGCCTGTGCCTTTCAATAGTTTAAAGAAAACAAAAAAATCCGAGCGAACTCGGATTTAATTGGCGCAGAAGGAGGGATTCGGACCCTCGCGACAGTTACCCGTCCTACTTCCTTAGCAGGGAAGCCTCTTCGACCACTTGAGTACTTCTGCATCGACGTAGGTTATTCTAACACAGCCCAAGACAAATGTCAAACATTTTATTTTATATGTTTATTTTAAATTTGTTTGAAAATTATGTCAGAGATGTTAAAATGTTTTTAAGGAGAAAAATATGAATTCACTTTATGAAGAAATCTACAAATTAAAAACCACTCAACGAAAGGGCTGGCTTGACCGTCATGTTCCCGGCAGAATTGAAAGCGACGCCGAACACACATTTTCGATGGTTGTGCTTGCGCTTGAAATTATGCACAAAAACGATTTGGGACTTGACGAACTTAAAGTCGTTAAGATGATTACATATCACGAACTTGACGAAATCGACGTGGGCGACGCTACGCCACACGATCACATTTCGTTTGAAGACCGCCTTAAAAAGCAGGAAGAAACCATGCACCGCTTGGCAACCAAATATGATATGCCAGAGATTGAATCTCTTTGGAAAGAGTTTGTCAGTGGTGATTCAAAAGAAGCGCAATTTGTTAGAGAAATCGATAAATACGACGCAATCAAACAATCAAAAATTTACGCCGACAAATTCAACATGCCCGACCTTTATGAAGAATTTTCGTCATTTAACAAACAAATAAACGAAAAAATGAAAAAACTAGACCACTAGTTTTCGGGTTTATTTTTTGAAGGGTCTTGAAATTTAGTTTTTGCCATGATATAATGTTTCAACATTAGGAGACAAAAATGTTAGACAAAAAAGCAAATACTGCAAGCCAAAATACCAAACACATTAAAAAAGAAATCTTTCATACAATTAAAAAACTTGGCATCGGAGCGGGACTTTTAGACATCATCACACAACTTGAAGAAGATTATGGCTATCGCTTAGATTCTTATTCAGTTCATTCACTTTTGCAACAAATGCGCTCGGAAGGAAAGGTTGCCTCGAATTGCGGAAGATACATCGCAGTTGGCACTACTTACGACGATGACGAATTGTCAAGATAGGAAACATCATGCTTTATAAAAGTGGACAAGAAAGATATCACGAAGAAATTCAAGCGGTTAAAAAAGTTGTGTTAAACCTTTATAGACCGGCAACGATTGAGACGATTGCTTTAATGGCATCTGAAGAAGTCAACAGAAAAATTGAAATTCATCGAGTTCAAGCAGCGCTTAAAGAATTGTGTGATAAGAAAGAAATAACTAAATCACCAGACGGATATATTCCAGTTAGTGATGACTACGCAAGATAAAAGGATAAAGATATGGCAAACAAAGCAGCAATAGAAAGAATGGAAGCAGAAAGAAGGGCGGTAATCAAAGCGGCAAACAAACTTTATACGCCTATGGATTTTTACACTTTCAAAAGCGAAGTAGAAATTCAAAGCAAAAAACTTGTTGATCGTCTTTCGATCATGCACGTTTTGTCAGAACTCTGCGACCAAAATCTGTTAAAATATGAACGCGGACAATACGCCAAAACCACAGACGATGATTTGTGTGAAATTTTTGGGATAAAATAAAAAGGAGAAAAAATTATGTATACCACAGAAACTCAAATGGTTAAATTGATTGAAGAACAAATATTTGGAAAGTTTAAAGGAAAATTTATTAATCCAAGAGATATCATTTTAAGCATTTGGATAACTTATGGAATTATGGTGGACGAAGCAATGGTTAAATATGTTCTTGATTGGCATGTTGGACGTGGAAAACTTGTAAAGGTTGACGGCGAATATATCGAAAGAACAAAATACACTCGCGCTTCACGCAAAGACAGCCGTGACAATGGTGACGACCTTAGCAGATAAACAAAAACTTTTGACATTTTTATTTTAATATGTTAAGATTACATCTACATCGGAGGAGAAGATGGAAAACGAAGTAAAGAACGACGTAAAAGCACCAGTTCACTTTTTAATTTGTAAAATTTTAGGTTTTCTGGCACTGGTTGGCGGCATCACATTGATTGTGCTTGCTTGCACAGCTTTCAGTGAACCTTTCATGGATACATTCCAGCCAAACATTATCGCACTGATGATTGGCAGCACGCTAAGCATGTGCTCAGTAGTGTTGTTGTTTGTAGGGTTCATTCCACAGTTTAAAAAGATTGCGGTTAAAAGTGCAAAATATATGCAACAGCAAAATGCAGGAGACTTGAAAGACATTGCTTCAACATCAGCAAACATTTCAAGCGATGCAGTTACAACAACAGCCAGAGCGGTTAAGGAAGGTTTAAAAGATACTAAGTATTGCAGCCACTGCGGAGCAGAGATTGACAGAGATTCAGCATTCTGCAAAGAGTGTGGACAAAAACAGGAGTAAGCGAAATCACATCTACGAATAGGTAGGTGTGATTTTTTAGTTTACATAAAAAATTTTTTCTAAAAGGAGGCTAAAAAATGGAAAAAATTAAAAAAATCATCATAGTGGGGTGTCCCGGATCGGGCAAAACTACGCTGGCGCTTAAACTTGGGGAAGTGCTGGATTTGCCAATTTATCATTTGGACAAAATCTATCACAAGCCAAACTGGCAAAAACCTTCAAAAGAAGAGTGGCGCGCAACGCTTAATCACATCATGTCAAATGACAAATGGATTTTGGACGGCAACTATTCGTCGACGCTTGAAATGCGAACTCAGCAAGCCGACGCCGTGATTTGGCTTAACTATTCAACGCTCACTTGTTTAAAACGCATTTTTAAAAGATATGACGAAAATCAAAATAAAGACCGCGTTGACAGGGCGGAGGGTTGCGACGAAAAACTTGACATCGAGTTTGTCCGTCACGTTTTGAATTTTAAAAAGGATTATGGCAAACAATTTAAACCGCTTATGAAAAAATATCCAGATAAAAAATTTATCATTTTGAAAAGCGATCGTGACATGGAAAAACTTTTGCAAAGTGCAAAACTTAACAAAACGATATAATAGTTTAGGTTTTTACATTTTTTGCAGCGGAGAAGCGTGTTTTAAAAATAATAAATAAGACTTTTACTTTGTAAAAAATTAAATTTGTATTAAAATAAAGTTAAATAAAAATATCGGAGGGAATCATGTCAGCAGGCGCAATTATTGCAATTATCGATGTAGTGTTTTTTGTGTTGCTAGGGCTCGGCTTTTTGGAGGGCTTTATTCGCGGCGTTAAACGCTCATCGCTTGAACTGGGAATCACCATTGCGGGAATTATTATCGTGGCACTTATTACGCCTGTTGTAACAAACGCAATTTTAGGAATTCAAGTGACAGCAAATGGCGAAACAACATCGCTTCAAACTTTCATTGTCAATATGCTTTCAGAAAATGAAGACGTTGCCAATTTAATCGACAACTCTCCAAGCACGATGCAGTTGCTTGAAAAACTTCCAGTCGTTTTGATGGCGGCCGTTGTGTTCTTGGTGCTCAACCTTGTTATACGTCTTATTGTTTATATTGTTTACAAACTTATTTCGCTTGTTTTCAAATCAAAAAAGAAAGAAAAAGAACTCGGGCTCAAACGCAATCGTTGGGTCGGCGGACTTATAAGCACATTTAAAATGTTTGCACTTGTTTTAGTTATGTTTATGCCACTGACAAGTGCTGTTAAATTTGCAGATCAAATAATCCCTGCGCATACAACCGAAGTTTCAGCCGCTGTTGAAATCGTTGGCGAAGACGACGGCGCAAGCACAGACGCAGGCGCGGGCACGGGCGAAAGCGGAGACACAAGCAGCGACGAAGAAAACAAAGGCTTTTTAGAATCGCTTCCACCAGTTGTGAAAAACATTGTTCACGGCGTCAACAAAAGCGCGCTTGGAGTGCTTAACGGCGTGGCGGGCATGGACGACTTTATGTTTGACGAAGTAGCCAAAGTTGAAATCAACGGCGAGCGAATCAAATTCAGAAGCGAACTTAACAACTATTACACACTTTACACAGATATTTCAGCAATCATCAACGCCGAAGACCTTGACAGCATTGACTGGGAAAAACTTGACAAGACGTATGAGTCGGTTACAAGCAATTCACTTTACAACAGTGTAGTTTTAAACATTATCGGCGAATCAATCACAAACTACGAAACCTTAGTAAAGATTATTCCAGACTTAAAAGAGTATGAAGGCATACTCAAAAACGTCAGCGTAGCAATCTCGGCAAACGACAAATACGCCGAATATTTCAAACCTGACATTGACAAAATTTATTACACAATCAGCGGCGCGGGCAAATCGGGATATTTGCAAGAAGTTGTCGGCAAAAAAAGCACGCTCAGTTCGATAACAGTTTTGGTCGACAATTATGACGAAGTTCTTACAAATGCGGTCAACAACTTGTTTGACTTAAACGTAGTTCGTGACGCGCTTTCACCAGCACTTAAAACAGTGTTCACAAAAGTTTCGGATGAAGAACTGGGCAACATCCTTGCCGATGCCAATACAAACATAACCGACTGGGACGGCTTGAAAACAAAAGTTAAAAACACAATCGTCGAAGTTGGCAAAATCAACGGCATGATTGAAAAGCAAGACGTAGCCCTTGGCGACATCACAAGCGACTTTATGACGATATTAAAACTTAAAAACGACGTTCCACAAATCCTTTCTAGATTTGGAAACATGATTGACTGCATCGACAACTTAGAGTTCATGTCCGACACCGACGGCAACAAACTCATGCCAAGAGTGTTAAACAAATTTGGACTTGCCGACTTAAAAGACGTGAAAGGCGAGTCAATTGAAACCTACAAAGGCGTGTTTGAGTTTATGTCACCATCGATTGAAAAACTCATATCGCTTGACATCTACGACGACATGCACGGCGAAGTAAACTTCAACAGCATACTCAAAAAGTTTGCGCAAAGACTTGTAAGTGAAAAAACAGACACCGCATATTCAACATTCATGAGCGACGTTCTGCTTCCACTTTACAAAGTGACAGCGCTTCAAGACAAAATATTCACACCAATCATAGACGGCAGCAAAACAACCGGCGTGGTTGACTTCTCACTTTTAGAAGTTGAAAACGACTGGGCAGCATCATATGCAAACTGGGCAAGCGACCTTCCACAACTCACAGTTGTGATAACCGAACTCGAAAGCAAATATTTTGACGAAGAGACCAAACAAACCATGCTTGACTATTTGTTGACCGAAGACGGCGACATGAAAGAAGTTGTTAAAAAACTTGATGACGCAACGCTCGACAAAGTTATGCCACCAGTGCTGACAGCAAAGAGTTTGCAACCGCTTCGCGACCAACTCGCTGGCATTGTCGTAAGCACAATCAAAGACGTGACCGGCGACGGCGCAGTTTCAATGTTGCTTAACCCAGCGTCATTTACGGGCGAAGACAGCCAAGCATCAGAATTTACAACAATCATAAAAACATTTGTTAAGATTTACAACGCCAGCGCGACAATGACAAACCTTGAAGACATTGACGAAATCTTGCTTGGCAACCTTCTTGAACAAATGAAACAAAACGCATACCGCATCGAACTGCAAGGCAAGGCAACAGCGGGCGTGACAAAATCAATGTTCAACGCAATGATAGCAAAAGCGGAAAGCGAATTCAACATCACCTTCCTTGACGTATTCAAAGCGGCAAACATCTACGAAATCAACTTTAACGACATGTTTAAGTTTATCAACATGACAAAACAAGCCAACGCATTTGCCGAAGCGTTTAAAAACGTTGCAATCGACGGCAACAAAGACACGGCGTCAGTTGACGCGCTCATGAGCGCAGTAAAAGCCAACCAAGAAAGCGCGAAAGAGATACTTGCGCTTGCAAACTCACTTGAAGTTGACGCATCGCTCACAACCGAACAAAAGACATACTTTGATGCAAAGATAGCCGAACTTGAAGCGGACAGCGAAATAGATCGCGACATCATTGCACAATTCAAAACACTTATTGGAGAAACAGTTTGACAGAATTTCAACACATACCAGTATTATTGCACGAATGCATCGACGCATTAAACATACGCCCAGACGGAGTGTATGTTGATATGACGTGCGGGGGCGGAGGCCACAGCAGCGAAATTGCGAAGCGACTAGGCAAGGGCGGCAGACTAATCTGCTTTGACCAAGACAGCGACGCGATTGAAGCAAGCAAAAGGCGGCTTTCGCCTTTTTCATGCGTTACGTTTTTCAACGAAAACTTTAAAGACGCAAAATCCACCTTGCTCCGCGCTGGCATAACCAAGGTTGACGGAATTTTGGCCGACCTTGGCGTAAGCAGTTATCAAATCGACACCGCCGAGCGTGGTTTTAGTTTTCTCCACGACGGCGCACTCGACATGCGCATGAACCGCAACCAAACAAAAAGCGCCTACGACGTTGTCAACGGCTATTCGCAAACACAACTTCGCGACATCATTTTTAAGTATGGCGAAGAAAGTTTCGCTCCAAAAATCGCAGCGGCAATCGTCAAAGCCCGACAAACCGCTCCGATTGAAACAACATTGCAACTTAAAGAGATAATCGAAAGCGCGTTTCCTAAAAAGATAATTTACGGGAAGGGTGGCGTCAGCAAAAAGACCTTTCAGGCAATACGAATTGAAGTGAACGGCGAACTTGACATTTTAAGCCAAGCAGTTGAAGACTTTGTCGACCTGCTCGCCCCAGGTGGCCGCCTTGCTGTGATAAGTTTTCACAGCCTTGAAGACCGCATCATAAAAAATGTGCTAAAAGACGCCGTCACAGACTGCATCTGCCCACCAAAAACACCAGTCTGCATCTGCCACCACAAGGCAAAAGGCAAGTTGATAAACAAAAAGCCAATCACCGCCAGCGCCGAAGAATTGCAGCGCAACGACCGCTCGCACTCGGCAAAATTGCGTGTTTTTGAAAGATTTTAGACAAAAACAATCTAAACACCGCGTTTTTTACAACAATTTTTTCAATAAACTATTGAAATTCACTTAAAAGTGTGCTAGAATTTAATAACAATAGGAGGGAATCTCTAATGAAATTATGGGATAAACTAGTTCAAAAATTTAGAAACGTTTTTACAAAACAAGGATTTGTTAAAGCAGTAACTGTCGCTGCTATTGCAACAACTGCTTTTTCATTTTCAGCGTGCAACAAGCCAGGACAAACACCAACACCTACACCTACTCCAACACCTACACCAGGCCCTGACACATCATACACTGCATCACAAATTCTTGAAGAAAACACTGCATACAAAAATCTTAACTTGACAAATGCAATTTTCAATGAAATCGAACAAAACGTTGCAAATCAATTTAATGTTTCAACAAAAGATGTTAAAATCACCGACTTGCACTTTGATTCTAAAAAGGCAGACGCTGCAACAGTTGTTGCAATAATCAATGGCGAAAAGGCTGTAACTATTTATTATGAAGACGCCTTGCTTGCTGAACTTCGTGGCAAAGATGCAGCAACAGTAGTTTATGAAAAATCAGGCTACACTGCTGACCAAAAAGTTGAAAAAGACCAAAAAGACACAGTTGATGCAAAATTCACACAAGCAGTTCAAACAATCTTAAACGAAATTGACCAAATCAGTGAAATCACACCTGAAAGAGTAAACGAAATCTTTGCAAATGTTTCTAGCATCAAACTTCCAGAATCATTAACAGGCAAATATGACTTTGCAGTAAGCAGCGAAGTTCGTGAAGACGGAACGGTTGTTGCATTAGTAGGCAAAGACGGAAAGCTTTATGACATAGTTTTTTCGGTTGACGGAAAAGAAAATATGACCAATAAGGAAATCGAAGATGTCATTGCAAGCGGAAAGGGATTCAGCCAAACAACACGCACAATCGACCCAAGTAAAAAATACGAAGCCCCAGCCCTTGAAGAAAAACCAATTATTGAATATGTAGATTTTGATACAGTTTACAACGAAATCTTTGGCAATGGTTATACTCTTGCTTCTCCAACAAAATTACTTGAAAATAATCTTTCGAATATTTATGATTATGTAACGAATGCGAAATTAATAATGTATTCAGTAGACAATGGGACATTTGTTTTATATGCGGAGACAGTTGACAGCCTAGGAAGAACCAGACTCGAAAAAACGCCATACAAAGGTTCAAATTATGATATAATATCTCAGTATATAAGTAGATACGAAGAAATGTCGGCAGACTTTAAACAATATGTTGAAAATAAGTTCATGTCAGAAAAAATTGAAGTTGGAAGCGTAGAAGAAACTACTTTAAAAACAGACTTAGCTTCATTTAAGGCGAACTTAGAAAGTGAAAAAGAAGTTTTTAACGGATTGAATTCAAATGTATTTTCAGGTAAAAACATATTGGTTGACACAACAGATTCAGTTGATAAAGAAGCTTTTGGTACAAAACTTTGCTCAGACAAAGAAGTAATTGCTACATACGTTGGAGCAATGGGATCCAGATTAATTGATTCTAAGAAAATGTTCAATACCGGTTACTATTCACAATTTGACGCAACAGTTGTTTACAAAGAAAATGGAACAATTACAATTAAAACTGATACAATATATGTTCCATATTATACAACATCGACAAACGAAAGTCTTTACAACTCATTCTTAACAGGTGAAGAAAATTCACAATATAAAATTGTGTCAAAAAGCACAGAAGTTGTAAACAATCCAGTAATTGCTGGACAAGAAGGCAACACAGCAAGCACAACATCGAAATTGAGAATCTCATATGAAGGCGAACATACCGATATAGCAGCGGCTGCTTTATCAGCATACTTTAGAAATAAAGAAGAAGATTCAATTTCAAGATAAAAATAAAAAAGCACTCTTTTAAAAGAGTGTTTTTTTGTTGAAAGGCAAAATAATTTGTTTTTTTATGCAAAATGATATATCATAAAAGTGTGAAAACAAAAATTAAAACATTTTTTTCTCGTGCAATCTTGGCAATGCTGATGAGTGTGTTTTGTTTTACTTGCACAGTCGGATGCAGTGTTTTTGACGGATTAAAACCAACTCCACCAAAACAAGACACCGAAATTGGCACGTCAGATCCACCGCCAACTCACCCAGACCATAAGCCAGCAACTGACGATGATGACGACGATGACGACGACGATTCTGACCCAGACACCGATGATGAAGAAAAGAAAGAAGAAATGACCGGCGGAATTTCGGTTGACTATGTTAAGGTGCTCCGCAAGCCTTTGTCATACGACTTTAATGGCAATGTTACTGATAAAGATGGCGGAGAAGGAACAAACAGAGAATATTATTACAATTTTGGGACTGACATTTTAACATACTTGTTTTATGTATATGGAAATTTTACTTATAACAATCCAAATATTTTTGACGAAATATATCAAAATACAAACAATGAAAAAATGAATGAATTGGCACAAGATTTTGAAAGTGCCAACAAAGATAGTTATCTTTATTGGTATGATGCTTTGCGTTATCAAATCGTGAATGTTACACCTTATTATAAAAAGGCAGAAAGTAAAGACACAACTGAAAAGTTGGAAGAAGCCGAAGTTGTTGACGGCGTTCCTACTATTGTGTATTACGACATAGCGGCTGATTATCAAAGGGGTTGGAATTGGAGTTTACTGCACACGAATGAGAATTATTTGCCATGGATATTAAGATACGGACAAAATCAATCTGGGAGCACATCAACTCGTCCGGTTATAAAATTCGAGCCGAGCGATGAAAAAAAATTGGATTTTGAAACATTTCAAACATATTACAATGGCGATGATAATAGGAAAGTATTTAGCCCATCGATTTTTTCAGAAACATTTATTGGAAATCAAACGAAAAACAACGCTGACTATAACCGTGCATTGGAATATGCTATTTACAATATAGTGCTGGGGATTACTCCTAGAAATATGAAAGTGACTTACACGGGTGAGAACGGTGCGCCGGTTGTCACTATTGACGGCTACTCTGCAACTGCTGGCGTAAACGGAAAGACAAGTGCCGAAGTTGCTGTTGAAGACATTAAATCAACATTCAATCGTCTTGGCTCTTACGTTGGTCTTACAACCAAAAACAAAAAAGACATTGTAAAATACATTCTCGAAAATGTCATCGGTGAACAAGCATTGTCAGAATATACAGTTGATGGCATAAAAAAGCAAGTAAACTATTATTACGAAGATGTTGTCACTGCCATAGTTGACTATTGCGGAAAGTTGACAACAATCGGAAAGGCAAATAAAGACGACCCAACAACTGACACAAAAATCGACGACGCATACATTGCATCTGAAGTTGTCGACTATCCATATACAACCTTCTTCTCAAAGTTTGGAAGTGGTGACCCATTTAAAAATAAACAACCATATGAATATCAAAGTGCAGTGATTGTGCCAAGCCGCGAAACAACGGTTACTGACATTTGGATTGACATTAAATATGACGCAGGCAACGACGGCGACGACATTTATGACCCTGAAAAGTTTTTGGACATTACTGTTTCGATTCGTTGGAACAAAGGTGACGGCTCGCCAATTCATGAAATACAAAAAAGGGTTCGTGTTAAAGATGGCCCTGTTGATGTCGGGGGAACAAGCACGATTGAATTTGAGTTTGAGCCAACCCTAAAACAATACACATTTGGCGAACCTGTAAAAATCGGAAAGTTCAACACACCTGACGCGCTTAAAACAACAAAAGAGCAACGTGTGATTACAATTTCGGGATTGACCGATGCAAGAAGATATTACAAAGTTCTTGAAGGCTCATCATACAACGCGTATGGTGTTTTGGATGAAAGCAAGTTTGATTGCAGTTATCTTGAAATAGCATACAGCGTTGCAAAGCGACCAAACGACACAACAACCAACTATGCGTTCTATACAAGCATATCAAACTTCGTTGAAGACGAAGAAGAAGATACGTCGTGGATGCACTAAGACATTCGCGGGGACAACCAAATTTTAAACGCGGCCACACCCGCTAGGCGCGGGCAACCGCTAAAATTCAGTTTTCCCCACGTGCCCCTTTCCCGCAACTTGACGCGCCCCGGGCGCTTTCGGCGTTGCATCAGGGCGCGCTAAACTGTTTTCGCCGGGCAAAGCCCTTCCCCGAAAAAGTTTAGCATCGCACATTTTATTGATAAATAAGCAAGACAAGCATATAAAATGCTGCATTAAATGCTGGCTTTGCCAGCCATCATGCAACGGCTATTGCGTTGCCCATTCCGTTGACAATCGTCATATCGAAAAGGAGTTTCGAATACATATGAAAGAGAGAGACATTCTTTTGCTTGAAAAAGATGTTGAGGTTGAACAAAAACTCGAAAAAGCGAGTAAAAAAATCAACCTTTCTTCTATCAAGGCTCAAGTTGAGTCTCCTAAAACTGAAAACATTGTTATCGAAACCCCGAACTATGATTTGCTGCCTGACGTGACTCCCGAAAAGAAAAAACGCATTCTTAAACTCGAAAAATCAGTCGAGAAAAAACAGCCTAAACCTAAAAAATCCGTTTTCAAAATCGTCATCGCTGCTGTTTTGATTGGACTGGTTGTCGGGCTCGGCGCGTTTACCGGTGTCGAACTGGCAGATTCAATCAACGCTTACAACGCTGCGCAATCTTCTTACTCGATCAACGCAGCAAAACTCATGCAAAAAATCTACTCCGTCGACTCGGGAAACAAGACTGCCGAACTAATCGAAACTTTTCCTACCGACCTTATGCGTCCCGACCAGATGAAAAAACAGTCAAACTGGTTTGATAGATTTTGCAAGTATTTATCGGGGTTCTTTGGAGGTTAACCTTTGACCAACCCTTTCTCTCTTCATTCGTTCAAAAAAAGGTTACTCGCGCTTTCGCTGCTGGTGACCTTTCTTTTTTGTGCGCTGTCTGTGCGCCTTTTTGTCGTGCAAATCATAAACGGAAAAGATTTGCAACTCAAAGCGACTTCGCAGTGGACAAGAGATCTGGCAATCACTGCTCCGCGCGGCGATATTTATGATGCAACGGGGTCGCGCCTAGCGACGAGTTATACAACCTACAACGTTTATGTGCGCGGGCGCGAGATTGAAAATCCCGAACAAGTCAGTAAGTTTTTGTCGGACATTTTATCGCTCAACTATTTGAAAGTTTTTGAAAAGGTCATCAAAAAAAATATCTCTGAAGTGCTTATCAAGTTGCAGGTTTCTGCCGATGTCGCCGAAGAGATTTATCGACAAAAATTCAGCGGCGTTTATCTTGCTGAGAGCGTCGGGCGTTATTACACTTACGGAAATTTGCTTTCGCAGACGCTTGGGTTTGTCAGCGTTGACAACGCGGGGCAAAGCGGGATTGAGGCGCAGTTCGATGCGCTTTTGAAGGGCGCGGATGGTTATTCTTTTACGCAAAGTGACTTGCAGGGGAAGGAAATCGGCGGTGCGCTGAGATATTATGTTCCGGCGACAAAGGGCGCGGACATTAGGCTGACCGTCGATTCGAAAATTCAACTGATTTTAGAGCAGGCGCTTGAAAAAATCATGACCGAACAAAAAGCGAAAAATGCGACCGGGCTGGTGATGAATGCCAAGACGGCCGAAGTTTTGGCGATTTCGACTAAGCCTAGTTTTGACCTTAACAATATTCCGCGTGACGACATTGCTAAACTGTTTGATGAGTCAAAAATTAAGGCGATCACCGATGTTTACGAACCTGGTTCGACTTTTAAAATTCTCACGCTTGCCGCTGCGCTTGAAGAGGGCGTCGTCAGCGAAAACGACAGATTTTATTGCGGCGGGTCGCGCGTTATTGACGGGGTTAAGATTAGATGCTGGCGCAGTATCGGACATGGGTCGCAGGATTTGCAAGAGGGGCTTGCCAATTCGTGCAACTGCGTGTTCATGGAATTGGCTATGCGACTGGGCGTTGATAAGTTTTATGATTATATGCAAAAGTTTGGGCTCGGGCAAAAGACGGGGATTTCGCTGGCGGGCGAAGTCGGCGGCATTTTGATGGACAAATCTATCGTCAAGCGCGTCGACCTTGCGCGTATGGGGTTCGGACACGCGGTAGCGGTTACGCCTATTCAACTGCTCACCGCTGTTGACGGCATAGTTAACGGCGGAAAATTGACCACACCGACTATTGTCAGCGAGGCGGTCGATGTTTTTGGAAACCAAATTTATCATTCCAGCCGCGAAGTTAAGCGCCAAGTTGTTTCAGAGTCGACTTCGCAAAGGGTTTGCAAACTGCTGTCAAAGGCCACCAACAAGCACGGCGACTATACTTTTGTGGAAGGTTATGACGTCGGCGGCAAAACGGGAACGGCGCAAAAATACGACGCCACCGGGCACATCGCGCAGGGCAAGTATATTTCAAGTTTTATCGGAACTTTCCCAGCCACCGATCCGGACTATCTTGTGATGGTTATGGTTGACGAACCGAGTGCGGGCGCGTATTACGGAAGCGTTGTTGCAGCGCCTTACGGCAAAGAAATTTTCAGCGGCATTTTTAAATATCTCGACATTAAAAAACAAAACGAAACAACCGTCATCGAACTTGTAGAAATGCCTGATTTGGTCGGAAAAACTTTGACCGATGCGGCGATTGAACTTAAAAAGTTGGGAATTTCGTTTGAAACCGACGGCGAAGGCGGAATTGTTTTGAAGCAACTTCCACCTGCGGGGACAAAGGTCGCTAAAGGCGATACAATAATTTTAATCACTTGATAAATTGCTCGTAAAATGCTAAAATAACAACATGGAACTTTGGATTATTATTGTTATTGTTGTTGCGATTGTGGCTGCGATTAGTGCACTGCTTGCTGTTGGCAATTACGCAGGCGATAAGTTTGCTGACGCTTACGAAAAAGCGTTTTCAATTTCAGCAAACGCGCATGTGTCTGTGCTGGAATTTGTAACCGAACAAAATTTTGCACACTTTGATGGAAAACTTAAAATTTCAAGAACTAAAAAAGTTTTCGGGGACGCATATGCTTCCAAAAATAAAACATTGATTTTGACCGACAAAACACTCGGCTCGACATCGGTTGGAGCGTTTGCAGTTGCAGCGCACGAATTGGGTCACGCGTTGCAAGACAAAGAAAGCAAAAAGGTTAAAGCCTTAAACGCTATGCGCACAATAGGCTGGATTGTTGGAAAATTGTTTTTGCCGCTTATTTTAGCATTTGTTGTTTTGATATTCTTCCAAAATTTGCAGACATATGCGTTCATCATTGGGGGAGTGGCAGCAGGGATTTTCTTGTTTGCGGTGATAATCAAACTGTTTATAATTTCGATTGAAAAAGATGCATCGTCGCGCGCAATAAAAATGCTTGACGAATTCATCCCTGATGCGCAGATGAAAGACGTGAAAAAAATCTTGAATGCGGCACGCCTAACATATTGGAGCGATCTTGTTCGATTGCTGTTTGGTTGGAGCGGGCTTGTGCGCAAAACTAAAATGTTTGGAAAATAAAAAACGCTTGACCTTTAAGAATAATATATTTATAATCCTATAATAGGAGAAGGGAAGATGAAATATAAATTTAGTCTTTGGGCAACTATTATAAATGTTATTTATTTTTTTATAGGCATGGTAACGAATCTTGCTGTAATAATAAATTGCGTTAAAGTTATGCCTACGCTTACATCAGCAGAAGACGAATATACAAAAACGCTTATGTTGGTTTTGGTTACGGTTTGTTCAATTAGTATAATGATAGAATTTATTGGGCTTATAATTTCTGCAATAGCATTTTCTGCAGTTTCAAAAGACTCAACAACAACTTTCAAGAAAAACATAGCAAGTTTTAAGGTTTTAAGAATTTTAGATTTAGCGATAGTTTGCTTTGCAACGTTCTCATTTATATTATCGGATTTTGGTTTGTTAGCAACAGGATCATTTGCTGGAAGCATATCATTATTGCTATTGTCATTTATGTTTTATTGTATAGATATGGCAAAGTTTAAAAATGAAAATGCTGGGGAAGTGGAAAACACTCAATCAAATAATGATTAAAATAAAAAATGCAAACTTTCGTCAACGCCGTTTGAAACGATCAGTATTTTCTGAAAAATAAAGAGCATATTTTAGGGTTGTCCTAGAATATGCTCTTTTTATATATTGCGTTTGTGCAGATAGATTAATTATGTAGTTTATACTGTTGCAGATGTTTCCATTTGCATCGCTTTATTATATGTTTTGTTAATATCTTGAATTTCGGCAATGAATTTTTCTTTAGTTGAACATTTTGCGAAAGTATCCATTGTAAATGAGAAGTTATCTATTGAAACACCATAAGATCTACAAACATCTTTCATTTCTTCATAATCAAAAGTTTGGCCATGTTCTTTTATATATTCGTCAAAGATTGATTTTCTTATAGAACTATAAGAACTTCCTTTTCCACTTAAAAGAGACATAGGTTCTTCACCAACGCCAACAAATTCATTGTTAGACATTTTCCCCCATATCGGTGCAAGATTTTCTGCGCCTTCAAATAATTCAGGAACTTGAGATTTTGCTCTGTTTAGGATTTTGCAAACATCATTAATTTCAGCGTAATTAGTGTAAACTAGAAAGTTGTCATTGCGAGTTGAATTGTTTCCACAAAATTTTCCATAAAAATTAATTCCAGCTTTTTCACATTCTTCTTTTAACATCATCATCAATTGAACTCTGTTATTTGATTTTATGTTTAAATATAATCTTGCGGTCACGCCTTCTAAATTTTTATTGATAGAAGTTACATGAATATATTCATTGTTGCCATTTTGTAAAGTAAATGGTAATCTTAAATTTTTAAACATTTGAAGTTTTTTAACTTCATCAAACTTTTCTTCTAAATCGTTAGCCGTCAAGATGCCTTTTAATGGCATATTTGGATTAAAAGGAATATTAAAATCTGAACTTTGCAGATATTTATAAAAATCCTGTATTTTTTTATAATCAGGATCTCCAGCATAAGCTGGCATTCTTTCATCGAGCTTAGTCAAAACCCTTTTACGCCATTTTTCAGCATATGATAATAAATATGCATGCAATTTACCATAATCCATATCTTCTTGTTGTGTATTGCCAATTAAAGCGTCATTGATGGCAACTTGTCGACTTTGCGCATCAGTAAAATTTTGGTTTTTTGCTTGGCAATATTTTTCAAATAGCATTTCAACATCGGGGCTAGTGGTATTGTCAAATATGTTTTTTCTATTTAGTAATAATTCTTTGCTTTTTGTTAAATAAGCTAAACAATCTCTTTTGGTGCTGATTCCAAAAGGCGAAAGTTGCTTAATTGCTTTTTGTCTGTCTGCTTCATTTTCCGTTGTTAATGCAAACTTTACCCAATCAAGAACTGTTATTTTTGATACTTTTAATTCTTTCATATTTTTTAATCCTTTATAAAATATAGTATAGGACATGTTCCTTTGTTCTGTATAGCACGGATACATGCAAATTCCTAACATTGAGTGCTTACAAAAAAAATTATATTCTTACATTTGTAAGAAGTCAAGTATTTTTCTAACTTTTGTAAGAAAATATAAGTATGGAAAACAAATTTAAAGATATTTTAAAAATGTTGCGCCAAGAAGCGAATGTCGGACAAGTTGAACTTGCAGAAGCGATTGGTGTAAGTAATGGCATAATCAGTTTGTGGGAATCGGGGAAGCGCGAACCAACTATGTCATCTCTTATTTCGCTTTCAAATTATTTTAAAGTTAGTTTAGATTATTTAGTAGGAAAAGAAGATTAAAACAAAAAATAAAAATGCGGGCTGATGTCCGCATTTTTTAATGTGTGTGTTTTGAGATTGAATTTGCGAGTGCTGTTATAATTCAATTTTATTTGAAATATAATCTTTAAGTTCGTCGACATGAAGACGGATTTGTTGCATTGTGTCGCGGTCACGAACAGTAACAGTATCGTTTTCAAGTGTGTCAAAGTCAACTGTTACGCAAAGTGGAGTTCCGATTTCGTCTTCACGGCGATAACGCTTTCCGATTGAGCCTGCTTCGTCATAATCAACCATAAAGTGTTTGCTGAGTTGTTCATAAATTGTGCGGGCTTTTTCAGAAAGATTCTTTTGAAGTGGAAGGATTGCAACTTTGTATGGAGCGATTGCAGGGTGGAAGTGCATTACAACTCTGCTTTCGCCGTTTTCAAGTTGTTCTTCATCATAGGCGTTGCAAAGATATGCAAGCATAAGTCTTTCTACACCGAGTGATGGTTCGATTACATATGGAATGTATTTTTCGTTTGTTACTGGATCTTGATAAGTTAAATCTTTTCCGCTGAATTTTGCGTGTTGTGAAAGGTCATAATCTGTGCGGTCGGCTACGCCCCAAAGTTCGCCCCAGCCGAATGGGAATTTAAATTCGAAGTCGGTTGTTGCTTTTGAATAGAAGCAAAGCTCTTCTTGGTCGTGGTCGCGAAGTTTAAGATTTTCATCTTTAATTCCGATTTCAAGCAGCCAGTTGTGGCAGAAGTTTTTCCAATAATTAAACCATTCAAGGTCTGTGCCTGGTTGGCAGAAAAATTCGAGTTCCATTTGTTCGAATTCACGAACACGGAAGATGAAGTTTCCTGGAGTGATTTCGTTTCTGAAACTTTTGCCGATTTGACCGATTCCGAAAGGCACACGCTTTCTTGTTGAACGTTGAACATTTTTGAAGTTTACGAATATTCCTTGTGCGGTTTCTGGACGAAGATAGATTGTTGAACTTGAATCTTCGGTTACGCCTTGGAATGTTTTAAACATAAGGTTAAACTTTCTGATTGGAGTAAAGTCAGATTTTCCACAGATAGGGCAGACGATTGATTTTTCTTTAATGTAGTTTTCAAGTTGTTCGTTGCTCCAGCCGGCGATGTTTTCTTCGATTCCTTTTTTCTTCATGTATTCTTCAATAAGATTGTCGGCGCGGTGACGTGCTTTGCAGTTTTTGCAGTCCATAAGTGGGTCTGAAAATCCGCCCAAGTGTCCGCTTGCTTGCCAAACGGTTGGGTTCATCAAGATTGAGCAGTCAAGCCCAACGTTGTATGGGTTTTCTTGCACAAACTTTTTCCACCAAGCGGCTTTGATGTTGTTTTTCATTTGCACACCAAGAGGGCCGTAGTCCCACGCGTTTGCAAGTCCGCCATAAATTTCACTTCCTGGGAAGATGAAGCCTCTGCCTTTGCAGAGATTTACGATTTTGTCCATTGTTGCTTTCATAATTTTTCTCCTTTTTTAAGGCATGGGTTTAAATAAAAAAGCCCTATGCCGATTTTCAGCATAGGGGCGATTGATTGGTCGCTGTTCCACCCTAATTCGCAAGTTGCCTTGCCTTCGTTTGCCGTTTCGCTGGCGGCGCTTCGCTCCAAGATTCCAACCTTTTCATCACGAAGATTAAATTACATGACTGATTATATGTTTAATTTATCTTTTTGTCAATTAAAATTTAATTAAAACAAAAAAGAAGGATTATTTTCCTTCTTATTTTTGTTATTTTTGATTTTATTTTTGTTTTTGCATGTATTCTTCGTATGTTCCGTTGAAATAAACAATTTCGTCTTCGCTTTTAATGTCGATTATGCGATTTGCAACTGTTTCAATGATTTCTTGGTCGTGCGATGTGAAAAGGAGTGGGCCTTTAAAGTTTTGCATTCCAGTGTTAAGTGATGTGATGCTTTCAAGGTCAAGGTGGTTTGTAGGTTCGTCCATGATGATTACATTTGCGCCCTTAAGCATCATTTTTGCAAACATACATCTTACGCGTTCGCCACCAGAAAGAACATTTACAGGTTTAAGGTTTTCTTCGCCGGTGAAAAGCATTCTTCCAAGCCAACTTCTGATGTAAGTTTCGTTTTGGTCTTTTGAAAATTGTCTGAGCCAGTCAACTATTGACAGGGTGCAGTTTTCAAAATATTCACGGTTGTCTTGTGGGAGATATGAAATTGTGATTGTTTTGCCGATATGAATTGAACCGCTGTCCGCTTGTTCTTTTCCCATTAAAATATTAAATAAAGTTGTGATAACTTGGCTGTTTTTTGCAAAAAATGCGATTTTTTGGTCTTTTTCTACATTAAAAGAAAGGTTTTTAAACATTCCCTTTTTAGTAAGGTTTGTAACTTTTAAAATTTCTTTTCCGATTTCTTGGTCGAATCTGAAGTCGATGTAAGGATATTTTCTTGATGAAGGTTTAATATCTTCGATTGTCAATTTTTCAAGTTCGCGCTTTCTGCTGGTTGCTTGTTTTGATTTTGAAGCGTTGGCAGAGAAACGAGCGATAAATTCTTTCAATTCTTTTGCGCGTTGTTCGGCCTTTTTGTTTTGGTCTTTAAGTTGGCGTGCGATAAGTTGGCTTGATTGATACCAGAAGTCGTAGTTTCCGATAAACATATTTATCTGACCGAAGTCTACGTCACATATGTTTGTGCAGACTTTATTTAAGAAGTGACGGTTGTGGGACACGATAATTACGATATTTTCAAAGTCAAGCAAGAAATTTTCAAGCCAAACGGCAGTTTTGAAGTCAAGGTTGTTGGTTGGTTCGTCCAAAATCAAAATGTCAGGATTTCCAAACAATGCCTGAGCAAGCAAAACTTTGACTTTTACTTTTGGATCGACGTCGCGCATAAGTGAATAATAAATTTCATCAGTCACGCCCATGCCTTGCAAAAGGTTTTTGGCTTCGCTTTCTGCTTCCCATCCGCCAAGTTCGGCAAATTCTGTTTCAAGTTCGCCGGCTTTGATTCCGTCTTCTTCAGTGAAGTCAGGTTTAGCATAAAGAGCGTCTTTTTCTTTTTGAATGTCCATCAAACGCTTGTGTCCAAGTAAAACTGTGTCAAGAACGGTTTCGTTGTCAAATGCGTTTTGGTTTTGTTGCAACACGCTCATTCTTTCGCCAGGCGTGATAAAAACATCGCCAGTGTTTGGTTCTAATTCACCGGTGAGAATTTTTAAGAAGGTTGATTTGCCGGCGCCGTTTGCTCCGATGATGCCATAGCAGTTGCCTTTTGTAAACTTCAAATTGACATCTTTATAAAGAGTTCTGCCGCCGAATGCGAGTGATACGTTGTTTACTTGAATCATGTCTTTATTTCCTTTTAAACAAAATCATTATGGACTAAATATTATAAATTGTCAATAATTTAATGATTTTTAATTGATTTTTATTATTTTTTCGTTATTTTTTAATCATTTTTATTAAATTATTGATTTTTAGGCTTATTTAAAGGCGATAAAAAGTTTTTTTAATTTATTTTTACATTTTTTATATAATAAAAAAATATTTTTTATTTTTTATTTTTCCTTTTACTTTGCTTTGAAAAATTTGTCAAAAAAAGTATAATTAAATTGAAGTATTATGCAAACAATAAATTAGTCTTGTGTTTTGCAAACGCCTTCAAAAGTTTAATAAAGGTTGGAGATAATTTATGAAACTTAAAGCGCCTAAAACTTGGCAACTCATTTTAATCTTAGTCTCAGTTATTGTGCTGGCTATCGGCGGCTCATTTTTGGCTGTCTATCTTAAAACAGGATTCAAACCTGAAGTTACACCTCCAGAGTCAATCGAAATAAATGACGTTGATGGCATTTATAATTTATCCACGACCCAATATGAAGCCGTAAAGCAATTTAGACTTAAAATCACAACTCCAACCGAAAACGTTACTCAAGACGAAATCACATTAAGCTTTGCATCAGGCGTTTCAGTAACCACAACCGAAGACGGAAAAATTTCAGACGGAATTATCATCGTCCCACAAAAAGTAAAAATCAATGACGAATTTTATGTTCAACTTGTTCAAGAAGCATATCTCGATTCTAACAGCAACGAACATATGTTAAACAAAGGCGGAATCTCACACCTTATCGTTACAACTCAAAACAACACGCTCACTTCATCGCAAATCCAAGTTGCTGTTGACGTGCCAGTAGGGGAAATCAAACTTGAAGCATACAACTCTACAACAGGCGACAAACTTACAGCTGATGACACAAACAAAATTTCACAAGGCACAAACTTTATTTTAAAACCAACCTTCTATCCAGAAGCAAGCCAATATATGTTCAGCGACGATAAAAACGAAGCAGTCACCACAAAAAGACAAAAAGACATTTATTATGAATCAGCTTCTTCAAACGAAGGTATCACATTAAACTACAATGACGGCGACATCTATTTCGTAGCCGGGAACGAAACTTCAGCTGGCAACATCATCAATGCCTACACATTCGCTTCAGCCGAAGACCAAGCAGAATTTTACGCTAATAATTCTGAACTTGCTGGCCTTCCACTTTACACCGAAGCAATCCGCGTTTTGTCAACCGCTGAAAAAGCAATCAAAACACAAATCAAAGTTGACGTTGTTGAAGCCAATGTCGGAAGCTTCTCAATCAAACCAACAGCAGGTTCTCCATTTGAATTTACTGTCAACAAGTTGTTTAGAGTTTCAGCCGGAGTGAGCACTCTTGCCGATGAAGAAATTTCTATCAGAATTCGCGACATTCACGACAACGACCTTTCATCTATGATTAAAAATGTCGGACTTAGAATTATCTCAATCAAAGATACAAACTCAGGACTTGATATTATTAACGACCTTTCAAACTTTGTTACAGTTAAGGGCGGAGCAATCAAGATTTACGACGAAAAAGAATATGTTTTAATCAATTCAAACGTTAAAAATCTTAACCATGCATATTGGGAAATCTCAACCAACGGCGAATATGAAATCGTTGCCGAAATTAAACTTTTTGTTCAAGACGAAAACGGTGTAACACACATCTTTGACGACACCACCGAACGCAAAGTTTATATGCAATCAAAAGAAAATGTTGAATCTGACATTTATTGGGAAACCGGTATTGTTGAATCTGGCATTTCAATGACAATCGTTTATGACAAAAACGGAAACGTTCTTTCTTCAGAATATAAAGACGATTTAAGAACAATCTCTCATGTTCCATCAGAAAACGTTTATACAAAGAGAGTTTTCTTTGCTTATTATGACGCCGCTTTCCCTGACGGAAAGGACATGGGCGACTATGTTGCTGTTACTGATGACGGCGCAGGAATGTATACAATTTCAAGCGGAGAAACCAAAAAACTTTACCCATTGCTCAACAGTTATCAACTTGTAGCAAAAGAAGCGATTGACTTCAACCTTGTTTTTGCAACAGTTAGAACTGACGCATATGGCAATCCAATCATGAACGCATCAGGAACTTACACTCTTGAAAAAATCTCTTCAAAAGTTTTAGTTTCTGTTAAAAAGACTCTGCAAGGATTCAAGTCAGTTGTAATCGACTCAATCGACGAAAAATACTTTGTAGAAGACCGCAGTTATTATGCAATTCCAACAGGCGTTGAAAACGCGTTTGAATTAAAGCTTACATTAAAAGAAGCCGGCGACGCTGCTATCTTTGAAAACGAAAAAAGCAAAATCACTTTCTATGCAAGCAAAGACATTGCGGGCAAAGACAGAGTTGGGAGCGACGTTTTTGAATTTGGCGAAATGACTCTTGCAGGCGACGTTGTTACTGTCCCAGTAAAAACAAAGGCTGATGTAAACATCGCAGAAGAATTGGGAACAAAATTCTTTGTTCGTGTTGAATACAACAACTCAGTTGCAATTTTAGATTGGACGGCTCAACCTGCCGATGGCGACAAGCAAGCGGGAGTAGTTGTTTACAACCAACGTCCAAAAGGCATTGCAAACGAAGCATTGAAAGGCCAAACATTTGATGTTACTCAAACCATGACAAGCGACGGCACAAGCACAATTTCAATTAAGGGAACAGATGTAGAATACACTGGCGAAAACGCAATCAATCAGTTTGCTGAACTTATAAACGGCGAAGATAAAACAGTGATCACTGATGTTTATGATCGTGCTTTTAAATATGATTACACAATTTCATCTTCAAACTCAAAAATCGTAATTGCCGACAACAGCGAAAAGAAAATCACATTCGGCACAGGCACTGAAAACGGAATTATTGTTACAATCACAGCGGGCAGCGTGTCATATAGTTTTACATTAAATGTTTCAACAACTGGCGTTACAAGAATTGAAGTTGAAGGCGCAGAACAAAACCTTGCAAATCCAAAATACTCAATGGATGGCAAAGCGGGTAACGAGGTCGTCCTTAAAAACACAAGCGAAGATGACGACGCCCGAAACGGACTTCTTGATGTTTTTGTAACTTCTGGAAAATACGATCCAAATTATTACACAATTAGACTTAAAGATGAATCAAGCGCCGCGTTAAATGGTATGATTGAGTTCACCACTGGCGAAACAACGACTGAAATTAAAAGTTTTAAAATCAAAGAAAACTTTGCCGATGACGTTACAATTTCATTTGTCGCAACAAACAGCGATTCGACATTAAACTTTACTTTTGACATCACAATTAAAAAATACGCAACAGAAGAAAAAGTGGACTTTGCAAACATCAAATATGGCGAATATAAAGTAAACGGCGAAACAAAAGACCAGAAAGGCGTTGCCGACGAAGACAAAGACGAAGACTTTGATCCAACAGCAATCTACGTTTATGCCGCTTTCCCAATCGACCTTAATGAATACGTTAAAGTTAGACTTGGCGAAGCAGATGAAGAAGGAAATTTTACATATGTAAAATGGGATCAAATAGATAAATATAAGAATGAGGAACTCGTAGTCAATAGCGATAAAGTCGGAAAATTCGAAAACGGTAAGTTGACATTTAATGATGTTTACGAACCTACACAATACACATTCACTCTTTATGTTATAGATGGCAATAAATATGCTTATTATAAAGACTTAACACTTGTTGTTTGTCCAAACTTTAAGCTCGTTCAAAAAAGCAGCCGTGATTTAAGCGTTAAAAACATAAAGTTAGATAATGACTTCACACAATATTTCGAGCTAAAAAGAACAACGCTTGGATATGGCGCTGTTCAAGCAGTTGACGCTACGGAGATTGGTGGAATTTCATCATACGAAATTTCAAAATACTATCAACTTGATGCAAATAAAAAGTTTGTTTCAGTTTTGCCTTTAGATTTAGGCTATGGTGAAACATACAAAACTATCACTATTTCAGCAAAAGCAACGATAAAAGAATTAGAAAAAGTTGTTGCTACATGCTCAGCAAATCTTTCACTTGGATTTAGCATAGTAGAACTTGCAGACTTCTCAGATTTATTTATGCTTGGAACAACAATAAAATATAACGGCTATGATGCAGTTTGGGTGGACAGAAATAGTGCAACCTTCCAAAAAAATTTAGGTGATTATTATCTACATTCTATATCAAGCAATTCCAATGGTTCTGACGACAAAAAAATCGGAATAAAACTTACTGGAGTTCAAAACGCATACAATATCGCGGGGCAATCAATCAACTTTGCAAGCAAATCTAATGATGCGTTGATTGCTGGAAAATCAGTATATTTCAAAGTCTTCTTTAGGGATTTCACAGATGGGAATCTAGGCAATGATCTTGCGACATGGCAAATTCCATTTGTTTGGTCACGTGTAGGAAGCAAAATCGCATCTTATCCATATGAAACACCTGGCGATTCAAACACAAACAACACCGACTTAAACGACACTCTCAACAACCCTAACAATTTGTTTGCTGAAGTTGAAGGTGGCAAAACATATTATCTTGTTGCACCTTTTGAATATTATTTGGACGATGGAAAATTAACCATCGTTGAAGAAATGGGCAAAGACAATAAAGACGGCAATATAACATACACTCCAGACGAAAACGGTGGTGGAACTTTCACTTTTAAAAAAGTTTCATTCACGGTTAATAAAAACAATGAAATTAAAGCCGAAGGCGTAAATAATGGTAAACTAATTTCAGTTGGAGAAACATTTACAATTACCGCCGACGAAGTTACAACAACTTATTACTTTAAGTCTATTGATACAACAAGCAAGGCAATCGTAATTTATAAAGCGTACGTAGGAAGCAAAAACGAAAACGGATGCAAAATAAATTATAATGGCGAAAAACAATATACTTACAAAGACAGCATTTATGGTGAAATGTTAACTTCACTTGGAGATGACAAGTATTTAACAGGTTTGCAAGCGACTGACTTTGAAACAAATAAAACTTCAGTTGAATTTGGCACATTGAAGGGACAAAAAGTTTATTCCATCAATGGAAATATCCTTACAATCAACGATATTATCTCAGATACTGATGTAGAGACCTATTTTGAAATTACTCAAAAAAATACCAATGGGGCGATTGAGGGATTGATTTATCGCTTTATGTTGAAAGTTAAACCAAATGCAACAAACAATAATTTTAATTTTATAAACCCATCAGACCTACCAGAAAATGTTAATTTTGAAATAATAAAAAATAATGTTACATATCCATTTGGCGGCAGCGCTGAAAACTTAACAGTTGAAAATAACGAAGACGAACCAATAAAAATTGATTTAAAAGCAAAATTAGGTGCAGATACTCAAAATCAAGACAAACATAGAATTGAAGACGTGATTCAACGTTATGGGGAAACAATACCTACAGACATTTCGGCTAAAGCAAATTTAACAGTTTCACAACTTTTGATTGACGGAAAGGATTATACTAAAAAAGGCAATGACGATAAATACTATCAAACTAATGAAATATTTACAGTTGCGATTGGAATCGTAGAAGATAGTAATGGCAAACAAACAGAACTTAATGTAACTTTTACAAACAAAGCAAATGCAAAGAATGTTACAGTAAAATTGTTAAGAGAATATCGAAATGTTTACGGCGCAGATTTTGAATATGTATTCTCAATCAATGCAAGCAGCGTTGAATATGTTATGGCATACAATGCTGGCGACGGAAACTTCACAGTCGGAACTCGTGATGCAACTTGGAAATTGGCAAACACCACAGACGCTCAAACAGTTAAGGCGACAACAAAACAACGCACTGACTCAGGCGAAAGCAATGTCGATCCAAACAAAGTAGTAACAGTATTAACGCATAACTTGGAGAAGGAGAAAGGTTACAAAGTTGAATATGATTACAAAGCAGCAAACCCAACTCTTTCAATTAAACTTCCAGAATTTAGAGAAAGTGAAATAACAAGAAATGTTTACTTCTCAGTTGACGGAAAAGTAATTTCAACAATTACTTTAATCATTCCTGCAACTGTCAATGCTACTCAAAAGAATCAAACACTTACTGCTGGCGGGAAATATGCGATTGGAGACTTAGTTAAGTTAACCACAAAAGACGCTGAATTGGATACTATTAAAACAGAAGGTGGTGATATTGACTACGTTAACCTTGTTGACGATGGCAAATCAATTACAATTTTCAATGCTATTGAAGATAAAACAATTACTTTAAAATTATATTATAAGTATAAATACACAGTAACAACCACGAACGAAGCGGGAGAAGAAATTACTTCCCAAATAAAAAAAACAGGTTATGTAATATACACCTATGAAATTGCAGCAAACATCAAACCTAAGCAATCTCTTGAAACTCAATCGATAATTTCGGGCACAAAATACACTGGAATTACATTTACATCATTACAACAAGATGCAAAAGTTTTTAGCACCACAGGCTTTTCATTGGCATGGAGTGCTCAAGATTCAGGATTGTTCGATACAATTACAATGAGTGGTGATGGACAGATTACAATCAAAGCAAAAGACGTTGCAATCACAACCAGCACAACTGTTACATTAACTTTCACATATAAAGATTTATTCACGTTTAATGTAAGTGTGCCAGTGACAATCTATCCAGCATACAGACTTAAAACAAACTATCCAAACCCAAGCCAAACTGAAAACCTTACTTATGAATCAGTTATAAGCGGAGCAAAAATCGATAGCTTCTTATCATCAGCTGCGGAATTTGCAAGTGCAAATAGAATTCAAGCAGCAGCCGCTAAGGTCAACATAGCAAACGGCGGATATGACGGTGGATATGCAGATAACTATAGTGCATTAACTGGCAACGCTTCAGTAAAAATCATTGACATACAAAATATGAAAACAGTGGAATATGGAGAACAAACAACAACGGGAACCTCTGTAACGTATTATGCATTATACGCAAATCCTAACTCGACTGAGAATTCTGAATTGACCGTCACCCCTGAGCCGACTGTGAAGCCAGAAACTGCTATTTTTAAATTCACAAAAGGCAATGAAACAGGTGTGAGTTATGTAATTTTGCAAGTTAAATATCATGGTGTGTCAATCAACTATACCGTTTATGTTTTTGACAATGTTGTAAGTGGTTATGTAAACTCAACAATCCATAGAAACGGCGAAGTCGAAACAATCTATCAAGATCGCATCGATACCACAGACTTATTCAATAAGTCAAGATTGCTCAAACTCGAAGTTGGGGCAAGTGCACTTGTTGGCGCAGTTTATTATCCATATGTTGTCGAAGTGGACGCAAACGGAACTTACACTCCTGTTACGAAACAAGGAACTTCTGAGCCTCTTGTACTTTTGCAATTCCAACTTAAATCTGAATATGTTGGCAGAACAATATATGTTGACAGCGGGGTAAGTGCACTTCAACTTGCTGCAAATCAAACAATCGTATTCTTTGCAAAAGCAGATGCAGATGTAACAAAAGATGCTGTAATGACAGGTGTTACATTTGTTCGCACAGCAGGCAGAGTTGAATATCGTTATGCAACAGCCGATGGACAAAGCATTGATATAACAAATGCGGATATGCAAACCGTTCAATCTGGCTCCGCGAAGACAGATGCCAATACCGAAATCACAACTTATCAAGTTGGATACAGAATTGGGGACAGTGGAACAATAAAGTCTCAAATCAGCTATCAAGTTGAAATGGGATTAGATATTGCTGTTGATCGTTCGTTTACTCCAACAGATTCAAGCTCAACTCCAACGGTGATTGAAATCGAAGCTCACAAGGGTGAATATTATCGTTTGGTTGAACAAGCGGGAATTCGTCATCCATCAACCGGCGAACTTATCACCGCAAAATCACTCGGTGATGCAGAACTTAAATATGAAGTAATGGATGTTTCTAGCGGCTCATCAATGTATAGAATATTTGATGGATATAAACAATATCAATATCAAAACTCAAAATTTGAAGACTATCTTAAATTGCACGATATTGCAGAACAAGTAGGAAAAAATGATAGCAAGAAAATTTACGACTACTATTTGTTTGGACTTGGATGTGCAGCAGATGGCGACTATGTTTTAGTTAAGATAATATACCAATATAAACAAAACACCCCAAGTGAATTCTATATAGTAGTTAAGATTGTTCCTGACTATGAAATCACTCTTGCAGGTGAAAAATATGAACCTGTTGTTGAAAATAACAGCGCATACGTAACAAACAAAGATAAACCTTATGTGTTTACTCCATCGGTTACAGATGGCAAGTCAAAAGAAATGACACTTGCAGGTAAAGACGCTGGCGAGCAACTCATTTCTGCAATCAGAACAAACTGGAATTCAACAAACATCGCTTACAGTTTTGCCTATGTGCTTACACAACAAGAAAACAGTGAATACAATACTAAGGCAAATATTGACAAGTTGCGATTGACAGAGGCGAAAGAAACGATAAACAGTAAGGAAAAACCTTATTGGACAAAGAATGGTAATCAGTATAAGCCAAACATACCAACAATTAAATTTGCTCCTGCAGAAGTAGTGTTTGGCGTAAAACAATATTTTGTTGAGATTACTGATGATTATGGTTACAAGATTATGTTCTATTTCAATCTTGTCCCTGCAGATGATCAAACACCTACAGTTTATGAAGCTGTTTCAACCTTAAACTTTACTGAAGGCGATGATTTTGATGTCGGACTTGTTTATGATGCAATTTCAATCAACGAAACAAAAGATGATCAAAAAAATGTAACAAAATCTGCTGAAATTGAATACAATAAGGCTCCAGAAACAGATACAATTAGCAAAATTATTCTTCAAAACATTGATGCATGGGGACTTACAACCAATGCAAGCGAAGCAGATGTGAAATCCGTTCTTTCTGGCAAATATACTAGCGCACCTAAATTCCATGATGTTACAGTAACTGGTGTTACATTTAAATATGAGAGTGACAAAGGAGAATCTGCAAAACATTATGATGGGCCAGCGGCTAGTTCCACATTTAGATTAGGCTCAGGCCAAGATGCTGTAAGTCATGAATATGATGAGACCAATTGCTGTTTAGCAGGTGGTGCAAATGCGTCAATAACTTATAAGGGTGTAACATATTATAGCGTGGCCCAGGAAAAAAATGCAGACAAGCTTAAAGCAACAATAACAGGTAAATTGACAGGAACAACGGCACCATATAAATGGGAAACCAAAATAAATGGAGTCGACAGAGAATTTGAGGTTATAAAAGGCGGCACGGATGAGGCGCCAATATACAAATTAAAAGTCAATGGCGTTCAACATGTAAGTGGCGCCCAACTTACTCCAGTTAAAGTAGACGAAAAGGTTTACACTACATATACCGTTAAAATAGATATACAAGGAACTGGGGCAAACACAAAACCAACGAGTGTTTCTCTCGAAGGAGTATATGAGCCGTATGAACAACGCAATTATTACTTGGGGCTTGACGCAAGTGAAAAAGAAACAAGCGTAGTCACATCAAGCGGCACGAAAAACCTTGCAACAGATGCGTTGTATTGGCCTGGTGCAAATTCTCAATATAGAACATTAAGTGCAGGATATTATAAAGTTCCTTATATGGATGGTTGGATTTACGGAACATCGGATACAACTCAAGTTTCTATTTTGATAAGCTTGACCTACAAAAAAGGTGTAACAAACAAAGAAGAAAGTTGCGTAGTAGTCTACAACGCAAATATTACAAAGAAAGCTAAGTTTAATTCGACGGCGAAAGTAATTGTTGATGGCCAGAAATTTGAGCTTGGCAAATATATAACAACGGATCCAAAACTTTGCAATTTGAAACCAGTTGGTAAGGACGAAACCGCAAATGGTACTTACTATGACGACACATTGGCAGTTACAATTCCTGCACAAGGACAAGTAGTGTTGTCTATCAATGTTTCAGAAAACGATACATGGAAAAACTTTGTATTGACGAGAAACAACACTTCAACAACAAGTCAAAGAACTGATTTCATTAGTCTTTCTGAAGTTTATGGAAAAACAATAAACCCAGAAGGCATGGGAATTGAAGTTTCATGGGCGGGTCCTGACGGCGCAAGCGTTTACTATGGTATTAAAAATATAGGAAGTAACGATAAGCCTGTCTATCAAAATAAAAAAGTAGAAAGCCCATACGGCACGATAGAATTGAACAACAAAATTTATGGATATAAGCTTCTTAAAATTCATGACGGAAAAGAAATTAAATACAAGCTTGTTATGATAGGTGAACAGGTTACAGTGAATGAAGAGCCGACTATCCAATGGAATATGGTTGACAACTATTCAGGATCAAAAATTGTGTTGGACGGCAGCACTTATGAAGTTGGCTTGAATGACCAAGGTGATCTTAACTTAGCAGATAACACAGGTTCTTATGATAAAGATAAAAATGAAAAGCCAGAGCAAGATTTAGAGATTAATGAGATTGATCATGATATTCTTTACATTGAAAGTGCTGAAAGGATTCCTTCAAAGACTAGCGTTACTGACGTTTATCAATACAGCATTACAAAGAGTTATATCATTAAAGCTAATGGAACTTATTATCAATATAAACATAACTTTACTATGACTCCTAAATATGCTTACTTCGACAACGGCTTAGGTCAAGAAGTTGTTAAAGAGATTTATAAGACCAAAGAGGATTGGGAGGAATTAAAGGCAGTCGACAAAAATAATAATTATATTGGCTATACTGTTAAATTAGAAGATTGGGCAAAGGGGAATACGGATGAAAAAGGACAGAAATATTCTGATGTCACAGTAGCGTCCGCCGCTTTAGGAAAATCAACAGTAGAAAAGGACGATACAATTACAACACTAATGGATATTATCAAGGCCGATACCAAAACATCTGCACTTGAATTCACAATTGGTAAAGATGGAACAAGCTATACTGATGCTACTATTGATCCAATTAAAGGAACGATTACGACTGGTTCTCATTATGAGTTGAACAAAAACCAATACATCTTGATCAGAATTTGGATTAAGGCTTCAGGTGGACCTGGTGGTAATTTCGATGGCAAAGAGTATGGTAATGCAAATTACAAGAAACTTCTTGGAGAGCTTAGAATCTATCTGACTGACTCAACAAAAACTTCAAATCCTTAACAACAAAAATGTCAAAGCAAAAAATGCTTTGGCATTTTTTTAAAAAAAGTATATACTATTTTTATGCATTGGATTTCTTGGGTATTTTTAGGATTTGGCGTAGTTGGCATTGTAAACCTATTGTTATTGATAGGTATGGTTTTTCTCGAAAAGAAAAAGCCACAAACTATCATGGCGTGGATGGCTATTTTAACATTCTTGCCTATTATCGGGTTCGTATTTTATATGTTGCTGGGCAGCGGGCTGAGCCATCGTGTCAAAAGCATGATTAAAAAGAAAGCAATTTCTGAAAAAGACGTTTTGAAAAACATTAAAGGATTGAAAACGTTTTCGGAAGTTATCGGGCTTAAGGTGTTAAGTCGCGACGCCGAACTTGTTAAACTTTGCTTTGATATGGGCGGCTATCCTTGTATTGGCAACGACGTAAAAATCTTCTGCCATGGCATGGAGAAAATGGCTATTTTAAAGCAAGACCTTTTAGAAGCTAAGAAATCGATCAACCTTGAATACTATATTTTCGCCAACGACAAGATTGGAAAAGAAATTATGGGTATTCTTATCAAAAAGGCGAAAGACGGAGTAAAGGTTAAACTTATTTACGACTCAATCGGAAGCAAGAAGAGTTCGCGCAGATTTTTCAAGAAACTTGAAAAGGCCGGTGGCGAAGTTGCGGAATTTTTCCCACCTTTCCTGCACGTGCGTTCGATAAATATGAAAGTTAACTATCGAAACCACAGGAAGATTGCGGTTATTGATGGTAAAATTGCTTACACTGGCGGAATAAACATCCGTGACGACCATATGGGAATGAAGAAAAAACTTTCACCTTGGCGCGATGCAAGCATACGTATCGAAGGCAGTGGTGTGTATCCGCTTCAAAACATATTCTTGGATGATTGGCGTTATGCTAAAAAAGACGAGACGCCTGTTGAAAAATATCTCAAATTTTATTTCCCAGTGCCAGAACCTAAGGGCGACGTCGCTTTGCAGGTGTTGACATCTGGGCCTGACAGCAAGTTGCAAAAGATTAAAGAAGCTTACATTAAAATGATTGTAAGTGCAAAAAAAAGGGTTTATTTGCAGACTCCATATTTTGTGCCTGACGATTCGTTTATGTCGGCGCTTACGATTGCGAAAAAGAGCGGGGTTGACGTTCGAATAATGTTGCCTGCAAAACCTGACAAGCGCGCAGTTTATTTGCCAACGCTTTCATATGCAAGAGAAATGGCGGAAGTAGGCATTAAGATTTATTTCTACAATGGATTTTTGCACGCGAAAACGCTGCTTGTTGACGACAACAAATTGTCGATTGGAAGCTGCAATCTTGACAACCGCTCGTTTGGGCTTAACTTTGAGTGCACGGCGATTATGTATAGCGAAGAATTGACGAAAAAATATCTTGAATTCTTGGAAGAAGATTTCATTAATTCGGTTGTGGCAGATGAAGCCTACTTTAAAAAGATTCCGCTTTTAACCAAGATGGGGCAAGCGTTTTATAGAATGCTTTCGCCACTGCTTTAAAATTTGCAATAAAAAAACAGACCGTGGGGTCTGTTTTTTGTTTGTGGTGAATGGAGAAGAGTTAGGCAACTGATTTATAGTTTAATGAAGATGCGGTTACGGTTGCGGTGTATATGCCTGTGGTTCTGACTACTGAAATTAAGAATGTGTCGCCTGGACGAACTTTTAAGAAGAATTCGTCAAGTTCAAACTCGCGGCTGAGTTCAAGTTTTGTTTCGCCAAGTTGGACTGATACGACTTTGTCGCCAACTAAAAGTCCGCTTGTGAGTGCCATTCCTGACGAAGCGGTGACGATTATATCTTCTTTCATATATGTGAGTTTTGTTTCTTCGTCATATACGGCTTTGTTGTTTGTGATGCCGGTTGTGAGGCCGAAGTTGTATAATTTCACGCCTGAATATCCGCTTTTTTCATAGTTGTAAATGATGTTGTCTGCTACGTTGATTGCAAGGTTGGTTGGGATTGCCATGCCAACGTTTTGCGCGTCGTTGATGCCGGCGTTTACGATGCCAAGCAATCTTGCTTTTTCGTCAAACAAGCCGCCGCCTGAGTTGCCGCCGTTGATTGGCGCGTCTGTGCGAAGGCATCTGACAACTACATCGTAAAAGTCTGAATATTGAATGTATTCTGATTCGACGCTGACGATTCCTTTTGTTGCACTGATGCCTATGCCGAGTGGGTTGCCGATTGCGATTGCTGTTTCGCCAAGGTGCGCTGGGTTTGTGGATATGTCTGCTGCGCGAACGCAACTGTTTTTTATAATGTCACTGTTTGAAATCTTTAAAACCGCTATGTCATAGTTTAATGCGCCGCCTACATATTCGCAGGTGATTACTTGCTGGCCGTAGGTGATGCTTACGCTGCCGTCGCTGAGTTCGGTTGCGGTTGTGCCTTCGCTGCCGTAAATTTCAGCGTAGATCTTTTTTGCGATGTGGTTTGATGTTGTGTAAGATTCGTCGTAAACCACGTGATAGTTGGTTACCAAATATGCGTCGCCCGCGTCTTTGTCAAGTTTATATATTATTCCTGCGCCGGCGCTGAACACTGTTTGGCTTGTGGTCGAGCCAAAGACTGACGAGGTGAGAGTGTTGCCTTCGGTGTAAATGCTTACGACACTTAAAATCGCTTTGTTGGTGGCTTCTTCAATGTCGGATGTTGTTATTTTGTCCACTGAAACGATTGGCGAAATGTAGGTTGTGTCGATTCCGCATGCCGACATGAGAAGAGTTAGGCATGGAATTAAAATCGCCATAAATATGGCTGCTAAAATCTTTTGGTGTTTTTTCATATGAACCTCACTTATATAAAAATAGTATAATCATTTTTCTTTTTAAAATCAACTTAATCAAATCACTTGTAATTTGCCGCTTTTATTTAAACATGCTTGCAAAATCTTTTAAAAAATGATATAATAGCACAGTTTATTTTTAGGGAGGATGAAAATGCAGGAAGAAAAACGCTATTTATCCCAAGTTGAAGAAGCTATTGACGAGAACGTCAAACTGCTAACAGAAGAAAGAGATGGGCAGCAGGACTTCTTTGACAAAACCAAATCCGAATTCACATCTTCATTTTATGAAGACGATGCGGTTATGATGTCACGCTATAAAACTACGCTGGCTGAAACTGAAAACCAAATTGAACTTTTGTCAAAACGCATCGAATCACTTAAAAAACAAAAACCAAGACCATATTTTGCAAGGGTTGATTTTCATGACAACCAACTTGGCACTGACCAGAAAATTTACATAGGTCTTTCACATATTTCTGATTCAAACAAACAATACGTTTGCGATTGGCGCGCGCCTATCAGCAGTCTTTATTATGATTATGACGAGGGCGATGCCGAATATGAATCACCTGATGGTGAAGTAAAAGGCAAGATTACGCTTAAACGTCAATTTGGAATTTCAGATGGCAAGTTGAATTATTATGTTGACACAAAGCAAAATATCAACGACGAAATTTTGCAACAAGTGTTAAGCAAAAATTCTTCAACAAAAATGCAAGAAATTGTTTCGACAATTCAAAAAGAGCAAAACGCCATTATACGTGAAGAAAAATTCAGAACAATTTTAGTTCAAGGTGTGGCTGGCTCGGGAAAGACAAGCATTGCATTACATAGGGCAGGATATTTGCTTTTCAAACATAAAAACGACTTTAACAGCAATGATGTTTTGATTTTGTCGCCTTCAAATCTTTTTTCAAGTTATGTAAGCGAAGTGCTGCCAGAACTTGGCGAAGATAATGTTATTGAAATGACATTCTCACATATTGCTAAGACCGAACTGAAAAAGAAGATTCAACCGCGTGAAAAACTTATTGATGAAATTTACGCAAACAAAAATCAGACAAAACTTAATGAAATCGCCTATAAGGCATCGTTTGAGTTTTTAAACGATTTGCTTGAATTTTTAAACAAATCATATGCTTCGCTTTTTGACCCAAAAGATTTGGTGTTTAAACCAAAAGATGCCGACGCGAACTCATACAACGCGTTCACTTTTACGCGTGATGAGATGATGCACTTGTATTTTGAAGTGTTTGGCTCGTTGCCTGTTAATAAGCGTATTGATTACATGACCGACTATCTTATTGAGCGATTTGGACTTAGGGCGGAAGAGAGCGAACTTATAAAGCCACGTTTTAAAAATATGCTTTACAAGTTTTTCCCTATTGATGACATTTACAAAATTTGCAATGTCTTTTATGCAAGAATGGGGCTCAGCCAACCTGCTTTTGATACTGTGCCATATGAAGATGCGGCGGCTTTGCTTGTGATTAAAGAATACACGCAGGGGCTTAGCCATGAATATGGAATTAAATATGTGATTATTGATGAAATGCAAGATTTCTCGCCAACACATTTTTATTTCTTCAACCGCATTTGGGATTGTCCAAAAATTATTTTGGGAGACATCAATCAGTGTATTGAAAAAACGCTGTCGAAAAAATATCTCATAGAACTTGCAAGATTTTTGAAAGCAAAGACAATCGTGCTTAACAAAACATATCGTGCAACTCGTCAGATTTCACAATTCAGCGAAAACTTGATTGGGCTTAAAGGCGTTGTAAACTTTAACCGTGAAGGGAAAGAGCCAAGAATTATTCGCACAAACTCAACCGAAGAAGCGTTGCTTAAACTTATCAAAGAGGCGGAGGGGAAATTTACTCATACTGCCATTGTTTGCAAGACCAGCGAAGAAGTGGCGCGCGTTTCAAACATGTTAAAAGATAAGGTAAAGTTTGAAGTTATCGTTGGCTCAGATGAAAGTTTTGACTATCCACTTGTAGTTACGACCGCTTCAACTTCAAAGGGAATTGAATTTGATTATGTGATAATTCCATTTGTAGATGAGGCAAATTATCATTCACCACTCGACAGAAATATGCTTTATGTCGCTTCGACAAGAGCCTTGCATGAACTTGATATTCTTTATGAAGGCAAGAAATCAAAATTCTTAAAAAGGCATGAATATACAAAAAACGACTAATAATTATGCCATAATGGCGAAGGGGTGGAGCATAAAGTAAAACGTGATAGAAACAAATTGACTATCGCACGTTAAAAAAGCATAAAAACCTAAAACCAAATTAAAGGCAAATAGCGATTTTGCCACAAATTTAATGTGGAAATGTGGATAACTTATCCAAAATTGCCCACATAGACCCCATAAACCGTCATAATGCATAAAAATAAGCCGTTTTGCATAAATATTTACATGTGGAAATGTGGATAACTTTTGCACTTTAAAATCTGCGATTTTTGCATGCTACCAGCATGCGCGACTGCTTCCAAGCAGCCGCTAAAGTGCAAAAGATTTCGCTTCGTCGCGAATGCCCTTGCAAGCAAGCATGTCGCTCCTCGCGATAACTTTTCCTCTCCGTTTGAGAGACTTTAAACTCACATAAAAACTAATATGTTGCTTTTGAATATGTTGGAGAGACATAAAAGATTCTGCTTCGTCACTAACGCACTTGCAGGTAATCATGTCGCTCCTTGCGATAGCTTTTTCTTTTCGATTAAGAGACTCTAAAAACATATAAAATTTTATTTGTTACTTTTGAAGATATTGGTGGGCGCAAAAGTTTTCGCTTCGTTGCAAATGCTCTTGCAAGTAAGCATATGGTGCTTGCTGTATATTTTTATTTCCGTTTTGGAAACTTGGAAATCAAATAAGATTTAATATGTTGTTTTTAAATATGTTGGAGAGACATAAAAGATTCTGCTTTGTTTAATTGTTTCTAAAATCACAGAACCTTTTAATGGGTGATGTAAACGCGGTTCGATTGAAATGTGCTTTGCCAGGGAAAGGAAAGAGTGGGATTGATATAAAATTTATTTATGGAAAACATTGCATATATGTATTTCAAATAAAGAAATTGTCAAAGTTTAAACGATTGACAATTTTTTTTGTATGCGATAAACTTATCTCGATAAAAGGACACAAAAATGAACAATAAAATTATGCCTAGAAAGTTGGCGGGATTTTGGGAACTTGAACCCGAAAAAGAAATGCTTTTTGAAGAAATGATTGACAAAATTAAAACTGTTTTTGCCAAGCATTGTTTCATGCCACTTGATACTCCTGCAATGGAACTTTCTGAGATTTTACTTGCTAAAAGTGGCGGCGATGTTGACAAAGAAGTTTATCGTTTTACAAAAGGTTCAACTGATGCGTGCCTTAGATATGACTTGACCGTTCCACTTGCTCGTTTTGTGGCCGCAAATGAAAACACGCTTGCGTTTCCTTTTAAACGTTTTCAAATAGGAAAGGTTTATCGCGGAGAGCGTCCTCAAAAGGGAAGATTTAGAGAATTTTATCAATGCGACGCAGACGTGATTGGCGATGGTGAACTTTCACTTGTAAATGATGCTGAGTGCGTAAAACTTTATAAAGATGTTTTTGATGCGTTTAACCTTAAAGGTCAAGTTAAAGTAAGCAACCGCAAGGTTCTGTTTGGACTTTCAAAGGCGCTTGGGCTTGAAGAAAAGTTTGGCGATGTTGCAATCATTATGGACAAACTTGACAAGATTGGCGAGCAAAATGTTGAAGAGCAACTTTCAGAACTTGGCTGCTCAAATGCTGATGCGGCAAAACTGATTGAACTCACCAAAATATCAGGCTATGAAGACGCGATTGAAAAAGCGAGTCGTCTTTCGAATGATGAAGAATTTGTCGACGGGCTTAGCGAACTTAAAAGCGTTTTAAGTTATGTGCGCGCAATGGGACTTAGCGAAGATGATTTCGTGTTGGATTTTGGAATCATTCGTGGGCATAATTATTACACAGGAACAGTTTTTGAAGGATTTATTGACGGCTGCTCAAGCGCTATTGGCGGCGGCGGCAGATATGAAAACCTTGCCGAATATTTTACAGATCGCAAACTCCCTGGCGTTGGGATGAGCATTGGGATGAGCAGATTGTTTGATTATCTTGACCAAAGCGGATATTTTGGCGACGAAGTTAAATCTGCGACGCAAGTGGCAATAATCCCATTGGGTGACACTTTGCTTGACTGCTTGAATACTTGTGCTAAACTGCAAGCAAATGGAGTGAAAGCAGAAGTGTTTGCCGAAAACAAAAGTATTAAGTCAAAGATGAAAGAAGCAAATCGCAAGCGCGCAAGTTATGCTCTCATCATGGGCGAAGACGAAGTTAAAAACGGTGTGTTTGCATTAAAGAACATGAGCACGGGCGAACAAGAATCTTTGACAGAACAACAATTATTAAATAAATTTTAAGTTTTATAGCGAGGTTTATTATGCTGATCACTATTGAGGGCGTGGATTGCTCGGGAAAAGAGACGCAATCTAATATTTTGGCGGAAAGATTGAGAAAAGAGGGCAAAACTGTTGCTAAATATTCTTTTCCTTTCTATTCTTCTCCAACAGGGCGAATTGTTGGAAGACCTTATCTTGGCAAAGACAACAATTCATATTTTGAAGAAGGCGCTTCTCATGTCGACCCATATGTGGCCTCGCTTTATTTTGCAGCAGATAGAAAATACAACGAAAAGATTATTGAAGATGCACTGAAAAACAACGATTATGTTATTTTGGATCGTTACATTTATTCAAACATGGCGCATCAAGGTTGCAAACTTAAAGAAAGCGAGCAGGACGAGTTTTTCAACTTTATTTCAAAACTCGAATTTGACCTGCTTAAACTTCCAAAACCTGACATAGCGTTCTTTTTGTATTTACCTGTCGATCTTGTTAAGATTTTGAAACAAAACCGCAAAGAACGTGAAGATGATCACGAAAAAGATGTTAATTATCTTTTAAATGCGGAAAAAACATATAAGAAACTTGCGAAAGAATGTTCGTTTACTGAAATTGATTGCTTTAAGGGTGACCAAATTCGAAGCGTTGATGACATCGCAAATGAAATTTATAGTTACGTAAAAAATGAACGATAGAATTGCGCGAAAATTAAAAATGTTGCCTTTGTCAAGTGGCGTTTATGTGATGAGAAATTCAAACGGCACTGTCATTTATGTTGGCAAAGCAAAGGTGCTGAAAAATCGCGTTAGTCAATATTTTAGAAATTCGCCAAAGCCTATTAAAGTTCAAGCGATGGTTGACAACGTTGACGACTTTGAATATTTTATTACTGCCTCAGAGCGCGACGCATTGGCGCTTGAAAGCAACCTTATAAAGAAGTATCAGCCGCACTACAATATTTTGCTTAAAGACGGGAAGGCATTTCCTTACATTGCGATAAACATGAATGAGCCTTTTCCGAAATTGCAAATATTGCGAAAGGTGGGCAAAAAGGGCTACAAATATTTTGGGCCATATTTTGCGGGGCTAAATGCGGGCGAAATTGTAAAAACCGCAAACAGCGCATTTGGGCTTAGAACTTGCAACAATAAAATCACGGATACGTCACACGCAAAACGTGAGTGCCTTAACTTTTTCTTGGGGCTGTGCAGCGCGCCATGCACGAAACAAGTTTCGCGAGAAGAATATGCGCAGAGACTAAAAAAAGCAATCAACTTTTTAAGCGGCAATGATGATGAAATTGAGCAGGTTTTGACTCAGAAAATGAAACAGGCCGCCGACAACGAAAATTTTGAAAGCGCACTTATGTATCGCGACAGATTGAAGATGGTTGAAAAACTTAAACAACGTGTTGTTGCAAATATGCCAAAAGATGTTGATAAAGACGTTTTTGCTTATTTTTCAGATGGACTTAACGGCGTGCTTACGGCTATGGTTGTGCGCGGCGGAAAAATTTTGGGCGTGATGAATTATCCTACTGAAGATGCCAGCATTGAAGAAGGGCAAACAATGTTCAACTTTTTGCTGCAATATTATCAAAATATGATTGTGCCAAATGAAATCGTGGTCAGCCACAACGTGGACGACGAAGAAATGTTGTTTGAACAACTAGGCAAGAAAACGAAAATTATAACAAATCCCAAAGGCATCAATTCGTCGCTATTAAAAATGGCGGAGGCCAATGCCAAAGATTATTTGGAGAAACACATAGAAAAAGAGAAGATTAAATTTTCAAACACTTTTGGTGCGCTTGAAAAATTGCAGCAGGAGCTTGGACTGCCAAGACTGCCAATGCGAATGGAGTGCTATGATATTTCGCACATCAGCGGAACAAACAAGGTTGCGTCGATGGTTGTTTTTAAAGCTGGCGAACCTTCGAAAAAAGATTATCGCAAATTTATAATTAAAACTGTAAAGGGTTCAAACGACTTTGCTTCGCTGCAAGAAACGTTAAAAAGGCGACTTGCAAGGCTTAAAAGTGGAGACGGCGAAAGTTTTAAAGAAACGCCAGACCTGCTTGTGATAGACGGGGGAAAGGGACAACTTTCGTCATGCCAAGAGATTTTGCACGAAAGCGGCCTTGAGATTTCTATGATTTCGCTTGCAAAAAGAATTGAAGAAGTTTTTGTTCCTGGACAAAGCGAACCAATTTTGCTTAAACCACACAGCGCCGAACTTAAACTTTTGCAGCGCATAAGAGATGAAGCGCATAGATTTGCCATCACTTTCCATAGACAAACGCGCGGCAAACAACAAACGCATTCGCTTTTGGAAGATATACCTGGGCTTGGTCCTAAAAAGGCGCAAGCGCTTTTGACGGCGTTTGAAAATGTTGAACAAATAAAAAAGGCAAGTGTTGAAGAACTTATGATAGTGCCTGGAATTCATGAGACGCTGGCCATAGAAATTTACAAACATTTTAGAAAAGAAGAAGAATAAAAAATAATAAAAAAACGACTTAAATTAGTCAATGCTGTTTGAAACTAGCAATAATTTCCAAAAATAAGCTTTTTTACTTGTATTTATAAAAAACGTTATGTTATGATATAATTATGAATAAAGAATTAAAAGAGTATATTCGTTTACAAATCAAACCTCTTTACAAACAATTTGATAAGGGGCACAATATTTCTCACTTTAATTTTGTCACATCCAACTGTGTCAATTATGGTAAAAAGCTTATATCGCAGGGCCTTGATATTGACCTAGATATTGCCTATGTCGTTGGTGCATTTCACGACATAGGAATTATTAAAGGTAGAGAAAATCACGCACTCAGCTCAGGTGAATTTGTAAGAAATGATGCTGTTTTGAAAAAGTTTTACAACGAAAAAACTATTGAAATGATTGCACAAGCAGTTGAAGACCATTCGTCGCATCTAACTTACGAGCCACGAAATATTTATGGGAAAATTGTTGCCGATGCTGATCGCAATAACTCGGTTTATCTTGTTTTTTCTAGGCCAATTAAATACGGTTTGAAGAATGAACCAAAATCATGGACCAAGCAACAACATCTTGAAAGAGTTTATAAATTTGTTCAACAGAAATTCGGTGAGAATGGATATGTTAAATATTGGCTAGACATTAACGATACAAAAAAAGAACAACATGCAGTTTGGGAACTTCTTAACAATAAAGAGAAATGCTTTGCTTATATGAGCGGTCTTTTTGATGAAATCACAAAAGGTAGAAAATAAACTAAATAAAGAGAATTTTATTTCAAAATTCTTATCAAATGCTTGATAGGGAAATCTGCTATTACAATCAACTATAAAAAGCGAAAGTGCGTTACACTCACTAACACTTTCGCTTTTTGTTTGCTTTTACGCAATTGCGTATCATACATTTGATAAATCTTTGTTGGGCAAATTTAAATACGAAAATCCACAATTCGCAAATGAATTGGCTCTATTTTAATTTCATAAAAAATAGACACTTAATTTGGATCAAAGTGTCTATTTTTATTTCAATAGTTTTAATTGCCGTAACGCTTAAGTCGTTTTTTTGTGTCATTATTGTTTATTTTCAGTTGTTTCGTCTTTGTTTTCAGTTTCTTGTTTTTTAAGTTCATAACTTAAATTCATGCAGATCGAAATAATTCCGCTTGCAAGAGCTGCGCCAACAATGATTATCCAACCTGGATGCCACCAACTAATTGTAAGACCAAGCACAATGTAAACAAAAATGCTTACAAGCATTAAAATGCCGCAGATTGCATCAGCAACAACTTTTGATTTTCCTTTTTTCATTATGTCTCCTCCTTTTAATATTATATCACTTTTGATAACTATGCCAAATTGATTTTTTGATATTTTTAAGCAACATTTAAAATATTATGAAAAATTCCATAAAATGTGATATACTAATTTTAGATGAGTTTAAAAAACTTGTCTAGGGAGATTTTATGAAAAACAAAAAACTTATGATGGGTGCGGCTATCGCATTAAGTGCAGCATTATTTGTTCCTGCTACTGTTTGTTTGGCAGGCTGCGGCGCAGAAAAACCTCAGCTTATGGGGCTTAGCGTAGAAAAGAACGGTGTAAGCCTTACCGATTCTATCACGACCGAAAACCAAGTACTGTATGGGGTATATGAATTTGGGGGAGAGGCTCCTGATTGGAATTTCACTATATATGCAAATTACAGCGACAATTCAAAAGAAGCGGTTGATTTTAGTGAATGCCAAGTGACATATTCTTATGAAACCAGTGGGCAAGAAGCAGTTGAAATTGAAGCATCAGCATTTCCACCTTCAATTTATAACGTCGGAATATACAGTGTAAACATTGAATACCAAGGCATGAAAATGAAGGTTTATTCTATAATTGAAGCAGCAACCGAATTGCCATATTCAATGTTTGTTTCACTTGATTCATGGCAATACAGCAATGAAAAAAGTGCTACAGTGTCTGTTACTAGTTTGGACGAAAGCGTGCCTCACAACATTTATACAATTTCAAAACAAGATTATGACAATGCTTTAACTTCGGCAAATCCTCAGTCTGAAATTATCAACGCGTCGCAAAGCTATAACAGCGACACAAGACTTAAGCCTGGTCAATATTATTTTTACGCTTTCATTTCAGGACACGGTGGCTATGCTGCTGGATACACAAAAATAAGCAAACTTGTAACTGTTGAAAAGGGTGTGTTGGCATATAATTTTAATGCGAAAGCAACGGCATCATATGAATACAACTATTATGGAAAAATGGGAGACATCCAACTTGGCGAAGTTGCAATCAATGCGGGCTGCACAATTACAAACTGGGCAGACGAAGAAGTCGCAGGAAGATTTGAATGGACTGACCCAACTGAAATGGTAAACTCAAACTCAACAGGATTAAGACAAGTTATTTTCGTTCCTGACAAAGTTGATGACGTTGAAGTTTATGAAACATTAAACGTTAGCACAATCGACCTTGAAGGCTCAATTAAAAAAGGCAATGTTGACAAGCCAGATTTGATTGAAACAGAAATCACTTACGACGGCGAAGATCACGAAATCAAAATTTCACATTATGGAATTGGCAATGTGGTTTTGATCAACGGGGTAAGAACAACATTAGACGCTGACGGCGTGCTTGCAACAGTTAAAGAAAAGGGAACTTACACATATGTAATCAGCCTTTTAGATAAAGATAACTTCCAATGGTTAAGCTCTGCCAACCAAGTATTAGGCTCAGGAGATATCACTTTAACGTTCGAAGTAAAATAAGATTTTGTAAATCAAACAAAAAATGCAAAACGATAAAGTTTTGCATTTTCTTTTTTTTTAGCAATAAAAAAACTCAGCAAAGCGCTGAGATTTTTGGTGCACCCATCAGGGCTCGAACCTGAAATAAAAGTTCCGTAGACTTTCGTGATATCCATTTCACTATGGGTGCATTTGTTAAGACTGCCGTTAGTATAACAAATTTTTTTTAAAATGTAAACATATTTTAGCGTTTTTCTTGTTTTTTTAATAAAAAAATGATAAAATTTACACGTTTAATAAAAATAAAAATAAACTGACTAGATGGGAGTTGAAATGGAAAAACAAAAAGTAATTATTGATACAGATCCTGGCGTAGACGACAGCGCCGCCATTATACTTTCGCTTTATGACGAAAAATTGGACATTGTGCTTATCAGCACAGTAAGCGGAAATGTTGGAATCGACATGACAACTCGCAACGCTTTGCACTTGTTGGAACTTTTTAAAAGAACGGATATTCCACTTGTTCGCGGGGCGGCAAGACCAATGGTTCGTGAACCAAAAGATGCAACATACATGCACCAAAAGTTTGGAATGGGCGGATATGTTCCACCAGAGACGGTTGCTTTAAAACCTGTAAGCGATGACGTTGTTGAACAGCTTTATGAAACAATCAAGAAAAACAAAAACAACATCAGCCTTATCGTTTTAGGGCCGCACACCAACATTGGCAACCTTATCACAAAACACCCAGATGTTGTGGGGATGATTTCACATATTTACTGCGAAGGCTGCTCTCTCAACGGATATGAAAATGGCTCAGATAGATGGGTTACACACCTTTCATTTAATGTTTCAAGCGACCCTGAAGCGTTTAAAATCACAACTCAAAGCGGAATCCCTATGACGATCGTTCCTTCAAAAGCGGGAAGAGAGATGGCAAACTTTACCGAACAGCAAGTTTATGATATGGCAAAAATCAACGACACGGGAAAATTTCTTTCAACAATGTATAGCGGATATTGGGAAAGATTTTATGAAGACAAACGCGTCGCAACAAACGACACATGTGCAGTGCTTGCCTGCCGCAATCCAGAATTTTTCAAAACCGCAAAAATTAAAATCGACGTCGATTTAGTTGAAGTTCCTGGCAAGACAACAATTCACAAAGTTAAGGACAGCAACATTGAACTTGTTGTCGGCGTTGACAAACCAAAACTCCATAAATTCTATTTTGACGCAATCAAAAAAATGGACGGATTTAAACTTGATATTTTTAATGAAAATAAATAATTAAAAATATTAAAAGAAAATAATAATAAAAATAAATAAAAAAAGCGAGATTTTCTCGCTTTTTTTGTGTTTTTAAGTTCGTTTATAAAATTTTGCGTGCAAAATAATGCATTTATAATTTTAAATTTTTATTGCGCTGTTAGGCAACTGTTTTTTCAACTACAAAATAATTTACGCCGTCTGTGGCTTCAAAATTAAAATCAGTTGCGCCAACACCTTTTAATGTGAGCGCGAAGCCTTTGTTTTCGTCTGTTCCAATCAAGCCGTCAATGAATGGCTTTGCAATGCTTTCGCACAAAGTTTTTGCATCGCCGCATTTTAAGAATGTGTCGATTGTTTTTATAAAACTTTCTGTCTGCTTTGCGTCAAGGTTGTTTATTTCAAGGCTCTTGCCAGTGAGAGTGTAGGCAAATGGTTCTTCGCCTTTTTGGATTGTTACTGTTGCTGAAACATAAAGGGTTGAAGGGATGCGTTTGCCGATGATGCTGAGTGGGAATGAACTGAACTTTTCTTTAAGTGAAGATGCGTCAATTTTTGCGACGATGTTGACGTCTGTTTTTACGTTTGTTTCAACTTCGCTGAATTTAACTTGCAAAATATCAAAGCCAAGTTCATTGCCTGCGATGTTTACTTTTGAGTTGTCGCTTGACTGCAAAATGATTTTCAAAAGTGCGCCGACTTGTTTGTCTGTCAATTTCAAAGACGCTTTCATTCCTGAAATCGTTGATGACATTTTATAGCCGTCTTCTTCTGAATATGTAATAAGGTTGTCAAGCTGCGCATTGATTGTTGCTTGCGCTGATGCTTTGTCGTCTTCGATTATAATGTTGTCAAATCGTTTTTCTTCGTCAACGGTTTGATTGATTGTTTTAATTTGTGAGATTGTTCCGAAAACGCTGATGTCATATTTGACTTTTAAAAATATGCAGCCCCCGCCAAACAGCAGCCCAACAGTTGCCACTATGCAGAACACCCATATAAGAAATCTTGCCCACCAAGGTTTTCTTTTTCTTTCTTTCATAAGTTTCTCCTTAATCCAAATATATCACACTTAAAACTAAATTGAAAGAAAATTTTTAAAAAAGATGACCGGGCGATTAAAAACGCCACAAAAACAGCATAATATTTTTATGAAATTTTTAAAAAACTTACTGCTTTATATAAGCGCATTCATGCCTATGTATTTTTTAGTGCTGCTAAAACTTGTGGTCGAACTTTTAAACCACAACTTGACTTTTAATGTGCTTAACTCCATCAACTTGGCGACGCTTTTGCTGCTTATGATTGCCAGCGTGTGGGGACTTGTGTGGAATATAAAGTTCAACAAAGACAAGTCGATTGAAATTGTGATTTTGTCAAAGCACAACATCACCGACCAACACTTTTTGGGCTATTTTTCGCTGTTTGTATTTTTCGCAATTCCGCTTGATCTTTCTCTCGTCAGCGCCTTTTGCATTTACGTTGCAATATTGATAATGATAGGCATTGTTTACATCAACAACTCGCTTTATTACATCAATCCGTGCCTAAATCTTTTGGGCTTTAATTTTTATGACATCACCTATATGGAAGTTGGCTCGCGCACGCAACGCCACGCCAAAATTTTTTATCGCGGCGATCTCGAAATCGAAAACAAAACCTATTTCGTTAAACTTAAAAACGAAAATTTCAGTTTTATTGACAAGTCTCACAAAGGAACGAATGTTCAGTCTATCAAAAATAACGGCGAATAAGGCGCCTAGAAGGGGCAACGACGTTTTTCGCGATAAATTCCTTATCCGGCGATAAAAATGTTTAAAATTGCTTGTTTTTTCCTATATAATATTATATAATATAATA
>CAVCJG010000004.1:0-100446 GCA_963602685.1 Eggerthellaceae bacterium | reverse complement strand
ATTTAAAATTATAAAAAAACAAATAAAAATAAATAAAAAATATTAAAAAATTAAATTTAATCATTAAAAAAATCGCATTTATTTGCGATTTTTTTTGTTATTTAAATTGTTATTTTATAATTTCAGTCCAGTCAGATGCAACGGTGCGCTTTTGTTCGTCAGGATTTTCAAAATAGCACTTAACTTCATTGTTGCATGACTCGATAATCTTGTCAATGTTATAATATGTGTCAAGCGTTCCAACGTCCACGTTGTGATAAGGCGCAATGTCATAAAAATAAACGTCAGCTTGATTGTTTGTTACAAGCCAAGCAGGGAAGTATCCAGGTGCATCGCCTATATTGTTGTCTTTTTCCTTTTCAGCCATAAACTTGTGAATAAGTGCTGTTGTCTTTGCGTTGTAAAGATAGAATGCTCCGCAAGCATAATTTCCGTCTGGCACAGCAGGTTTTTCTTGCAAACTTTCAACCTTGCAAGTTTTTGGATTAACATGAGCAACAGCCCCGCCGCGAAGAACTTTTTCGCTTGTTTCAAACTTTCCGAAAACAGTGTTGCTGCGATTTTTGCTGCAATAGAATTTGTAAATGTCACTGATTTTAAAATCGAACCAGTTGTCGGCAACAAGCACCATTGATTCGCCTTTATATCCGATTTTGTTGAGTGCAAAAGCGACATCTCCAACTGCGCCCAAGCGGTCTTCGTTGCTTGAAGTTCCGTCGTCTAAAATAGTAACGACTTTATCAGTAACCATTTTGCCGGCGGCTTTAGCGTCAACAAAATTTTTATAGAATTTGTGGTTTGAAATGATGACAACTTCGTCAACATCTGGAATTTCGTTTAAGTTGTCAAGCAAAAGTTGAAGGAAAGACTTTCCTTGAACTTCTAAAAGTGCTTTAGGATTGTTTTCTGTGAGTTTTCCAAGTCTAGTTGCGTAGCCAGCGCAAAGAATAAAAGCTTTCATGTTTTTCTCCTTATGTTAAGCTAGATTAACATATTTTTAAATATGTTTAGCCAGTTTAACATATATTTTCAAATTTGTAAAGGCAAATAGGGCAAAGCGCGATTGCATAATCAGTCGTTTTTTGTAGCGAGAATTTAGTCTTCAACGATTTCTTTTGAATCGCCCTTTTCATCAAATTGGCTAGAATATAAATCTGCATAAAATCCGCCAGCAGCCAAAAGTTGATCATGTGTTCCGCATTCAACAACTTCGCCGTTGTTCATCACAATAATTTGATCGGCATTTCGAATAGTTGAAAGGCGGTGAGCGATAACAAAGCTTGTTCTGCCGTGTGTCAGTCTATCCATAGCCTCTTGAATCAGCACTTCCGTTCTGGTGTCAACCGAACTTGTTGCTTCGTCCAAAATAAGCATAGGCGCGCCTTGAAGCATAGCCCTTGCGATTGTCAGCAGTTGTTTTTGACCTTGGCTGACCATGCTGTCTTCTTTTAAAATCATGTCATAATTGCCGGGCAGGGTGGTAATAAAGTGGTGAACGTTGGCAGTCTTTGCCGCTTCAATCATCTCTTCGTCGGTCGCGTCAGGTTTGCCGTATTTAAGGTTATCGCGAATGCTTCCTTCAAACAGCCAAGTGTCTTGCAACACCATTCCGAAAAGGTTGCGAACATATGTTCGAGTCATATCTTTCGTATTTACGCCATCAATCAAAATTTCGCCGCTTCCAACCTCATAAAATCTCATCAAAAGGTTTACAAGAGTGGTTTTTCCAGCGCCCGTAGGCCCAACGATAGCGATTTTTTGTCCAGGCAGAGCAGTAAACGAAAAGTCGCGAATAACAGGTTTGTCAGGGTCGTATCCAAAGCAAACGTTTTTGAATTCAACTTTGCCTTTAATCTTTTTAAGCGTAACGGCCTTTTGATCGGCGACTTCTTCTTTTTCTTCCAAAAATTCCATAACGCGTTCGCTTGCAGCAGCAGCCGTTTGCAAACTCGAGAAAATCGATCCGAATTGCGCGATAGGTTGGTTGAAAATTTTGATATAGGTTATAAAGGTTATAATCGAAGTGATAAACAGCAAATTGTTGTTTGAAATAGCGATCCACGCGCCAAGCACGCAAACGCCAACGTAAATAAGGTTTCCGATAAAGTTAATCGAAGGCATCATAAGCGCCGAAAGAAATTGAGATTTGCGGGCAGAAGCGGCGAGGTTTTTGTTTATCGCGTCAAACTTTTCCATTGCGTTTTGTTCGCCGTTAAACGCCTTTACAACGTTGTGAGCGGAATAAATTTCTTCAATGTGTCCGTTGATTTGCCCCAAATATTTTTGTTGACGCACGAAATATTTTTGTGAAAACTTAACAATCAAAGCAATCAGTCCAAACGCCAGTGGAAGTTCGATTAAAGAAAACAGCGTCAGTTCCCAGCTGATAGTAAACATCATCACAGGGATGCCGATAATCATAGTTGTTGAAGTGATTAAACTTGCAAGTGAATCGTTTAAGGTTTGACCAATTCTGTCAACATCGTTTGTCATGCGAGAAAGCACATCGCCGTAAGTTGTCTTATCAAAATAAGCCAAAGGCAAGCGGTTGATTTTTTCGCTGATTTGACGTCTGAAATTCTCTGTAACCTTTGCCGAAACTTTGGCCATTATGAAGTTTTGCATATAGTTAAAGCCAAAAGCGAACACATACATAAGTGTCAGCGTGATTCCGAATCTTGTTATGACATCAAAGTCGAAAGGTGGGACGACAATGTTTTCCATCATTTTGTTTAAAACGAAAGGTCCCATCACTGAGATAACAGTTCCAAGAGCGGCCAAAATCAAAGCGATGATTACTGCAGCCCTAAACGAACGCAAACTGCGGAAAAGATATTTGATTGATTTTTTAAAGTCCTTTGATTTAGCAGGAGCATGTGCAAAAGGTGGCATCTTACAATTCCTCCTTTTTCAGCTGCGACAGCGCGATTTCTTTATAAACAGGGCAGGACGAAAGCAGTTCGTCGTGCTTTCCAATACCAACCATCTCTCCATCGCTTAAAACGATGATTTGGTCGGCGTCGCGAATAGTTCCGATTCTCTGTGCGACAATCAGGCAAGTCGTGCCTTTTGTATGTGATTTAAGCGCGCGACGAAGAGCCTTGTCGGTCTTATAGTCAAGCGCAGAAAAACTGTCGTCGAAAATCAAAAATTCAGGCTTGCGAACAAGCGCTCTTGCGATAGAAAGACGTTGTTTCTGTCCGCCCGAAACGTTATGTCCGCCTTGCGCAATGTTGTATTGCACGCCTTCAGGCTTGGCGAAAACAAATTTCGATTGCGAAATTTTAAGAGCTTCGTTGACTTCATCTTCGGTGGCGTCCGCCTTGCCGTATTTAATGTTTTCTTCAATCGTTCCCGAAAACAGCACGCCCTTTTGTGGAATGTAGCCAATCTTGTCGTGCAAATCGGCAGTTTTATAATCTTTCACATCTCTGCCGTCAACCATAACTTCGCCTTCCGAAGCGTCATAAAAGCGGGGAACAAGGTTAATAAGCGTGCTCTTGCCCGAGCCTGTCGAGCCGATAAAAGCAACGGTCTGACCTTTTTGCGCCTTAAATGAAATGTTTTTCAAAACATAGTCGTCAGCGCCAGGGTATTTAAATGAAACGTTTTTAAATTCGATTGTGCCTTTTTCTGTAAGCGAATTTTCGTCGACGCCTGCGCCGTCAGTGATGCTAGATTGCGATTTTAACACTTCGTTGATTCTCTGCGCCGAAACAATTCCCCTTGGAATCATAACAAGCAGCATAGAAATCATCATGAAAGCCATAATAATTTGCATAGAGTATTGTGTGAAAACGGTCAAAATTTCAAAGTCGATTTTTCCGTCATTGATAAGATAAGCGCCCAGCCAAACCAGCGCAAGCGACGTTGCGGACATAATAAAACTCATGCTAGGTGAAATAAGCCCTGCAATGCGGTCGACAAAAATATCAGTTTTGGCAACTTCGCGGTTGACGTTTTCAAACTTTTGCTCTTGGTTTTTCTCAGCGCCATAAGCGCGAACAACCTTTATTCCGGTCAGGTTTTCACGAGTGAGCAAATTGACTTTATCGGTCAACGATTGAATTTTCTTAAATTTAGGAACGACAAAAATAAACATAACTAAAACAAGCAAAATCAAAGCCACAACTGAAAGAGCGGTGACAATGCTGAGATCGCCCGACAGGTTTAAAATTTTAATAACGGCAACAATTCCAGTGATAGGTGCGGTCAAGCCGAGATTGATAATCATAAACAGTGTCTGTTGAAGTTGAGTAATGTCGTTTGTCGAGCGGGTGATAAGCGAAGGAATCGAAAACTTGTTGATTTCGGTCATTGAAAAATCGTTGACCTTTCCAAACACTTGTTGACGTGCCTTAGCCATAGCGTTTGTAATAGCAAACGAACTTAAATAACTCACCAAAATATTGGTTGCATAAATTGCCGCCACAAAAGCCAGCATAATTCCACCGTTTTTAAGAATATCGCTCCAATAAAGGCTTAAATCTCCCGCCATCGCGCCGGCCTTAATGTTGCCGACAATCGCTCCCATATATTCAGGGAGTGTAAGGTTGCAATACACTTGAGCACCCAGCAAAGCGAGTGAGAGAAAAATAAACAGCCAATCTTTGGCCGAAAAACATTTTAATAATTTTGACATGATAATATATATACATGTTTCCATAAAAAAAGTCAAACAAATGCAGCAAAACGTTTTTAATTTTTGACGAGTTATGTTATGATTTTAAAGAAAGTTAAAGGAGAAAAATTATGTCATTCAATTTATTTAAAGGCGACAAAGTAGTAGATCCAGTCATCCATGATGAAGAAGAAAACATCAACATTTCAATGGGTGTGCATATTTTAAGCGGCTGCAAAAACGTCAGCGTAAGCGGCAAAGCCGTAATCTTAGAAGCAATCGGCACTCATTTTAAAGAAGTAAGCGGCAAAGCGTTCATCCAAATGTTTGACGCTGGCTCAATCGAAAGTCTTTATGGAAAGGCAAGAATAGGCCTTATGAAAAGCGGATTTATCGGCTCAGTATCTGGCAAAGCAAAAATCACAACAGTCAATGACTGCGTGATCGACTATGTCAGCGGCAAAGCAAAAATCGGCACAATGAACGATGGTTTTATTCGTTTCTTAGATGAAAAAGCCGAACTTGCAACAATGACAAAAGGAAAAATCATGTTTGTCCGTGGCAAAGCAAGAATCGTTACACTTATCGACGGTGACATCACAGGAATCGAAGACAATGCCGAACTTGTCAGCATGATGAACGGAAAAATCACATATTCGCTCAACAGTTCAAAAATCGGAACAATCAACAACGGCCAAATCACACTTATTGCCGATGATGCTGAAATTTCAACATTAAACAAAGGCGAAATTAAAGAAATGATTGGCTCAAGCATGATTTCAGCCAATATGGAAGGACAAATCAAATATATGTGTCCAAAAGCGCTTATTCTTTACAGCCCAGACAAAAGCGAACAAAGACGTGAAGAATTCAAACGCAATAAAAAAGAACTTTTAAAGAATGTTGAAGACGAAATCAAACCAGAACCACAACAAATGGAACTTGATTTAGAAACTCCATCACAAGAAAAACCTGCAGAAGAAGCAGAAAAACCAACCGAACAAACAAGTGAAACCAAAGAAGTAAAAAAGGTTACAACTGTTAAGAAAACAAGCAAAACAAAGAAATCAAACTAAAAGGTGAGGAATGCAGATATTTCTATCAGCACTTTCAGACGCTGCACTTGACACACTGAAAGTTCTGCCGATTTTATATTTAGCGTATTTGCTTGTCGCATATTTTTCACACGAAAAAAGCAAAAAATTCACAAATTTTTTGAATAAGTCTAAAAAAGCTGGCCCTCTCGTGGGAGCTTTTTTAGGTTGTGTGCCACAATGCGGCTTTTCCTCTGTTATGTCTGATTTATATGCGCGCCGTTCGGTAACGCTAGGCACTTTGATAGCGGTGTTCATAGCAACTTCCGACGAAGCTATCCCAATTTTGATAGCGAATCCAAATTTTACTGTTGATTTACTTATAATGATAGGGCTGAAAATAGCCTTTGCGATTGTGTTTGGTTATTTGGTCGACATCACGTTAAACATTTTCGAACGAAAACGCATGAAAAAGCAGTTAACTCAAATTTCCGAACATGATTTAGAACACACTCATGACCATTGCGCGTGTCACGGCCACAGCGATACAAAAGAACATTGTCACGAAGAAAACATATTTCTTGATGCGCTTCATCACTCGGTCAGCATCGCACTTTACATTTTTGTAGCAACACTTTTAATAAATATAATAGTAGAATGCGTAGGAATGGACGCTCTCACAGGCTGGTTTGGCGGAAACGTATACATTCAAATCTTGCTGGCAGGGCTGATAGGTCTTATTCCAAATTGCGCAGCATCGGTATTCTTAGTCGAACTCTACATCAACGGCGGCATAGCATTCTCAGCAATGTTTGCAGGTTTAAGCGTTGGAGCAGGGGTCGGAATAATAATTTTGTTCACAAAAAATGTTGGCAAGCATAAAATATGGCAAAACATTGCAATCCTTTCAATGCTCTACGTATTCGGTATCGCCAGCGGCATGATAGTAAGTCTATTCTACTAATAAAAACGACATAATACCGGCTATTATGAAACATAATACACAACATATAGTAGGTATTATGAAGAATTTTAAGCAAAACATCTCAAATCTAAAATATAAGTTTAAAAGCCTTTGAAAAAAAATATAAATATGTTATCATTTCATAAACTAACATGGAGGGGTAATGATTAAGATAATTGTAGATTCAACTGCATACATTCCAAAAGAGTTCATCGAAGAAAATGACATTCAAGTTGTTCCACTTCATGTTTTGTATATGGATAAAGAGTTTGAAGAAGGGTTGCCGGGCAGTTATGACGAGTTTTTTGCGTCATTTACAAAAACAAAAATCTTCCCAAAAACATCTCAGCCATCGCCAGACCTTTTTACAAATGCTTACAACAAGGTTATTGATGAAGGCAACGAAGCCATAGTTTTCACTATTTCGTCATCGCTTTCAGGCACGTTTTCAGTTGCAAATCTTGCAAAATCGGATTGCAAAAACCCTGAAAAAATCTCAGTTGTCGACTCAATGAGCACTGGCCAAAACATTTGGGGATATTGCATGGAAGTTGTTGAAAAGGCCAAAGAAGGCTGGACGAGAGCGCAAATCCTTGAATACATTGCTCAACTTCAAATAAACAGCCAAATTTGCTTTGTTCCTGATTCTCTTGACTATCTTAAAAAGGGTGGAAGAATCGGAAGAGTAAGTGCGACTCTTGGTTCGCTTTTGCAAATCAAACCTGTTTTGACCTTTAAACAGGGCACACTTTTGTGTGCTAAAAAGATTTTTGGCACAGCGAAAGTCTTTGGTGAACTTATATCAATGGTTCCAAAAAATGTAAAACGTCTTTTTGCAATTCACATTGCAAACACAAAATATTTCGATACACTTTATGATAAAATGAAACAGGCATTTCCTGACACAGAGATTTATGTTGGGGAACTTGGCCCTGTAGTTGCTGCTCACATCGGGCCAGCCATCGGAGTTTGCTATATATGTTAAGAAAACAAGCACTTATTACTGGTGCAACTGGTGATATAGGAAAAGTTATTGCAGCCGACCTTTCAAAGGCAGGCTACAATCTTTTATTATGCGGAAATAAAGGGGAGTTCGACACATCTCAAATCGTGACCGATTACAGCGAATTTCGCTTTGACATTTCGTCAGCAGAGCAAGTGAAAGCCGCATTTCAAAGCATTTCAAAGCAATTTGGCAAGATTGATTTGCTTGTTTCGTGTGCCGGCGTTGCCGCTCCCGAACAAATGCTTATCGACATGTCCGACGACGTAATAGACAAGCTTATTTCGACAAACTTAAACGGAACAATCTATGCCAACAAATATGCTCTTCCTCTTTTAAATAAAGGTGGAAGCATCGTCAACATCTCTTCATTTTTGGGCGAAACAGGCTGCTGCTGCGAAGCCGCATATGCCGCCGCAAAGGCAGGCGTAATCAACCTGACAAAATCGCTGGCGCAAGAATTTGCACCATTTTCGGTTAGAGTAAATTCAATCAGCCCGGGCTATATCGACACAAAAATGAACGCTGAATTTTCTCCAGAAGAAAAGCAACAAATCATTCAGCAAACGCCGCTTAAAAGGCTTGGAAAACCCGAAGACATCTCATCCGCCGTCCTGTTTTTGGCGCAAAACACGTTTATAACAGGCGAAAACATAACCATCTCTGGTGGCTATACAATCTAGCAAAATCAATTCGTTAAAACAACTGCTTATTCGACAAAAGCGGTTGTTTTTTTTATGTCTTAAAGATTTAGAATTGTAAAGCAAGGAGGAAGAAATTGAAAATTAAATCCAGAATTTACAATTCAACATTATATGTGCTTTTATCGGGCGAACTTGACTCAAACACCGCAGTATATGCCCGCGAAGAAATGGACAAAGCTTTCGCCAGTGGCCTGTTTAAGCAGATTATAATTGACTTATCCGAACTTGAATTTATGGACTCAACGGGAATAGGGCTGCTGATAGGCAGATACAAAAAGATGCAAGAAAAGCACGTGCCGATATTCATATGCAATCCGTCGTCGCACGCAGAAAAAATATTCAAAATGTCGGGGCTCTACGAGCTTATGCCAAAAATTGGTTAGGAGGAAAAATGAAAAATTATATGGAAGTGAAATTCAAAGCGATTCCCGAAAACGTAGCGTTTGCGCGCATGTGCGTGGCGGGATTTTGTCTTCAACTTAATCCCACAATCGAAGAAATTGACGACATAAAAACGGCGGTCTCCGAAGCGGTCACAAACTGTGTCGTTCACGCCTATCCAAAATCGGTCGGCGATGTAAGTATGCGTGTCGAAATCGAAAATGGCGAAGTTCAAATCAGCGTTTCGGACAAAGGCATCGGCATCAAAGATTTTGCCAAAGCGCGCGAGCCATTTTACACAACCAAACTTTCTGAAGAGCGCAGCGGAATGGGCTTTTCGGTTATGGAAAGTTTTATGGACAATGTCGAACTGCAAAAAAACGACGAAAAGGGCTTAAAAGTAGTCTTAACAAAGCATCTGTCAAAAAGCGCACAAAGCATTTCGTGTTAGATGCAGACAAAATCAGACAACTTGTAAAAGAGGCGCAAGAGGGGGATGAAGATGCGAAAAATGCGCTTATCGCTGAAAATTCCCCGCTCATTAAAAGCATAATTCGCCGTTTTTCAGGCAAAGGGCTTGAGTATGACGACCTCTATCAACTGGGCTGTCTGGGCTTTGTAAAGGCTATCAAAAATTTCAACAGTGACTTTAACGTCAAATTTTCGACCTACGTAGTGCCAATGGTCATAGGCGAAATCAAACGTTTTATGCGAGATGACGGCGCGATAAAAGTCTCCCGCGCAATCAAATCGTTAAACATAAAAATCAACAAGTTTGTCGACGCCTATTTTGCCGAGCACAAATGCAAGCCTTCGATTGAAGAAATAGCAAAGCAGTTTAATGTCGAAGAAGGCGACGTTGTAATGGCAATGGACTCTGCGCGTATGCCAATATCGCTTTATATGCCGTTTGAAGAAGGGGAAGACGCAAGTCTGACGGTTATCGATAGGCTTGAGGGACAGCAAGAAGGCGAAACGTTAACCGACCAATTATCGCTCAAAGAAGTGATAAAATCGCTGCCTAGCCGTGACAGAGAAATCATTTTGATGCGATATTTTTATGATAAAACGCAAAGCGAAATTGCTAGTATGCTTCATATTTCACAAGTCCAAGTTTCGCGTCTTGAAAACAAAATTTTGGACGGCTTAAAAAAGAAGTTAAGTTAAAAATAGCACAAAAATAAAAAACGACTCACTCATGTTGGTCGTTTTTTTTGTCATTAAAATTGAAAGGTTTATATTGAACTAAATAAAACTAAATTAGATTATATTAAAATTTGTTAAATAGTTCCAATCTAAGAAGATGCGCCTATTTTACAAGGTCTTCAATGTCTTTGTTGATGTCGGCGTTGACAATAGAAGTGTGTCCTTTTGCCTTTTCTTCGCCTTGCAAAGTTGTGCCATTTTCAGCGGCTTTGTCAGGTTGACTTTCACTTGCGTTTTCAGGCTGTTTAAGCGATTCGTTGTTTTTGCTTGCTTCTGCGCTTTCGCTAGGTTTAGCCTCAACGGACTTAACCTTTGCGTCTGTGTCAATGTCAAGTTTTTGCGCCTTTTTAGGTTGAATCGAAGTCGCTCCGTCTTCAGCGTGTTTTGATGAGCTTACGATTTTTTCTATGTCGCTTGTCTCAACTTGAGACTCTTGTTTTGCGCTTTCGTTTTTAAATTTTTCAGCATTTTCAGGCTTCTTTGCTTCTTGTTTAACTTCGGCGTTTTCGGTGCTGATTTCCACAGGAATAGCCGTCTCATCTATCACTGATGTTGGCATTTCTTGGTCATTTGATGCGTCGCTAGGAAGAATAGCGTTTATGCCGTTGCTGCCGTTGAAGTGGCGCATTCCTTGCATGTTGTTTCCATTAAATCCGTTAAACCCATTGTTATATCCAAATCCGTAGCCATTGCCAAATCCGTTTCCGTATCCGTTGCCAGTATAGCGATAAGTGTCAATGTTAGTCACTCCAGGGCCATATGTGTCGGTGTTCCTTCCGGGATTAAACAATCCGCGGTTCATTCCATATGCGTTTGTGTTTGCAATGTTTCCGTTATAGCAGTTTCCATTTGGACAATTTAAATTATAGTCATAGCAATTCCCATCAGGACAATTCGCGTTGTTGTAGCAATTCCCGTCGGGGCAGTTTGCATAATTGTCATAACAATTCCCATCAGGACAATTCGCGTTGTTGTAGTAATTCCCGTCGGGACAGTTTGCATAATTGTTGTAGCAGTTGCCGTCGGGGCAGTTTGCGCTGCCATTAAAACAATTTCCGTCAGGGCAGTAGTCGTTATAATTAAACGGAATTAGATTTTGATTGCCGCCGAATGAATTGCTTGAGTTGTTAGAATTATTTGCATTGTTATTTGAATTGTTTGAATTATTCAAATTGTTTCCAGAAGAATTATATCCGTTATTCGTGCCGTTTTGTTCGTTTGCATAATCTTCTGGTGTCTTGTTTCCCCAGTCTTTTTGGCTGGAACTATTTTGATTATTTGTGTTTTGTCCCGCCGCATTCTGACCGGTTGCGTTCTGACCATTTTGACTATCCGAAGTCTCGCCATTTGAATTGTCTACGGTGTTTAAAATTCCTTCGACATTGTTAAGAGTGTTTAAGATGTTGTTTAAATAGCAGTCGCGCGATTCTAAGCAGCAAGACAGCCTTGTCAGTTTTGCATCGAATTGCGTGCCGGGATCGCTGAGTTTTGCCATGCTTCGAACGGTGTTGCGATAGTCGCTTTTGGTCCTAGTCAGTTCAGTGGTGTATTTTTGCATGCTGGTCGTAAGCTCTGAAATAGCGCGAGCGTTATCGTTGCCGAGTTTAAGCTCGCCGCCCGTTATTGATTTTTTAATTGCCTTTGCTTTGCGCAAAATTTGATAGCGGTTGTTTTCGATGCTTCGTGCAATCGCGCTAGCAGTCTGACCGCTGCCCGAAAGGCGAGAGAGTTGTGAGATTGTTCCCACGTTTCTGCCAAAATCTTCGCGAGCGATTTCGTCGATGTTTGCAACGCTGACGGCCGAAACTGTGTTCGTCACTCTGTCAAGTTGCGTAGAAAGTTTGTCGATAACTGCTTGGTCGTTGGTGGTGTTATTGGCACAGCCTGCTATGGCTAAAATTGCTGACAGGCTCAAGCCCAAAATAAAAGTTGTTTTTTTCATTTTTCCTCCTGGATATGCTTTTAGTTTGAGCATAAAACGTAAGAATATTCTTTTCAAATATGGAAATAAATATGAAAACAAATAAAAAGATAATGAATGCAAATTGAAACAAATTAAAGCAAATCAAAGCAAATCGAAAAACCAAAACAAACTAAATCAAAGCAAATTAAACGGAGAAGATATGAAAAATAAAAAACGAGATGAAGCATACAACGCCTATGTCGAAGCGCGAATTCCAAAAACCAAAGCTTGGCCGTCGCTTTTTAATTCGTTTTGGGTGGGTGGCCTTATCTGCGTGCTTGGCCAAGGTATCGACGAACTGCTTTTATTGTGGTTTCCGTCAATGTCGCAGCAATCAGCATGGGCTTGGACACTAATAGTGCTCATCTTTCTTGCGTCACTGCTCACTGGGCTTGGCGTTTATGATAAAATCGGAAAATTTGCCGGTGGCGGCAGCATCGTGCCGATAACCGGATTTTCAAACTCGATTTCTTCGCCAGCGATTGAGTTTAAACATGAAGGCATTATATATGGAACATGCGTAAAAATGTTCACAATCGCAGGACCAGTAATCGTCGTCGGCGTGGTTGCAAGCATAATTGTAGGAATTGTTTATTATATCGTGGGGTTAATCGGATGACGCAGACAATAGAATTTAAAAACAGGCCAAAAATCATAGGCAGTTATTCGGTGGTCGGCCCGAAAGAAGGAAAGGGTCCTTTCGGAGAATATTTTGACTATGTCATGCAGTGTGATTTGTTTGGCGAAAAAACGTATGAAAAAGCGGAGCGCAAAATGCTTGAACAAGCTGTAACGGGCGCAATACAAAAAGCGGGCTTGACGGCGGGCGACATCAACTTGCTGCTGGCGGGTGACCTGTTAAATCAAATCATATCTTCGTCTTACACGGCGCGTGCGTTTAATGTGCCGTTTTTAGGCATGTTTGGAGCGTGCTCAACAATGGCGGAAAGCCTAGCGGTCGGCGCAAGTTTGGTCAACGGCGGGCACTTTCAAAACGTCGTCTGCGCAACCGGTTCACACTTTTCAACAGCCGAAAGACAGTTCCGTTTTCCGCTTGAGCTCGGAAATCAACGCGTCCCAACATCACAATGGACGGTCACAGCAGCAGGCGCAAGCGTGCTTTCTTTAGAAGGTGAAGGCCCAGAAGTAGCGATGGCAACATTTGGCAAAGTTATAGATTTCGGCATTGTCGACGTCAACAATATGGGCGCAGCTATGGCACCATCAGCAGCAGACACTATGCTTGCACATTTCACCGACACTGGTCGCAAGCCTAGCGATTATGACCTTATCGTAACAGGCGACTTAGGCAAGTTGGGCGCCGAAATTTTGGTGGATTTGTTGGAAGATAAAGGCATCAAATTGGGCCCAAATTACAGCGATTGCGGTCACAGTTACTTCGCCAGAAAACAAGACACAATGTGCGGCGGAAGCGGATGCGGATGCAGCGCATCGGTGCTTAATTCCTACATTGTTTCAAAACTAAAAAAACGCGAATTAAAACGCGTTCTCTTCGTTCCAACTGGCGCGCTCATGTCAACAACGGCATCGCAACAAGGTGAGTCAATCCCAGGCGTAAGCCATGCAATAGTCTTAGAAGCGGGAGGGAAGAAATAATGGAATTTTTATGGGCATTTTTAATAGGCGGCGCAGTCTGTATGCTGGGTCAAGTGTTGATTATAACAACAAAAATAACTTCCGCCCGAATCTTAGTTACGTTCGTACTGATCGGTGTAGTCCTTCAAGCCTTTGAACTTTTCGATCCAATATCAAGTTTCGCAAAAGCCGGAATAAACGTTCCAATCATCGGATTTGGCGCATCGCTAGCAAAAGGCGCAATCAGTGGCGTAAAATCAACAGGACTTTTGGGCGCTTTCACAGGCGGATTGCAAGCCACAGCAGGGGGAATCGCCGCAGCAGTAGGCTTTGCGTTCTTATTTTCGCTTATCTTCAACTCAAAAACCAAGCAGTAAGGCTGGCGTTTTATCGCAACTATCCAACATTTTATTTCTCACAGCCATCGCGAATAACGCGACTCGGTGGGCGCACACTCTCACAACATGACTCAGTTTACGCTCACAACGCGACTTAAAAATCAACATAATACTGGCACAAATTTAACATAATACTGACAAGCGTGTCATAATAGCCACAATATATTGTGTATTTTTTCTTAAAACAATTTCATATATTATGATATGAAGTGCAAAAAAAAGAAAAGGCTTGCTTTTAAAGTCAAGGCAGCGATTTGTCTTGGCGTAGTTTTTTCTTTGATTTTAGCAGCGTTTTTGCACTTTTATTTTATCGTTGGGCCTAAAGTGGTCGAAGTTTCGCGCTCGCAAGTCGACTCAATCGCCACAACGGTGGTGAGTGACGCGATTTACAACGTTATGCTTGATAAAAATTATAACTATGACGACTTCGTCGACATTAAATATTCTTCAAACAACGAAATTTCTTCGATTTCAGCCAATTCAATCAACCTTAACAAGTTTGCGCGTGAACTTTCAACCGAAACGCAAATACAATTAGACACAATTATCGATCATCCAATCAAAATTCCACTTGGATCATTCACAGGAATCAACGCTCTTTCAGCATTAGGCCCTAAAATCAGCGTTCAAATCATGCCAATCGGTTCGGTTTTGACTTCTTTTTCGTCGCAATTTGAAAGTGTAGGCATCAATCAAGTGCGTCACTCAATATTTATAGATGTCAACATAACAATCAGTGTAGTTTTGCCGCTCGGCAGCAAAAATGTCGACTTTATAACTCAGGTTTTAATCTGCGAAAATATAATTGTCGGCAAAGTTCCAGATGTTTATCTAAACGGTTTGTCAAAATAAATTAAATGCAAACAAATTGCAAATAACTAGAAATAATCTAAAATAAAAAAGGCTTAATTTTATTTAAGCCAATTTGTGAAATCTTCTGGTTTTGGCGCATGAATATGAATATCTGCTTTGCTTGCGTCTAAAAATCTTATTGTCGCTTCTTCGCAATGTAAAAGTGTGCGATTTGCTTTATCTAAAAATGCTAAACTTTTCTCATTTCCATAAACTTGATCGCCAATAAGTGGGTGAGAGATTGAAGAAAGATGCACTCTTATTTGATGTGTTCGCCCTTGGCTTAAAGTAAGCTTAATCAAGGCGTAGCCGTTAAAGTTTTTAACAACTTCAACGTGCGTCGTGGCAGCTTTGCCCAATAGACTTGTTTGCCTTTGTTGTTGGTTGATTCCGTTTTCGCATACAGTTTGAATTGGCGCGGAAATATCGAATTCTTTTTCGGTAAAATTGCCGACGCAAAGAGCCTGATAAGTCTTTTTTATTTCAACCATATTGGCGGCATATTGATTTTTTGCAATCACAACAATTCCCGAAGTGTCCTTGTCAAGCCTGCCAAGCGCGCGAAAAACGAAATGTGGCTGTTTGCCCGCCATATATTTACTTACAGCGCCCGCCAAGTTGTCGCTGTAATGTCGTTTTGATGGAATTGTCGCAACGCCCGCCGCTTTGTTTACAACCAGCAAGTCTTCATCTTCAAAAAGTATGTCAAGTGGAAGATCATTGAAGGGGATTGAAGAACTTTCTTTATCTTCAATCGTGATTTCAAGTTTTTGTCCGGCGCAAATCTTAGATCGCATATTTGCCTTTTCTCCGTCTATTTTTAATGCATTTTCATCATGACGCAGAGAAGAAATTAAACTCTCAGAAAAATTCGAATCTTTTAAAAAGAAATATAGTTTATCATAATCGCAATTTGGCGATAAAATTAAATGTTTCATGGAAAAAGTATAACATAATGTTTGACAAAATTTTAGCAATTTGCTAATATTTTTCTATATAAATGCGATTGACGAAAGAACGTGGCTAAACGCAAAGCAGATTCAGAGAGGTTTAGGTTGGTGCGATAAACTGATGCGGGTTTGGCGAATTCACTTTCGAAGCAGCCTTGCTGATATGTAGGCTTGAGCCGGAGCGCCCGTAACAGCGCAAATGAAGGGCATTATAAAATGCTGAAATTAGGTGGTAACGCGGACTCTTCGCCCTAATAAAAAGGCGAGGAGTTTTTTAATATAACCGCAAAAGGAGACGACATGGAAGAAAAGTTAAATCAAATTTGTGAAAATGCACAACAAGAACTTTCACTTGCTTCGGACAAGCAAGCGTTGAATGCGTGCAAAGTAAAATATCTTGGCAAACAAGGAGCGTTAACCGAAGTTCTTCGTGGAATGCGTGATGTTCCAGCCGAAGACCGTCCAAAAATCGGTGCGCTTGTAAACAAAGTTCGCGACGTTTTAGAAACTGCATTCGCCCAAAAAGAAGCGCAATTCGACGCGCAACAACTTGAAAAAGAACTTGCAAACTCATATATCGACATAACCGAACCAGGTGAAGGTCACGAAAAGGGGGCTTTGCATCCTCTTTCACGTACATTTGAAAAACTTGTTGACATCTGCGTTGACATGGGCTTTCAAGTGGTTGACGGGCCAGAAGTCGAACTTGATTATTTCAACTTCGAGGCTTTAAACATCCCAAAAAATCACCCAGCGAGAGATATGCAAGACACATTCTTCGTGTCAGACAACATTTTGCTTCGTTCGCAAACATCTTCTGTTCAAGCAAGAACAATGCAAAAACTCAAACCTCCTTTTAAGATTGTATCTCCGGGAAGAGTGTACAGAAACGACAGCGACGCAACCCATTCGCCAGTGTTCCACCAAATGGAAGGACTTGTTGTGGACGAAAACGTGTCAATGGCGGACCTTAAAAGTATGTTGACAGTCTTGATGAAACGAACATTTGGCGAAGAAACACAAATTCGCTTCCGTCCATCGTTTTTCCCATTCACAGAACCAAGCGTAGAAGTAGACGTAACTTGCCCAAATTGCAAGGGAAGCGGTTGCCGCATTTGCAAAGGCACAGGCTATATGGAATTGCTTGGTGCAGGCATTGTAAATCCAAAAGTGCTTGAAGAAAATGGAATTGACAGCAAAAAATATCGTGGTTTTGCCTTTGGATTTGGGGCGGACCGTGTCGCAATGGTTAAAGACGGAATCAACGACATTCGTTCAATGTTTAGAAACGATATCCGCTTCTTAAAGCAAATGAAATAAAAACAAACAGTATTATGTTATGTAAAAATAACAAAATAGACGTAATTAAAACTATTATGTTATATAAAAATAACCAATAAAGAGAAAAATCAAAGGAGTAAATATGAAAATTACTTATAAATGGTTGAAAGATTTTGTAGACATCGACGCTCCAGCCGAAGAAATTGCTGAAAAATTGACCAATGCTGGGCTTGAAGTTGAAGAGCTTATTTATCAAAACAAACATCTTCAACACGTCAGAGTGGGAAGAATTACAAAAATCGAACGCCATCCAGACGCTGACAGACTTCAAATTTGCCAAGTTGACCTTGGAGATGATCATGTTCAGATTATAACAACGGCCACAAACGTGTTTGAAGGCGCAGTTGTTCCTGTTTCTTTGCCAGGTGCTGACCTTGCAAATGGAATTAAAATTCAAAAATCAAAACTTCGTGGCGTAGACAGCGACGGAATGTTCTGTTCTGGCGAAGAATTGGGCATTGATGACAGCGTTATTGAAGGGGCGTCAATCAATGGAATCTTAATTTTCCCAGATAATTTCAAGATTGGACAAGCAGTTGAAGATGCGCTTGGCTTAAACGATGTAATTTTCGATGTTAATATCACTCCAAATCGTCCTGATTGCATGAGTGTTATTGGAATTGCACGTGAAGTTTGCGCAATTTATGGCAAAAAGTTTATCGAGCCGCGTCTTGACTATATTTCACTTGGCGATCGTGCGTCAAATTATATTGATGTAGAGCGCAAAACTGATTCTTGCTCACGCTATATGGCGGCAGTGATTAAAAATGTTAAAATTCAAAAATCTCCTGATTTTATAAGACAAAGACTGTTTGCAGTCGGAATCAAATCAATCAATTCAATCGTCGATTTGACAAACTATGTTCTCATCGAAATGGGACAACCTTTGCACGCTTTTGACCGCAACATGATTGAAGGCAAAACAATAGTTGTTCGCGACGGAATTGAAGGCGAAAAACTTGAAGTTTTAAATCACAACACTTACACATTGACTCCTGCTGATATTGTTATCGCTGACCTTGAAAAACCTATGGTTATTGCGGGCGTTATTGGCGGAACAAACTCGTGCATTACTGACGCGACAAAAGAAGTTGTGCTTGAAGCAGCGGTGTTTGACCTTAAATCTGTTCGCCTTACAAGCAAGAGATATGGTGTTAGAACAGACTCATCTGCTCGTTTTGAAAAAGGCGTATACTTCGGCAGCGCAGAACAAGGCTTAAAGAGATTTTTGCACTATGTTTGCGAACTTGGAATAGGTGATATTCTTGGTGGTTATGTCGATAAATACGCTGAAAAACCTCAAGATAGAGTAGTTTATTGCAACGTTGAAGACATTGACAAAATTTTAGGAATCAATGTTCCACAAGACGATATGAAACGCATTCTCAACGGTCTTGGAATTACAACTACAATCGAAAATGGGCTTATAACTGCTTATGTTCCTGATTATCGTGAAGACATCGAAAACGCCAACGATCTTGCTGAAGAAATCATCAGAATTTATGGCTATGATGCCTATGAAAAATCAAACAAAGCGCTTTTTGCTGAGTCAACAGTTACCGAAGGCGGACTTGACGACAAAACTGCGCTCGAACGCAAAATCAAATCAGCGCTTGCAAACAACGGCTTCTTTGAAGCGGTTAATTTCTCAATTTGTCCACCTGACATCTGCGAAAAATTGATGATTTCTGACAATCGCCGCTTTATGATTAAAATAGCCAATCCGGTTTCTGACGAAATCTCATGCTTGCGAACAACTATGGCGCATTCAATGCTCTCGACGCTTGCATACAACTTTAGCGTTGGCAACAAACAAGCCAATTTGTTTGAAGCGGGCAGAACCTATTTGCCAAAGCAACTTCCAATGACCGAACTTCCAGTTGAAACCAACTATATTTCGCTTGGATCACTTGATATGTCATTTAAAGAATTTAAGGCAGTTGTCGAACTTGCACTTGCTCAAACAGGATTAAATTATAAACTTGTTCGCAGCCAAGAAAAATATCTTCACCCTGGTGTTTCGGCCGATATTGTCGATGAGCAAGGCAACAGATATGGCACATTTGGACAAATTCATCCACTTGTCGCAAAAAATTATGACCTGCCAAAAACTGTTATTTATGGCGAACTTAACTTAGACGCGCTTATTCCATTTAAGGATAAAAAATTCGCATTAAAACCAATTTCAAAATTCCCAATAGTTGAGCGCGATATCGCGATCGTTGTGAAAGAAGAAATTGCAAACGCCGACCTTATGGCTGCTATCAAATCTGCTTGCGGAAAAATCTTCTATGACGTAAAATTGTTTGATATTTATCGCAGTGCAGCGCTTGGCGAAGGCATGAAGAGTTTGGCATACAACATCAAACTTTCAGATCCAGAAAAAACATTGACCGATCAAGAAGTTACTGAAATTGTGGGCAAAGTTTTGAAGGCGTTGAAATTTAGATATGGAGCAACTTTAAGATGATTTATCTTGACAACGCTGCTACAACGCAAATGAGCAAAAAGGCACTTGAGGTGTATAGTGAATATGCAACCTCAAGGTTTTTTAATCCGTCCGCAACATATATAAGTGCGGTTGAAATGTCGCAAAAACTTGACGAAGCGCGCGAAAAACTTAAAAAGATGCTCGGTGCAAAAAAAGGCGACATAATCTTTACAAGCGGCGCAACTGAAAGCAACAATCTCGCTGTTCGCGGAAGTCTTCGCGAAGGCAAGTGGGATTATGTTTTTTCGCAAGGCGAACATGCTTCAATTCACAATTTGGCAATTGAACTTGAACGCGAAGGGAAGTGCGTTTCTACTATTCGCCTTACAAAAACAGGCGAAATCGACTATGAAAACTTAGAGCATGTGCTTACGCCAAAAACGCGACTTGTAAGTTGTATGCTTGTAAACAACGTCACTGGCGTTGTAAATAACATCGCAAAGCTGTCAAAGATTGTCCGCAAACATAGCCCAAACGCAGTCATCCATGTCGACGGCGTGCAAGCGTTCCGCAAAATTGATTTTTCGGTTGACAAGTTGGATATCGACCTGCTTTCAATCAGTGCGCACAAATTCCACGGACCTAAAGGTGTGGGTGCGCTTTACGTTCGCAACAAGGCGGCGCTGAAAAACTTGGTTTATGGTGGCGGCCAAGAATATGGCATTCGCTCTGGCACTGAAAATGTCGCCGGAATCATGGCAATGGTCGCAGCAGCCGAAGAAATAAATGTTGCTGAAAATTATAAAAAAGTGACCGAACTGAAAAAAGCGTTTTTGCAGCAGTTTGCCGGTTGCGACAAAGTTACAATCGTGGGCGAAAACACAAGCCCTTATATTTGCTTGATGCTGTTTAGGGGTGTCAACGGCGAAACTCTCGTGCGCGCGCTTGAAAATCAAGTTATCGTTGGTCGCGGCAGTGCTTGTTCTTCCAAAAAATCGGGAAATCACGTGCTGGAAGCGATGGGGCAAAGTTTGCAGGCGATTAAAGGCGCTGTCAGAGTGAGTTTTGACGCGTCGCTTTCTGAAAAAGACGTAACCACCGCAGCAAACATAATCAAACAAACTTATCTTGACTTATGGGAGAAATTAAAGTGAAAATAATATTATTAAGAGTAGGCGAGCTTTTCTTGAAGGGCGAAAATCGCTACATTTTTGAAAGCACGCTTATGCACAACATCCGCGTAAAACTCGACGGGCTTAAATTTAAACTCGAACGCACGCAAGGCCGTTTGATTGTGTCAAACTTTGAAGATGAAGATGAAATCGTTGAAAGACTCAGCAAAGTCTTTGGTCTTTCGTCGCTCAGCGTGGCAGACGAAGTCGAAGCAAGCCAAATCGCAATCGAAAACTACTTTTCGAAGATTCTTGGCGTTGATGGAACTTTCAAAGTTGACGTAAATCGCGGAGATAAGCGTTTTCCTTTGACGTCGATGCAGCTTGAAGCGCAACTTGGCGGCATAATTTTAGACAACAATCCAAATGCGACGGTCGACCTTTACAATCCTAACTATATTATAAAAGTTGATATTCGCCAAAACGGCAAAGCCTATATTTTTGATAAAGTAATAAAAGGTCAGGGCGGGCTTCCACTCGGAACGTCTGGCAGAGCGCTTTTGCTTCTTTCTGGCGGCATCGACAGTCCGGTTGCGGGCTATCTTATGGCAAAGCGCGGGCTGAAACTTGAAGCGTTGCACTTTCACAGTTATCCTTACACTTCGCCAGAAGCAAAACAAAAGGTTGTAACTCTTGCTAAAAAACTTACAGCATACACAGATGAAATAAAATTGCACTGCATTTCATTTACAAAGGTGCAAGAAGCAATCCACGCAAATTGCTCTCCGGAATTTATGATTACAATTATGCGTAGAATCATGATGCGCATCGCCGAAATTATTTCGAAGCGCGACGAGCTTGGCGCAATAGTCACCGGCGAAAGTTTAGGGCAGGTGGCAAGCCAAACTATGCAAAGTATGACAGTGACAGAAAGCGTTGTAAAATCGCTGCCTATGTTTAGACCATGCCTTGCAATGGATAAGGAAGAGATAGTAAAAATTTCAAAAGAGATTGATTGCTTTGAAACCTCAATTTTGCCATATGAAGATTGCTGCACAGTTTTCCTTCCAAAAAATCCTGTTATCAAACCAAAAATGAAACGTGTGCTTGATGAAGAAGCGCACCTTGACATTGACGCGTTAATCGAAGAGGCGCTTGCAAGTGAAGAAGTCATTGTTATCAAAAATGAACAATAAAACAAAAGTAAAAATAAAAAAGCAAAAACGAACATTGGATAAACAATAAATCAACATTATATAAACCCTAAATAAAGTCGGGCATGTCCCGTCTTTTTTTTATGTCAAATTTTAGTTTGTGTTCAGTTTGTGATACTTTTAAATTTTCTTTCATCCTTCATATTATTCTTCATATTATCTTTCATTTTGTTAGGGCGGGGAAGAGCGAATGAGAAAATGTATATTTACAGCAAAATGCATACTCGTTTATAAATATAAAAATGAAATTTATAAATTTGCATAAAGTCAAATTGTTATAAAAATTTATTGAATAAATATACAAAAATCACTTGCATAAATATAAATTCTGTTGTATAATAATCAAAACTTGGCTTATAAATATAAATTTATAAATATTCACAATCGCTATAGGCCTTTAAAATAAAGGAGAATAGCGAATTTGGAGGAAAGATGGCAAGAAGCGCAAGACAGTCAAAAATCTTGGAACTCATCTCTACAAAAGAGATTGAAACGCAAGACGAACTTGCAAGAGAACTTCGAAATGCAAACTTCGAAATCACTCAAGCGACAATTTCAAGAGATATAAAAGAACTTGGTCTGACAAAAATTTTGACAAACTCAGGCAAGTATAAATACGCCATCGTTGGCTCAGACGAACAACAAATTTCAAACAAGTTTGTAAGCATCTTTCGTGAAGCCGTAATTTCTGCCAAAGCAGTTCTTAATATTGTTGTAGTAAAAACTTTAAAAGGTATGGGCGAAGGCGTTTGCAGTTTTATAGACAAACTCAACCTTACCGAACTTGTTGGCGCAGTCAATGGCGACGACACTGTTATGTTGATATTTCCAACGGCGGCATATGCTGCTGATGCAGTTTATTCAATCACTGATATGTTGGGATAAGGAGCGCGCATGCTTAAAAGCTTGTCGATAAAAAATCTTGCCTTAATTGAAAAGCAAGAAATAGAATTTGATCAAGGGTTAAACATAATCCTTGGCGAAACTGGTGCAGGAAAGAGTCTAATTTTCGATGCACTATTTTTTGTTTTATCATTAAAAACTGACAAAACCTTGCTTCGAACAGGCAGCGAACTTATGCGTGTCGATGCGCAATTCTATCCACTTTCACAATCTGTTAAAGAAATTCTTGCGTCGCTTGAAATCGAAGATGACGAACTCATCCTTTCACGCTCGCTTCACGCTGACGGCCGTTCATCAATCAAAATCAATGGCCTGCCATGCGCTCAATCAACAGCGAAACGCTTGGCTGCCGAACTTGTCGACAGTTTTATGCAGCATGAAGGCATGGAAATTTTAAAAAGCAAAAATCACCTTTCATATCTTGATAAGTTTTGCGAGTTTGGCGATTTGAAAAACAAATTGGCTGCCTTGCTTAGCGAGAAAAAAGATATCTGCTCTTCTATATCTTCGCTTGGCGGAAGCGATGAAGACAGACTTCGCAGAAAAGATATTTTAACTTATCAAATTGATGAAATCGAAAAGGCCGACGTCAAAACAGGCGAAGACGATGAAATTGACGCGCGCATCAAACTGCTTGAAAGTTCTCAGCGCATAACCGAAAACCTATCAGAAGTTGCTACGCTTCTTGATGGGAATGGTGGCGCAATCCAAAACCTTGGAATGAGCGAACGTCTGCTTTCAAAACTGTCCGATATCGACAACATCGCTGCACTTGCAGAACGCATTTCAAGCGCAGTAATCGAAGTTGATGACATAACAAGCGAAATAAAAGATGTCCTTTCAAATATTGGCTCTGATCCAAACGAACTTGACCGCCTTGATAGTCGTCGCGACAAACTTAAAATGTTAAAACGCAAATATGGCGGAACACTCGAAAACGTGCTTGAAAATCTTGAAAGCTTCAAAAAAGAACTTGACGATCTCGACGCGGGCGCTGAAAAACTTGAAAGATTAAACGAGCAACTCGCGCTTACAAATATTCAAATCTCTTCTATATGTGCACAAATTAAACAGGCTCGTGAAAAAGGCGCAGTTAAAATCAAACAAGGTCTTGAAAAAGAACTTCACGATCTTGGCATGAAAGACGTTCGTTTTGAAGTTATGTTTAAAGAAAAAGCTGTTTCTGCCGACGGCAACGACGATGTAAGTTTTGTCTTTTCGGCAAACAAAGGTCAAGAACTTAAAGATCTTGCCAAAACGGCATCTGGCGGTGAAAGCAGCCGCATAATGCTTGCAATGAAAAATATGTTCGCCCGTGCGGACGAAAACAGAACGCTTCTTTTCGACGAAATCGACTCAGGGATAAGCGGCGAAGTCGGAAACATGATGGCGCTCAAACTCAAAAGCATTTCAACTCGCGACCAAGTTATCGCAATCACACACTTGCCACAAGTCGCTGCTTCTGGAGACTATTTTTATAAAGTTGAAAAACATTCCGATTCTTCTTCAACTTACAGTGAAATTTGCCAAGTCGAAGGCGCTGAAATCATTTCAGAAATCGCGCACATTATTGGTGGAAACAATCTGACTGACGCAATGCTAAAAAATGCTGAAGAACTCTATCAAAGAGGAAGAAAATAATTGCGGCAATAAATTGATGAACCTTTCATAAAATCGCAAAAACTACAAAGACTACTTTTAAAGTGGTCTTTTTTATTGTCGGAGGGTGAAGTGAAGAAAAAGGGATTGTATTTAATCTGTCTGTGCGTGCTGATTGCGGTTTTGTTTGTCACAAACATAGGCTTTAAAGAGATTTTTTCGTTGCCGGACGGATTTATGGCGACATATGAAGAAATCGCTTCATCAAATCAAAATAAAAAATTCGGCTCGTTTGTCAGCGCTAAAATGGAACGAACCGATCAATCTGCATCAAGCGATAAAGCCGGCGAGGGCGAAGTGGTCTTCAAACTATTTGGCATAATACCGATTCGCAAAGTCCGCGTAATTTGTTCTAGCGAAAATGAAGTCTACGTCGGCGGCGTTCCGATTGGAATCAGCATAAATTCGTCGGGCGCGATAGTCATAAATGAAAAGGTGGTTGAAACTTCGGAAGGAACAAAAGAAACCGAAAAAAGCGAGAAGTTTAAAGAAGGCGACCTTATTACAGCGATAAACGGCAAGCAGATATCTTCGCTTAACGAACTTTCAGAGCAAATTGAAAACGGCGAAAGCGAAAACTTTGAAGTGACTTTCAAGCGTAAAAACAAGCTTCACACTGCTCAAATTAAAGGTGTTATAGATAAGAATACAGGTAAATACAAGTTGGGGCTGTGGGTTCGCGACGATGTAAGCGGCATCGGAACGCTCACATATGTCAATAAAAACTCCAACTCATTTGCAGCGCTCGGCCACGCCGTGACTGATAATGAAAACAATGTCGAAGTTGGCTCTGGAAAAGTGTATGGATGCAAGTTGATAGGCATCGACAAAGGTGAGAAAAATGATCCGGGGCAACTGAAATGTATGTTCCTTCAAACCGACGAAGAAAAAGGCGACATTGTAAAAAATACAAAATATGGGGTCTTTGGCCAACTTTCAAACACCGAAGGGCTTGTAGATAAAAACCTATCAATGCGTCTTGGCGGCAGACTTTCGGTAAATCCGGGCAAAGCGCACATAATTTCAAGTGTCAGTGGAATCCGAGAAGAATATGAAATCGAAATTATAAAAGCATCATATCAGTCAAAAGCGGACGATAAAAGCCTTGTATTCAGAGTCAAAGATAAGCGTCTTCTAGCCCTTACTGGTGGTATAGTGCAGGGAATGAGTGGCAGCCCAATCGTGCAAAATGGCAAACTCGTCGGCGCAGTGACGCACGTCTTTATGTCTGATCCAACAAAAGGCTATGGCGTATATAGTGATTGGATGGTTGAAAACGAATGTTAAAAAGTGGCATTTCACAATGTATTATGTTATATAAATATAACTATTTTTCTATTTAAAAATAGTTTGAGTTTAATAAAGGATATGGTAAAATATTGTTATAAGGAAAAACAAATGAAAAAACAACTAAACTTAGTTAAAGCCACTCAGGCAAATACAACTAAAAGCACATTAAAAACCATATCAAAATGGATGTATAATTGGTGGGGTATTCGCCACAATTACACACTTGAAGAAATGCAGCAATATATGTTGCATTGCTTAAACGAGAGCAAACTTCCTCAAACATACATTCTTTATAGCGGCAAAACTCCGATAGGGCTTTATCAATATCTGCATACAGATTTGCGAAACCGTCCTGACATTTATCCATGGCTTGGCAGAGTGTATGTGACCGAAAAACAAAGGGGGAAAGGCTATTGCAGATTTATGCTTGAAACCGTAAAACAAACGGCGAAAGAGTTGGGTGTCAACGAAATTTATCTTTACACTCAGCACGTTGGGCTTTATGAAAAGTTTGGCTGGAAGTTTGAAGGACTTATTGACACTTACAAACCAGGCAATCGCATGCACAGATTTTACACATTAAATTTAAATGACTAACAAATATAATGTCAAATCAAACCATCGTAAAGCCGGCTTAATTTAAAAATACACAAACACATACAACAAATACACATTAAATATACGGTATAAACGCGGTTTGTTATTTGACTTGCTATTCATGCAATTTAAAACCACTCAAAAAGGCGTTGTCTTATATTTCCGTGTATTATGTTATATTTTAATAACTATTTTAAATTACAAAAAAAGAGCAAATTCTAATAATCTGATTGCTCTTTTTTCGTCTAATGTGAAGCATATCTCCTTCACATTTTTAATATGTGCACTTTTGCGACAAATATACATTCTTTTTAGTTGTCGTTTATTTTTACTTTGTTAGCGACGTCACGACGCATATCTTCGCTGATTGCGGCGTAGTGTTTTTTGGTTGTGTTGACATCTTTGTGTCCCAAAACATCGGCAACTATATAAATATCCTTGGTTTCGCGGTAAAGATTTGTGCCAAATGTAGAACGAAGTTTGTGCGGCGAGATTTTTTTAAGGGGAGTTGCTTCTTTTGCAAACTTTTTCACAAGGTTTTCAACCGCGCGTGTGCTGATTCTTCGTTTTTGCAAACTCACAAACATTGCTTTTTCTGTTTCGTCAAGTCCAAGTGTTGCGCGTTTTTTAAGCCAAACCTTTAAAGCAGCCGCTACTTCTTCTGAAAAATAAAGAACTGTTTGATTTCCGCCTTTTCTTGTTACTTTAAAAGCGTTTTGGCTGAAATCGAAGTCATCAACATTAAGTCCTATGCATTCTGAAATACGAATTCCTGTTCCTAAAAACAGCGTAACAAGCGCATTGTCGCGTTCGTAAGTGTTTTTATCGTATGCTTTTTGGCGATTTGAGAAGGTATTATTTGATGCAACAGCGTCAAGCATGCGGTTTACTTCGTCTTGTTCAAGTCTTATAATCTCTTTATTATGAAGTTTTGGTGTTCGAACTTTGCTTGCGACGTTTGAATTGATCAAATCGTGGTTGAAAAGATATTTAAAAAGGCTTCTTACAGCGGCCAACTTGCGTGCTTTGCCTTTTTCGCCGTTTTTTACGACTTTTCCTTCAATTTCATAATAGCTTAAATGCGATAAAAATTGCTCAATATGGTTGGATTTAAGGTTGTCAATGTCTTGCAAGGTGATGTCTTGCTTCTTTTTATGTAAGTAATCGGCCAAAAAGTCAAAAAATATGTTAAGATCCATGGCATAATTGACTCTGGTTAAGGCCGATGAGTTGTTTTCGATGCCAATAAAATAGTCATAACAAAAATCTGGCAACTCTGCTGCGGATTCTCGTATTTTGCGTTGGCTTATTAAATCTCTTTTTTCAAAATATGAAAGTGGTTTCATATTTTTATTATAGCACCTTGTTTACAAAATGCAAAATGATTTTATATACAATATATAGTATTATGTCGGTCATAATAATCAGTATTATGTCAACAATCGGTCGGTATTATGTTGAAATATTTTATCAATATTTATCAGTCGTTTGACTTATTTTTATAATTATATTAAAATAAATAAACAATTATGGAGGATAAAACAAAAAATGATTGACATTGCTATACTTAGAAACGACCCAGAAAGAGTCAAAGCAAACATAAAATGTAAATTTCAAGACAGAAAACTTCCTCTTGTTGACGAAGTTATCGAACTTGACAAGAAAAACAGACTTTTAAAGAAAGAAGGCGACGAATGCCGTGCTAAAAGAAACTCTTTAAGCGCACAAATTGGCATGCTTATGAAAAGCGGCAAGCGTGATGAAGCGGAAAAAGTTAAAGCAGAAGTTGCCCAAAACAACCAAAGAATAGTTGATATTGAAAAGGAAGAAGAAGAAATTTCGGCCAAAATCAAGAAAATCATGATGACTATTCCAAACTTTGTTGCTGATGACGTTCCAGTTGGCAAAGACGACAGCGAAAACGTTCAACTCGAAACATTTTTGGAAGCAAAAGAAAAGCCTTTTGAAGTTCCTTATCACACCGAAATCCTTGAAAAACTCGGCGGAATCGACCTTGACAGTGCTCGCAGAACAAGCGGACAAGGCTTTTATTATTTAACTGGCGACATTGCAAGACTTCATTCAGCAGTTTTGACATATGCTCGTGATTTTATGATTGATCGTGGCTTCACATATGTTATTCCACCTTATATGATTCGTTCTGACGTTGTGAGCGGTGTTATGAGCTTCGACGAAATGGACAACATGATGTATAAAATTGAAGGTGAAGACTTGTATCTTATCGGCACAAGCGAACACTCAATGATCGGCAGATTTATGAATACAATCCTTGATGAAAGCAAACTTCCTTTGACACTTACAAGCTATTCTCCATGCTTCAGAAAAGAAAAGGGAGCACACGGCATTGAAGAACGTGGCATTTATCGTATACATCAATTCGAAAAGCAAGAAATGATTGTAATTTGCAAGCCAGAAGACAGCGAATATTGGTATAATCAACTTTGGAAAAACACTGTAGATTTCTTCACATCGCTTGAAATTCCAGTTCGCACACTTGCATGCTGCACAGGCGATTTGGCAGATTTGAAATACAAGAGCCTTGACGTAGAAGCTTGGAGCCCAAGACAAAAGAAATATTTTGAAGTTGGATCATGCTCAAACCTTACAGACGCGCAAGCACGCCGCCTTGGAATACGTTATAAAACCGATAAAGGCACAGTTTTTGCTCACACATTAAACAACACAGTTGTTGCGCCACCACGTATGATTATCGCATTTGTTGAGAACCATTTGAATGCGGACGGAAGCGTTTATATTCCACCAGTTTTAAGACCATACATGGGCGGAAAAGACAAAATCGAAGTAAAAAAATAAGCCTTTAAACCGCATAAAAACACTTTTGTGCACTCAGAAAACACCCAAATTTAGGAGGAAAAATGAGAGGAATTTCCAGACAACTAATCGAATCGATTGCTGTTGCAGATAATTCTGAATTTGCCCAAGAAATCGAGCAAAAAGTCAACACTTTGGTGTCTCTTGCTGTCGAAGATATGTCGCACAGCATACCATTTGTAAGCGTTGAAAACTGCGTTTTGCAGCCTGTAACTGAAAATTTTAGCGGCGCATTGACTCCTGAAAGCGAATATGTTTATTTTTTGGGATTTATGAGTCCACAAATTGAACTGAATTGCATACAATACAACGATTCTTGGAAGAAATTTAAAGAAAGATTGGTGTATGCTTGGAACAATTCAAAAAAGCCTAAAAAGCGCAAAAAACGCAAAAAGAACGAAGATGTATCTTCTGTGAAAGAATATGAATATGAAACAGAAAAATATAATCTTGATTCGTTGAAAGATGATTTGCAAAAAGCATTTATTAAAAATTTAATTACAACAAGCATTGTTTATAATAATGAAAACAATCTTCGCATAATTGGCCGTGACGAATTTGGGCCAAAAACACAAATATATATTTATCCATGTTTATTGGAAGGAGATGATTATAAGTTTTTTATAAGCCGCAAAAAAGGATTTTATAAGGTTAATTTCTTAAAGCGTGCCGAGCTTATAAATGAAAAAATCGAACGAGTTGGCTATGATTATATCACAATGATAAAAATATTTAATTCGCTTTTCCGTTCGACAAGCAAATATTCAGTTATGCCAAATCAAATATTTATTGAAAGTTTGTTATACAACGTTCCAGACGAATTATTTGAAGGCAACGACATTTATGACAACTTTATAAAAATAGTGAATTACTTAAATCTGACAGATGTAAGTGAATTTAAAAGCATTGCAAACCCAGAATTAAAAATAAATGAAGATAAATTGACAAAATTAAATCAAGTTGCATTTTTAAAATTTATAAATAGTTTAGATACAATAAATTCATAAAATAAAACGCTTAAACGAAATATTGTTAAAAATAATGAAAAATAAATAATTATTATTTCATAACATAATATTTCGTTTTTTAATGCTATTATGTCACTATCTATGCGCAAAACCTGTCTTTTGCGCATAGATACGGACGTTGAAATGGCCGCTATTATGTTGGGTATTATGTCAACATAATACCCCCTATTTTTCTTGACATGCCCCTACTGAAAGTTATATAATACTTTTAGAAAGGTTTTAAAAGCAAATTTACCTTTAAATTTTCATAAACAAGGACGAAAAGTTATGGAAGTATTGGCAAAAGGACAATTATCATACATGATCCTCTCCTGCTTAAGCGAAAGAGATATGTATGGGCTTGAGCTTATTGAAGAAATGAAAGAAAGATATGGAAGAGAAATCAAACTTCCAAGTCTTTATTCGAATTTAAATAGAATGAAAGAACTCAAATATATTTCTTCTTATTTAAAAGAAAGCACAAAAGGACCTAAATGCTCATATTCAAGCATTACAAATGCAGGACGAGAAGCATTGAAAGAACTTGAAAACGATTTTAGAGAACTTGCTGTCGTAAAACCTGTTGAAAAACCACAAGACGTGAACGTTTTTGAACAAGCATTGCGCGAAAGCAACATATTCACCCCTGCTGCTGAAGAAAAAGAAGAAGAAACTGTTATGCCTAGCGTTCAAGAAGTGGCAGACGAAGAACAACCTGTTCAAGCACCAGTTAATGATGAAGAACAAGAAGACGAACCACAACAATTAGCAGATGATTATGACGATTATTTTGCTGTTGGTGATGATGAAGAAGAGTCTCAACCTACTTTTGCTATACAGTCAAAAATGACCGAAGATGCTTTTGATGCTGACGACGAAGAAGATGAAGATGCCGAAGAAATCCAAGATAATGAAGAAATCGAAGAAAGCGACATTGACGATGAAGAAGTAGAAGAATCACAAGATTTCGAAGAAACAGAAGATGAAGAAACTGACGCTCCTGCCCTTGACGAAGAATTAGACGAAGAAATCGCTGACGCTGACGAAGAAGACCTTGCTGACGAAGAATCATCGTCGGAAGAGAGCGAAGCCGAAGAAATCAACAGCGAACAAGAGGCAGCAAAAGAAGTTGAAGAAGCCCCACAACAAGAAGTTCAATCTCAAGTTGCAGCAGCAGATGCTGGCGAATATAATCAAAAGATTTATGCAGCAGCAAAAGACTTTTCTAAAAACAAGAACAAACGTTCTTATTCAGAAAATCAAATTGCTCTTGCGCTCAACACTGCCCCTGCTAGATCTGAAGAAAACAAACAACAATCGCTTTCTCAACTTAAAGAAGCGCTTATCAATTCACGACAAGGCTATTATGAAGGCTTAGAAGAACGTTTTGCTCCAAAACCAGCCGAAGTTCAACCTGAAATCAAACCTATCGTTCCAGTTGCAAAAACTGAAGAATTGAAAGAAGAAAAGAAAGACGACGGAGTTTTCATCACCGATCGCATTGATGAAAGCGCAATGCCAAAACCAAAGCGCATTGAACCAGCAAGATTAAATGTAACTCTTCCAGCGCAAGGTTATGATTCAAAATTACCTGCTCCAAAACGCAACGTTTCGGTTGACCCTACTTGTAAAGATGTTAAGGCAAAACTTGAAAGCCTTTATGCAAAAGCTGAAGTTAAAAAAGAGCCAGTTGTTGAAAGTGGCGATTTTGAAGATTATGACGATCTTAAAAAATATTACACTTCTCAAGAAGTTGAATTCAAAGTTTATGAACGTGCCGAAAAACGTCCAAAACACAACACAAATCGCTTAAAACTGTTTGTTAGTCTGTTTGTTTTAGGGCTTATCGGAGTTGGAAGTGCACTGCTTTATATGATTTTCGCATTAAGCGGAGTTACAAAGCCAGAAACAAATTTTGTATATTATCTCTTCCCTATTTTGGCTGCTGTGTATGTGCTTTACAACTATTACAACTATAAAACAACTTCAAGTAAAGTTCCTTCAAAAATGATGCATCCAGCCATAGTTTGGACAATATTTGCTTTGTTGATTGCTATTGTTTTCCTTATAAACTATGCTTGCGGCGCTGCATTTGACGTGGCTACAACCTATTTCTCAACAATCTTAGTTCCTATTTATGATTGCGCTTGCGCTACGGTCGGACTTTACTATGCACAAATCTTTGCATACAAAAAGTTCTGGATGTAAAAAAATTTAAATAAGCGTGAATAATAAAGAAATAACTGCACAATATAAATAAAGGTCAGGAAAACCCTGGCCGGACAAGAGAAAAGAACGAGTTTGAATCACATCGTTCTTTTCTTTTTTATTATCATTTTAACAACTTCCCACCCTATAAAAATAAACAGAAGTGCAAACGCGAATGCTATCAATAGCAGTTCCGAACCGGCAAAAAATATTGTTGCTGCAAGTATAAGTCCGCACGCCACCAGTTGTCCCAAGGCGATAGCGAGCGCGCATTGCCATATTTTTAGGTTTGTAAGGCCAGCAATCAAACTGCCCGACCAAACTCCTGTTAGCGGCAGCGGGATTGCCACGAATCCGCCCAGCAAAACAAGTTTTTTAAGTGTGCTTTGAGTAGATGAGATTTTGCCAAGTTTGCTTGAAAAGTGGTCTTGCAAAAAGCCAGTAAAAAAGCGATTTTTTATTTTGCGAGTGAAAAAGACAACCGGAAAGATTGGCAGAATGCTGCCCACATACGCGCACAGCAGCGCAAGCCAAGGCGAAAGCGGAGCGGCTAAAAGACTGCTCATTGCAAAAGGAATAGCGACTCTCGCCTCTAATCCAGGAATCAGCGAAATTAAGATTACAGCCAAAAATGGACAATTTGAAAAAGCAGCAGCGAAGGATTCAAGCATAAACAGTTCTCCCAAAACCAGTATATGCTGTGCTTTTTTGCAAAAGTATAATAAGAAGTAAATTAAGGCAAAAGCCAAATCAATAAACCGAAAAGCGATAAAATGAAAACAAATAAAATAAAACCAAATAAAAAAGGCTGGCATTTTTAGCCAACCTTTTAAATTTACGCGATTTAAAGATAGCGATTTAGTTTGATTTACTTAATCCAAACATAAAGTTGACCATAAGGTTTATCCGCAAGTCAAACAGAATGTTGGATTAAAATTATTTTGCTGTTTCGCTGAAACGAGATTCTCTGATAACATTGACTTTGATTTGACCAGGATATTGCATCTCGTCTTCAATCTTTTTAGCAATGTCTTTTGCAAGGAACATTGCGTCGTTGTCTGAAATTTCTTCAGGTTTAACGATAATTCTGACTTCTCTTCCCGCTTGAACGGCATATGCTTTGTCAACGCCCTTAAAGCTGTTTGAGATTTCTTCAAGTTGTTGAAGTCTCTTAATGTAGGCTTCAAAACTTTCGCGTCTAGCACCAGGTCTTGAACTTGAAATTGCGTCGGCAATTTGAACGATAACTGCTTCGACACTTCTAAATTCAACGTTGAAGTGATGCGCTTCGATGCAGTGAATAACTGCTGGGCTTTCTTTGTATTTTGTTGCAAGGTCAACACCAATTTGAACGTGTGTTCCTTCGATTTCATGGTCAAGAGCCTTTCCGATGTCGTGAAGCAATCCGCCGCGTTTTGCGATGTTTGCGTCCGCTCCAAGTTCGGTTGCAATCAGCCCTGCAATGATAGATGTTTCGATTGAGTGTTTAAGTGCATTTTGGCCATAACTTGTTCTGTATTTTAATCTTCCTAAAACCTTAACAAGTTCTGGGTGCAAGTTGTAAATTCCAACTTCTTCGCAAGCGTTTTCGCCGGCTTCTTTGATGGCTTTATCAACTTCTTTGGTCATTTTTTCAACGATTTCTTCGATTCTTGTTGGGTGAATACGTCCGTCTACAACCAGTTTTTCAAGGCTGAGTCGTGCGATTTCTCTTCTGATTGGGTCGAATGAAGAAATAGTGATTGATTCAGGTGTGTCATCGACGATAAGTTCAACGCCGGTTGCTGCTTCGATTGCGCGGATGTTTCGGCCTTCTCTTCCGATGATTCTTCCCTTCATTTCGTCAGTTGGAAGCGGAATAACTGAAACTGTCATTTCTGTTGAAAGGTCGGTTGCGCATTTTTGAATAGCAGAAGCAACGATGTCGCGGGCTTTTTTGTCGCCTTCTTCTTTTGCTTCGTCTTCGATGCGTTTGATGATTTGTCCTGCTTCTTTCTTAGCATCTTCGGTCATGCTTGAAACCAACATATCTTTGGCTTCTTGCTTTTTAAGACCGCTGATTTTTTCGAGTTTTGCAAGCATTTCATCTTTGATTTTTTCTTGTTCTTCGATTTGAGAGTTGAGTTTTTGCTTAGCGTCGTCTATGCGCTTTTTCTCATCTTCAATCTGTTCACTTTTGCGATCAAGTGAAAGTTCTTTTGTTTCAATAAATTTTTCTCTTTCAGTAAGTCTTTCTTCAGATTTTTGAATTTCGACACGTCTTTCTTTAAGTTCAGTCTCAACTTCATCTCTGTATTTGTGACTTGCTTCTTTCGCCTCGAGTGAGGCTTCCTTTTTTATGGTTTTTGCTTCTGCATATGCCTCTTCGATAATACGAACAGCGTTCGATTTACTTTTACCGAGTTTTTTTGTTGCAATTAATATATACAGTCCAATTCCCCCGCCGATTCCGACAGCGAAACAGGCTAATGCAATTACAGCGACAATAGCAGGAGCAACTGCACCAATTATGCTTATGCTCATACTTTTGCTCCTCTTAAAATTTTATAGGTTTCCCTACAAAATCAAGTATACGATATTTTTATTGCCAAGTCAAACGAATTTAATTACATAACAATATAATAAAATTATTATATAAATATTAGGCGACAAAAAAAGCCGAAAAACACATCGAGTTTGATAGTGATTTAATCGGCTTTAAAATCAAAATTTTTTTAAAATAACCTTTATAATATATTCTTATAAAACATGAAACAATTTGTAAAATTGCTTATAAAAATGGCTTAAAGAAACCCATTATAAAACGCCTAAAACAAAAGCCATGTTCCCGCTTTAATAAACGAACTTTGACAAGAAATTGTCTTTAAATTCAGGGAATCTGTCTTCTAAAATAGCCTGTCTAGCTTCGGCAGCAAGATGAGTTAAGAAGTGCAAGTTGTGAATTGAAATAAGCGTAGCCCCAAGCATTTCGCCAGCATTTATAAGGTGGCGAATATAACTTCTTGTGTAATGTTTGCACGCATAGCAGTCGCAACCCTCTTCAATAGGACGATAATCGGCCTTGTATTTGCCGTTTTTAACGACAAGTTTGCCTTCTCTAACAAACGCAGTGCCGTTTCTCGCAATACGTGTAGGCAAAACGCAGTCCATCATGTCGACGCCGCGAGCAAAACCTTCGATAAGGCAGTCTGGCGAGCCCACACCCATCAAATATCTTGGTTGATTGTGTGGCAAAACTGGATTTAAAACGTCAAGCATTTCATACATAACGCTTTTTTCTTCACCAACGGAAAGTCCGCCAATAGCGATGCCGCATCTAGCATAAGGAGCGCAATCTTTGGCACATTCGAGTCTTAAATCGGGATAAATATTGCCCTGAACGATTGGGAAAAGCATTTGGTCAGGGTTCTTTTGATGCGCATAGCATCTTTCGAGCCAATTTTTTGTCAATCTTTTGGCTTCAAGTGCCTCTTTATAACTTGCCCCGCCCTCTGTGCACACGTCAAGTTGCATAACAATGTCCGAACCAAGAGCATTTTGAATGTCGATGCACTTTTCTGGGCTCATAAAACGCTTTTCGCCGTTTAAATGTGAACTAAATTCGACGCCGTCATCGGTGATTTTGCGGATTTTTGAGAGCGAAAACACTTGAAACCCGCCGCTGTCAGTCAAAATGGGCTTGTCCCAGTGCATAAACTTGTGCAATCCGCCCGCATTTTTAATAATTTCCTCTCCTGGGCGCAAATGCAGATGATATGTGTTTGAAAGAATTATTTGTGCTCCCAAATCGTTCAGCATTTCAGGCGTTACACCCTTAACTGTGGCTTGAGTTCCAACTGGCATAAACACAGGAGTTAAAATATCTCCGTGTGGAGTATGAAAAATTCCGGCGCGTGCGCCAGTGACAGGACATTCTTTAACAATTTCAAATGAGAATTTTTCTTTCATAATACCTACTCTAATATCTATTTTTCTACATAATACCACAACATATAGTATTATGTTGCGAATAATACATACAAATCTATAATTTATTTAAAAAAGCATGCGTCGCCGAAACTGAAAAATCTATATCTTTCTTTTACGGCTGTTTCATACACGCGCATTGTTTCATCTCTGCCGATAAAAGCGGACACAAGCATTATAAGTGTGCTTTCTGGAAGGTGAAAATTGGTGATTAAGGCGTCAACTGCCTTAAATTTATATGAAGGATAGATGAAAATCTGCGTTTCTTTCTTCATAGGCAAGAATTTGCCGTTTTTGCAGGCTGATTCAAGCACTCTAACGCTTGTTGTGCCCACAGCAATGATTCTTCTTCCCTCACTTTTGGCTTTGTTGAGTCTTTCTGCGTTTTCTTCGCTCATTACAAAAAACTCAGAATGCATTTCATGCTTTAAAATGTTGTCTTCTTTGACAGGTCTAAACGTTCCAAGCCCTACGTGCAGCAAAACTTCAACGATTTCAACGCCTTTGTCGCGAATTTTTTGAAGCAACTGTGGCGTAAAGTGCAATCCTGCTGTTGGAGCGGCGCTTGAGCCTTCTATTTTTGAATAAACTGTTTGATATCTTTCTTTATCTTTGAGTTTTTCTTTGATGTAAGGTGGAAGTGGCATCGATCCAACTTCGCTTAAACGATGTTCAAACACTCCGTCAAATGCAAATTCAATTTTGACGCAGCCATAGTCGCCTATTTCTTTGACTGTGCACTTTAAGTGCTCGCTGAATGTAAGCACTGTGCCCACTTTCAAGCGTTTTGTTGGTCTTGCAATCGCTTCCCAATTTGTCAAATCAAGCCTTTTTTGAAGCAGAATCTCGATTTTTGCGCCAGTGTCTTTATAACCATAAATTCTTGCAGGAAGCACGCGTGTGTTGTTTACTACAAGCACGTCGCCTGCGTTTAAATAGTCGATTATGTCGTGGAAAATTTTATGTTCAATCTGCCCTGTTTTTCTGTCATAAACAAGCAAACGCGAACTGTCGCGTGGCTCGATTGGAGTTTGTGCGATAAGTTCTTCTGGCAGGTCGTAATAATATGATTTTTTGCTTAGTAAATCCATGTTAGTCCTCTTTTTGCAAGCCTAAATGCTTGTATGCTGGCTCGAGAGCAATTCTTCCGCGTGGAGTTCTTGCGATAAAGCCAAGTTGAAGTAGATATGGCTCGTAAACGTCTTCAATAGTAGAAGCGTCTTCGCTTATAGTTGCGGCGAGAGTGTCAAGCCCAACTGGTCCGCCTGAAAATTTGTGAATGATTGAATTGAGAATTTTGCGGTCGATAAAGTCGAGTCCGAGTTCGTCAATTTCCATAATGTCCAAAGTTTTGTCGGCGATTTCTTTTGTGATTTTGCCTTCGCCCTGCACTTCTGCATAATCGCGCACGCGTTTAAGAAGGCGGTTTGCAATTCTTGGAGTGCCGCGTGAGCGTTTTGCAATTTCGATGCTTGCTTCGTCGTCGATGTGAACGTTTAAGATGTTTGCCGAACGTTTAATAATGATTTGCAATTCTTCAACTGAATAAAGTTCAAGTCTGCAAATAACTCCAAATCTGTCACGCAAAGGGTTTGTCAGCATTCCCGCTCTTGTGGTTGCGCCAATAAGCGTAAAAGGCTGAATTTTAAGGCGCATATTCTTGGCAGAAGGTCCTTTTCCAACGATAAAATCAAGTGCAAAATCTTCCATTGCAGGATATAAAATTTCTTCAACTGTTTTGTTGAGTCTGTGAATTTCGTCGATGAAAAGCACGTCGTTTGCGTTAAGGTTTGTCAAGATTGCGGCCAAGTCTGCGGCGTGTTCGATTGCTGGCCCAGAAGTAACTTTAAGTTGCGAGCCAAGTTCGTTTGCAATGATGTGTGAAAGTGTTGTTTTTCCAAGTCCTGGAGGACCATAAAGCAAAACGTGGTCAAGGCTTTCCTTACGCGATTTTGCTGCGGCAATATAAACTGAAAGGCTTTCTTTGATTTTCTTTTGGCCTACATAATCGTCAAACGTGGTAGGTCTAAGTGAGTTTTCAATTTCTGCATCAGTAAGGTTTTTGGTGCTTGTTATAAATCTGTCTTCCATTAGCCTCTATACCCCCTTAATGATTTTGAAATAATCTCTTCTGCGGTTGCATTTGGACCCGCATTTGATTTAGCCAAATTATAGGCTTCGTTTTTATTTACGCCAAGCGAAATCAATGTGTCTGTTGCAAGAGCGACAGCGTCTTCATCATAGTCAAAAGCCTTTTCGTTTTCGCTTAAAACGCCGACTGTTGAAAGTTTGTCTTTAAGTTCAAGGCAAAGGCGTTCTGCCGTCTTTTTGCCAAGTCCTTTAATGGCAGAAAGCGAACGCAAGTCACCTTGCAAGATTGATTTTATAAGTTCTGAAATAGGCATTCCTGAAAGTATTCCGATTGCGACGCGTGGGCCAATTCCTGAAACTGAAGTGAGTTTTAAAAACAGTTCTTTTTCTTCTTTTGTTGCAAAGCCAAAAAGGCTGACGCCGTCTTCTCTAACCGACATGAAAGTAAGCACTTTTGCCCTTTCGCCTTCGGCTGGCAGCGAAAGATATGTGCTGCGAGAAATGCCGAGTTCATAGCCTACGCCGTTGACATCAAGTGTTAGCGTGGTGTCGGATTTTTCTTCAATTATTCCCACTAAAAAAGAAATCATAGTGTCTCCTTAAATTTTGTTTGTGTTAAGTGCTGGGCTGGTTTGCGCGTGAGTGAGCGCCACTGCAAGAGCGTCGGCTGCGTCGTCGGGTTTTGGTATTTGAGCGAGCCCTAAAATGTTTTTAACCATAAATTGAATTTGAGCCTTTTCTGCCCTGCCTTGTCCGGTCAAAGCCTGCTTGATTTGCATAGGCGTATATTCAAAAATGTTTGGGCAATATTTTTGCGCAACAAGCAGCGTTACTCCGCGCGCTTCGGCAACAGGAATAACTGTCTTTTGGTTTTTAAAATAAAAAAGTTCCTCGATTGCAACTGCATCGGGTTTATAGGTTTCAAACAAAGATGTTAAAGCCTTTTCTATGTTGCTAAGTCTCACCGGCAAAGTGTCTTCTTTTGGCGTTGTGATAACTCCATAGTCCACTACAAGACGTGGCAAACTTGTGTCAATGATGCCGTAACCGATGATGGCATAGCCTGGGTCAATTCCTAAAATTTTCATACTTAAATTTTAGACGATTGCTCGCATTTTGTCAAATAAAACAGAGCGAAAAAATAAAGCGCTCGAATTTTGCAATGCAAAGAGCGGTTTAGGTTTTTAAATAAAAAAGGCAGACTTTATAAATCTGCCAAATCAATATAATTTTGTTGCAACAAAAAGCGATTATGCCTTTTAATTTGCGCTATTCTTCTTCGTCTTCTTCAGGCAAGTTTACGTTGTGATAAACGTTTTGAACGTCGTCAAGGTCTTCCAAAATTCCAATCATTTTTTGGAAAGTTGAAAGTTTTTGTTCGTCAAGGTCAACATACATGTCTGGAACGAGTGTTGATTCGCTCATAGCGATTTTATATCCTGCTTTTTCAAGAGCAGCAGCAACAGCGTTCACTTCGTTTGGTTCTGTGATAACTTCAACTTCGTCATCTTCTTCAACAACGTCTTTTGCGCCTGCTTCAAGAGCGTCCATCATAAGAGCATCGCTGTCAAGTCCTTCAACTCTAGGAACAACGATAACACCTTTTCTTTGGAAAAGATAACTTACACAGCCAGATGAGCCAAGCGCTCCGCCGTTTTTATCAAATGCGTGTCTAACGTCACCTGCTGTTCTGTTTTTGTTGTCGGTCAAGCAATCAACGATAACTGCTGAGCCGCCTACACCATAGCCTTCATAAACGATTGATTCATAGTTTACGCTGCCAAGTTCGCCAGATGCCTTTTTGATGCTTCTGTCAATATTGTCGTTTGGCATGTTGTTTTGTTTTGCCTTTGTGATGATTGCACGAAGGTTTGAGTTAGAATTCGGGTCAGGGCCACCAAGTTTTACTGCAACGGCGATTTCACGACCAATTTTAGTAAAGATTTTGCTTCTTGCGGCGTCTGCCTTGCCTTTTGTGGCTTGAATATTATGCCACTTTGAGTGTCCTGACATACTTTTCTACCTCCTTTATGTATTGTCATTTATGCCAAAAAAATTTAGCACTAAATATTGAAATTTTAATTTTTACTTTGTAAAATGTTTGCAAAGTAAAATGTTTGCAAAGAATTCCGATTAGCAGAATTTTGCAAGTGAAAATTGTTTTTTGCCTACGCTAGTTTCTTTTTGATGCGATTTCAAACATAACAACTGACCCGCTGACCCCTGCATTAAGGCTTTCAATGCCTTTTTTCATAGGGATTGTAAGTTTTATCGAAGAAATCTTTTCGATTTCGTCGCTAACTCCCTGGCCTTCGTTTCCAACAACTATTCCGATTTGCGAAGTTGGCTTAAAATCGAACACGTTTTCGCCGTCCATATCTGTCATAGCAAGTTTTAAGTTGTTTTTGACTGCCAATTTCACGAAATCTGCACGGCTGAGCGAATAAACAGGAATATTGAATATCGCTCCGGCAGAACTTCTTATGAGTTTTGGATTGGTTGGCGACACGCCATCGAGTATGAAAACGCACTCTTCACCCGCAGCCAAAGCCGAACGAATCAGCGTTCCCGCATTGCCCGGATCTTGTATTCCGTCCAGCACCAAGAAGTCGCCTTTTGGGATTTTTGGATTTTCGACAAAATTAGAAAATTGTGTGTATTCTAACATAACAACCACTCCACGTGGTGTTTTTACGTCAGAAAGTGCGGAAATTACGTCGATTGTGGTGAGATATTGTTCGCAGGTTGATGATGGTGTTATGTCGGCAAGAAGGTCGGCGGATGTGGCAAGAGCCATGACCGGCTTCGCCCCTTGTGCGATTGCATCTTTGATTATTTTTTGGTTATCCAAAAAAAGCAAAAAATGGTTTTCTCTTTTTTGCTTCTTTAATTTTTTGACAAGTTCGCCACTTGCTTTGCGTATTTGGGAATTGTCAGCGCTGCGATTTAAAGCGTTTTCTGTGCCCTTTTCGCTGCTTTTTGCGTTGTTGCTGGCGCTGGCAGAGAGAGTTGAATTCTTTGCGTTTTTAGCGCTGGCGCGGACAGATTGGCGTGATTGAACGCCTTTTATCCCCTTTTTGTTTGCAAGTGCGTCACTTTGCTTGTTCACTTAGGCTTTAACCTCAGCTACGAGTGCTGCAAAAGCTGCTGGGTCTTTAACAGCGATGTCTGCAAGAACTTTTCTGTTAAGATCGATGTTTTTGCTTTTAAGTCCAGCAATGAATTTTGAATATGAAATGTCGTTAAGTCTGCATGCTGCATTGATTCTTGTAATCCAAAGAGCACGGAAGTCTCTTTTCTTTTGTTTACGGCCAATGTATGCATACATTCCGCTTTTCATAACTTGTTCGCGAGCTGTGCGATAGAGTTTTGATTTTGCTCCTCTATATCCTTTTGCTTGCTTTAAGATTTTTCTGCGTTTTTTAACTGCGTTTACTGTTCTTTTAATTCTCATGATGCCCTCCTACCTTACTTTGCACCAAGTAAAGATTTGATATTGTCAGAGTTCTTTCCTGCAATATATGAACCTTTTCTAAGTTTTCTTTTTCTTGCTTGTGATTTGTTTGTTAAGAAGTGACCTTTTGTTGGACGAGCATACTTAACTTTGCCTGTTGCGGTGAGTTTAAATCTTTTCTTTGCGCCGCTGTGTGTTTTTTGCTTTGGCATAATTTTTCTCCTTTTTAATTTGCTTTTTTAGGGTTGACAACAACAATAATGTTTCTGCCGTTGACTTCTGGTTCTTTGTCGCATGATCCGCATTCTTCAAGTTGAGCGCAGAAGTTTTTAACCACTTGTATGCAATTTTTTGCATAGGCTTGTTCTCTGCCCTTCATTCGAAGCGAAACTTTGACTTTGTTTCCGTCTGAAAGAAATTTCTTTGCATTTGTCACGCGATATGCTATGTCATGATCGCTGATTGTCATTGAAAGTTGAATTTCTTTTACTTCGACAATTTTTTGGTTGCGTTTTAATTCTTTTTCTTTTTTGATTGCGTCAAACTTATATTTTTTGTAATCCATAAGTTTGCAAACGGCTGGGTTTGCGCCGCCATTCATAAGCACAAGGTCAAGCCCTTTTTCGTCAGCAAGGTCAAGTGCTTTTGATGTTGGAAGAACGCCTAATTGTTCCCCCGTTTCCCCGATGAGTCGAACTTCGTCGGCGGAAATTTGTTCGTTGATTAAAAGTTCCTTAAAAATAGTCGTTGTCTCCTTTATAAAAAAATTGGTGGATGCAAATGCTTCCACCAAAAAACTTTAATACTCATGTTTGTTTATGAAATTTTAAAGAATTTTTAACGCGGTCTGAAATCAAGTTCGACCGGTGAGAAGTGGAAACTTCTGCTTTCGACGCTATATACTAGCACAAATTATGAATTCTTGTCAACATTTTTTTCACATTTTTTAATTTTTTTGCGAAAAAATGTTTTATCTAAAATTCTGCCGAGTTTTAACATTATTTTATTGGAGTTTTTTATCGCCTTTTCTTTCATAAGTGCTTTAAATAATATCGTAAGCCCTGCGATAAGCGAACTGACAAGCGTTGAGATGATTACAACTACGCTTGGATTTGTTATGTTTTTGGCGATGCTCATAATTACACACGCGCCGCCCGCCCCTGACAGAATGCCGCAGATGTCGCCAACAACGTCAGCGCAAAACGAGCAGACCTTTTCGGAGTTTTTTATAAGCCTTAATCCAACATCGGCGCCGATTGTTTGCGCGGCTTGTTGCTGTTTGAAAAAGTCTTCGTCAGCGCTTGTCACGGCTATTCCAATCATATCAAAAACAACGCTTACAAAAATGAAAAACACAATCATAATGCAGGCAAAAACGACGCCAAGCGACGAGAGAACGCTTTGGCTTAGCAGAGAGAAAAGCGACGAAAGGCAGATTGAAATTACAAACATTTTAAACGCCCAACGATAGTGTCGAATTTCGATTGACTGCGCTTTTACAGATGGCTTTTTGCAAGATTTTTTGCGATGTTTCATGTAACATTATATACCAAATTTTTTCAAGTTATGAAAAAAAGGCTCGCATTTGCAAGCCTTTAATTTTTTATATTATTTTATTTTAATAAACGATGATTTCGTCAAGCTTCTTTGAAAGACTGCTCTCTTTTACAAACATCTTTTCGCCAGTTGCTCGGATTGTGATTTCAACTTCGCCCCTTTCAAGTGTTTTTGGACTGATTACGATGCGCACTGGAATGCCCATAAGTTCGCTGTCTGTAAGTTTTGTTCCTGCAGATGCGGCTCTGTCATCATAAAGCACTTCAAAGTTTTCGGCTGTGAGTTTGTTGTAAAGCGCTTCCGCCTTTTCTTTTACTTGTTCGTTTTCTATGTGGATTGGGCAAAGGTAGATGTGCCATGGTGCGATGCTCATTGGCCATACAAGACCTTTGTCGTCGCTTGACTCTTCTGCCACTGAAGCAAGGCATCTGCCGATTCCGATTCCATAGCAGCCCATGATTGGATTGATACTTGATCCGTCTGGCATTGAAACTGTAAGTCCCATTGGAGCGGTGTATTTTGTTCCAAGTTGGAAGATGTTTCCGATTTCGATTCCGTGCTTAACCAAGAGTTTAGCGCCGCAGACTGGGCATCTCTCGCCTTCTGAAACCTTTGAGATATCGACATATTTGTCAGGTTTTACGTCTCTTGTCATTGAAACGCCTTGATAGTGATAGCCGTCTTTGTTTGCGCCAGTAACAAAACTTTCAAGCCCTTCAAGAGATTTGTCATAATAGATTTCAGCGCCGTCAACGTGAAGGTCAACGCAGCCGATATTGCCTTTGATAAGGCCTGTGCCTTCAAGGTCTTTCATGGCGATTTCAGCGCCTACAAGGTTTTTAAGTTTTGCTTCGTTGATTTCCTTATCGCCACGAAGGAAAGCGATTATAACCCTGTTTTCGTCGCCGATAACTGCATAGCAAACTGCTTTTGCTGTTTGATTTGGCTTTTTGTTTAAGTTTGAGCAAACTTCGTCGATTGTTTTTGCTGAGCCTGTGAAAACTTCTTGCTTAACGCCGAAGATGTGGTCGTTTTCTTCCATAACAGAAGTTGCAACTTCGATGTTTGAGGCTTTGTCACAGTCTGGGCAAATTATGATTGTGTCTTCGCCGACGTCTGTGAGAAGTTGGAATTCATCGGCAACCTTGCCGCCCATCATTCCGCTGTCAGAGCGAACTGAGATGACTTTTTTCATGCCCATTCTGTGATAGCAACGAATGTATGCGTCATAGGCTTTTTTATAAAATTCTTCCAAATCTTCTTGGCTTGTGTGGAACGAATATGCGTCTTTCATTGTGAATTCTCTCACTCTGATGAGCCCTGCTCTTGCACGCGCTTCGTCACGGAATTTTGTTTGGAATTGATAGATCATAAATGGAAGTTGATCATAACTTTTTACGTTGCCAAGTGCTGCGTGAACGGCTGCTTCTTCGTGTGTCATTCCAAGCACAAGGTCGTGGTTTGAACGGTCTTTAAATCTAACCATTTCAGCGCCAACTGATGAATATCTGCCGCTTGCGTCCCAAACTTCACGTGGCATAACAACTGGGAACAAGCATTCTTGCCCGCCGATTGCGTCCATTTCTTCCCTAACAATGCCCATAATTTTTTGCGCTACGCGCTGTGCTGGTGGAAGCAAAGTGTAGATGCCGTTTGCCATCTGTTTTATGTAGCCGGCACGTGTAAGATAGATGTGGCTTTTGCTTGTTGCGCCTGCTGGAGCATCTTTAAGACGTGTTCCTAAAAGTTTAGATATTCTCATTGTTTTCCTCCATTTTCAACTTGCCAAGTTCGTCTTTGATTTCAAAGATTTTGCCCTTGACAACTTTGACTTCATTATAGCAATATTTAATCAATTTCATCCCTTCTTCAAAAAGCGATGTGGCTTCGGAAAGCGGCACACTTTCTGATGAAAGTTTTTCGATTATTTCACTCAATTTTTCTATAGCGTTTTCGTATGTCATTTTTTCACCTCTTTCGCCTCAGCAATTACACTTCCGTCATAGAATTTGATTTCTAGACTCGATTTTAACACAACATTTTCTGCCTTGTCAACAACTTTGCCGCCCTGCTCTATTTTTGCATAGCCGCGTTTTAAAACTGCCGTCGGGTCAAGTTTTGTCAGCGAATTTTCAAGCAGGCCAAGTTCATAATTTTTATCTGTAAAAAATGAATCAATTTTGTTTTCAAAGACGTTTTCGATTTTTTCAAGTTTTGAAATGTTGTTGTCGATAAATCTGTTGACAAGCAGCGCAAAACTTGATTTAAGCCCCATAAGCGCTTTTATTTGCGACGTTTTTTCTTTTGTCAATAACTCCGCCGCAGCCGATGGAGTTGGCGCGCGCAGGTCGCTTACAAAGTCGATGATTGTAAAGTCAGTTTCGTGCCCGACTGCGCTCATAATATACTTTTCACAATTATATGTCGCTCGGGCCACCTTTTCGGTGTTGTATGCGGCAAGGTCTTCAAGCGAGCCACCACCACGGGCAACCACGATTACATCAATTTCGTCGAAATTCGACAATTTTTCTATCGCTTTTGCGATTTCGTCTTCGGCGCCGTTGCCTTGGACTTTAACTGGATAAAGCGCGATGTTGATTGATGGATCACGACGGAAAGCAACATTTTGAATGTCGTGTATGACTGCGCCTTCTTTTGATGTGATGACGCCGATTGTTTTGATTACACTTGGCATCGGCTTTTTGTGAGCGGGATCAAACAGCCCTTCACTTTCGAGTTTGTCTTTCATCATCAAAAACTGCTGATATAGGTCGCCTTTGCCATTTTTTTCGATGCGGCTGACATTAAAAGAAAGTCGCCCGCCTTTGGCATAATAGTTTGGACTGCCTGTGACAGTGACCTTTTCGCCTTCTTTTATGTTTAAAAAAAGTGAGGGATAAAAACTTACGCATGAAATCATGCCACCCTCGTCTTTAAGCGAAAAATAAACCGAATTTCTTGCCGATGATAAACCAGAAACTTCCCCAACAATTTTTATATTGTGGAGAAGTTCTTCTGCATCAAAGATTTGTTTGATATATGTGTTATACTGCGAAACAGTAATTGCTTCAAACATCTATTTTCTTTCCTTTACTATTGTCGAAAGCACGCCGTTGATGAATTTTGGCGCGTCTTCTGATGAATAAGCCTTTGCTATTTCGATTGTTTCGTTGATCACAACTGGCGCTGGTGTGCCGCAATATTGCATTTCTGCCACTGCCACATACATAAGCGCAAGGTCGATGCTGTGAACACGGTCAAGACTGTATCCAACAAGGGCTTTTTCGATTTGCGAACGTATTTCGTCTTTGTGAGCCTCGAATTCGCCGAAAATTTGCTCAGCGAAAGGCTTGTCTTTATCTTTTATCTGCTCCCAAAGTTCGTCGTCAAAAGGCTGAGAATTAAAAAGCCTTTCAAACACGAGCGTGAAAGCGTGTATTCGTGAATCTCTTCTCATTATTACATCCCTGTATCAATTCTTTCGCTGATAACATCCATAACATGAACGCTTATGTTTGAAGCCTTCATTTCAACCATGCTTGAAAGGTTGTTTTTGATGTTTTCTTGGATTCTGTATGCAAGGTCTGGCACAGATTCGCCAATGTAAACGTCAACATAAACGTCAACGTGCAATGTGCCGTTTTGTTCGAAAGCAATTTTTACGCCTTCATAGTCGCCTTTGGCAAACATCTTTTTATACCATGGAAGTGAAGAATTAGAAAGTCTAGCAACACCTTTTATTTCTTTTGTTGCAAGGCTTACGATTGAATATAGAATATTTTTGTCGCAAGTGATTTTTCCATCTTCATTGTATTGCGTTTTCTCTGCCATAATCTCTCCTATTTATCTAAGATTTTAGCATATTTTTTTTGTTTTGTCCAACTATTGAATATAATTATCAATTTATTTAATAAAAAAACCTTTGTTTTTTCAACAAAAGTTTTTTGCGATTTGATTTTATTATAGTTTTTGCGCCCATGTCCTTTTGCGGACAAAGTGTTTATCAAACTTATTCAACAGGAATTATTTTGATGTTTTTAAGGTCGGTGCCAAGTTGTTCTTGAATTACTGCAACGATTTGGGCTATTTCTGGCTCGGTTAAGGTTGCGGCATCGACTAAGACGTTGACATTTGCCGTCGACATTGTGATTACGCAGTCGTTGAAGCCAAGACCTTTGATAAGTCCTTCAACCACAAGTTCTTTATCCATTTGCGCGATAAGATTTTGTCTTGCTGCGTCAGCGTTTTTGATTGCTTCTTCGCTTGATGATGGGCTTTCAGCGATTGCTTGATAATACAAGAGTTCTTGATCGCGGCGCGATTCGCGGTCTTGTCTGTATGAGGCAAAATAACTTGCCGTTGTTGTTTGGGTTGGAACGTCGCCTTTCTTAACAGAATTATTTAACATAACGTTCAAATATCCTGTCACGCCAAGCAGCACGACCATAACGCCCAAGATGATGAATTTTGTTCTCTTTTTCATAATAGACTCCTTTATTTTTAGTTTGCTGTAAGGATTGTTATATCGCTATTTGGCACGTCAACGACCGTTTGTATCGCTGTGACCAAATTGAGTTTGACTGTTGCGTCGCTTGCTCCACTTGCACTGACGAGCACGCCTTGGATGGTTGGAAATATCTCTTTCACAACAACCGGTTGCCCGTCAACTAGCACAATTTCTTTGGTGGTTGTAGTTGTTCCGTTGGCGCTTTGTTTGACGACTTCTTCGGTGGCGTAAACGTATTCAAATCCGCTGCCGAGCGTCACCAGCACCTTTACTTTCCCTGCGCCTTTAACATTTGATAAGATGCCTTCAAGTTGGGTTTCAAGGTTGCGCGCATACTTGTCTGCCGACGAAGACGCGGTTATGTTGCCTCCGCCATCGTCGCTTGTTTGAGGCGAAGATCGTATGAAGGCAAAATAGCACACAAGCACGATTGCTATCAACAGGATGGCCAGTCCTATTTGGGTTAAACGATTGTGTTTGATGCTTTCGCCTAGCGATTTTAATTTGGCAAGAAATTTATCTTTCAAAATGCACCTCCGCCCTATCGACTTTTGCATGCGAAAGGATAATTGTGAAAATCTCCTCTTCGATGTCTGATATATCATTATGCTCGGCCTTGTCCAATATGACTAAATTTTCAAGTTCGACATAAATAGCCTTTATTTTAAATTGCGCCGACTTGTTTTCGCTTGAAACCGACACCACCACGCCTTCATATCCGTGATTTGTTATGTCGATTGATATTGCCTGCTGGACGGCTTCGGTTTTATAGACGTTTAACTGATAGATGTAGTCTTCTTGCAAGGTGTAATCTTGGGCTATTTCTAGATCGCTGTAAGAAAACTGTTTTCCGACAAGCGATGGCAGCGGTGCGATTATAACCAAGACGACGATAAAAGAAAAGATGCTGCGGATATATTTGTTAAGCGTTCCTTCGGGCAGCAGCAGTTCGACCACCACCGACAGCGAAATAACTCCGGCAATCGACAATACCCATGATGAGATGGATGAAAACATTTTCTCCCTCCGTTAAATTATGTTTGCGCTGCACATAACAAGCCCTGTAAGAATGACATACATAAAACTCACTGCAACTATCATTGAAATCAGCATTGTCATGCTTTTTGAAAGAGTCGAAACAAATGACGCGATTTTGCCATCTCCAAGTGGTTCGATTATTCCCGCCATAAGTTTAAGCGCAAGCATAAAGATTACAAGTTGAATGATAGGCGCTAAGATAGTTCCCACAAGCAGCAACAGCCCGCAAGCGCCCACAGCGTTTTTGATAAGGTTGGAAGAAGCCAGAATGATATAGAAGCCGTCACTTATATAACTGCCCACTATTGGCACATAACTTTTGATTGCAAATTTTGCAGTTTTGATTGAAAGCCCGTCGATTGAGCCGGCTGTTATGCCTTGGATTGAAGCGAAACCTATAAAGATTGTAAATACAAGTCCAATCACCCACTTAAACAGCGAATTGATAAACGAAATAAACTTGTCCAGTTTAACATTGTTTGAAAGGTTGCTTACAAGGCTGAGCACCACCGAAATCAAAAACAGCGGCATCAGAAAGATTGTAAAGATGTTTATAATTAAACTTGCTAAAAGCGCCATAGCAGGCTGATAAACCGACACTGAAACCGATCCGCCCACTGCCGAAAGCATTGTAAGCAAAATTGGGAATACGGCGTCCATTTGCGCTTTAATCGAGCCAATAGTGCCCGTGGTGACTGTTATCATGCGCGTGATAACTGTAAAAATCAGAATAACCACTACGCCATATGTTACAAAGTGGACAACCGAGCCGATTGATTTGCCGCTAAAATTAGGTTTGAGATTTTGTATCATGCCACCGAGAATGGCAACCGCTATGACAGTGGCAATTATAGGCAGAAACGAAAGAATGTTGTCAAAGATTAAATTGATAAGCGCTTCCCAGATGGACGTAGAGTCGTCCGCAAAGTCGCCGTTGATGATTGATGCAAGTTTTTCTAAAAAACTCTTTCCGCCAAACAGACGTGCCGCTTGCTGAGTGTTGTCTAAAATTTTTTCTAGATCACTCACGTCAAGGTCGTCAAGCGCGTCGGACGTGGTGTCTTCTAGTTGTTTTGTTAAGTCATCCGCTTCGTCTGCATAAACGACGCTTGCCTGCGTTTGAGTGGTTTGTGCGGTTTGAAAGGATGCGCTGTTTTGTGGCAGAATTGGGGAAACAAGCAGCGCCGCAATAATGGCTAAAATTATTAGCGCCCTTTTCATTGTGGCAACAACTCCATGACTATGTTTAGTATGTTTGTTATTATCGGCAGACTCATAACAAGAATCACGATTTTGCCGCCAAGCAGAACTTTATCCCCAAGTGAAGAACTGCCAGCGTCAGCGCATATGCTTGCTGAAAATTCGGTGAGATAGCCGATTCCGATGATTTTAAAAACAAGCGAAAGCAGATTGCCGTTGACGCCAGTTTTGTTTGCTATGCCTGAGATTAGCGACAAGGCGGAGGAAATTGAAGAGAGCAAAAGCGCTAAAACGATGATTCCGCCAACAAGAGTGATAATCATGGCAAAATCACTGCGCACCGGTTTGACGATGAGCGACGCTACCACTGTAATCAAAGCAATGCCAATGATTTTGAAAATGATATCCAATTTGTCCCCTTTTCTTTTCAGTTGAGTTTATTGTCAAAACCAAATTTGCCGCGTTTGTGCCCTTTAACCGAAATCAAACATGGTTTTTATCGTTCCAAACAAATCTCCGATCAGCGACAGCACCATAACTATTACAATAATCAGTCCGGCAAGTGTGGCGAATGTTCCGATTTCTTCTTTGCCGGTCTGCTTTAATATTTGTGTAACGACGGCGGTCAGCAGGCCAATAGCGGCGATTTTAAAAATTATTTCAACACCCATTTTCGCCTCCTAAATCAAAATGACAACCATAAATAAGCCTGCGATGATTCCGAGTTTGACGCAAAGTGAGCCATATTTTTTGTTTTCAGTTGTGCATTTTGCCAAATTGTCATCAAAGCGTTTTAAGAAATTTTGTATCTCTTTTGTCTGACCCGTCACGTCACTTCTGCCAAGGTTTTTAAAGAACAAATACACCATTTCTTTTTCGTCATTTTTTAAAAATGTGCATTTTGCAAGAAGTTTGTTCATGTCAAGTTCGCCTTCGCTGTCGAGATATGAAATAAAATTTTTATCAACTTCAAACAGGTTTTTTCGCGTTTTATCGTCCACCGACTCAATCAGTTTTTTAAGACGTTCACGCGAGAAATTGATTTCGACGTCGAGTTTTTGTGCAAGCATTATAAGAGCCGAATAAAACTGCACTCTCTTTTTAAATTTCATTGAAAAAAGATAGCCAACACCTACGCACACGCAAAATAAAACGCCCATTATAATCCATTTCATATTACCACCTCATAATTCGTGAAAGATTTTCATCATAAATTCCTTCAAGTGTGCCAGGACCTTCTTTCATGGACAAAACGATGTAGCGGTCAAATATGCGCTCGTCAATGATGTCTTTAAAAGCAGGCTTTCTTGCAAAGTTGTCGATGTTGTCGCAGTGTGTTGAAGCGATGATGCTGACGCCACAGTTGCAGGCATAGCGCACCGCTTCGATGTCTTCCCACTCGCTGATTTCGTCTGTGACTATTATGTTTGGCGAAAGCGAACGAATGCCGTTTTCAAAGCCGTTTTTCTTGCTGGCAAAACTGATTATGTCGGCGTAATTTCCAAGACCTTTGCCGATGTTGAGTTCGCCACGCTCGTCCAAAACAAGTGTGTTGAACGCTAGATTTCGCTCGGAAAGTTGACAGACAAAATCACGCAAAAATGTCGTTTTCCCTGCCCCTGGTGGCGAAATGATAAGGCTGTTTAACACTTTGCCGTTTTCAACCATGCAGGTGTAGGCTTTGAGCGAGCAGTTTTTGACTTCGTGCGGGATTCGAATGTTCAGCGACGAAAATTTGTTCATAGTTTTGACGATGCCGTTTTCTTCGATTACGTTGCCGCCGATGCCTATGCGCACGCCATTGGGAGTGACGATATAGCCCTTTTTGATTTGCTCGCCAACCGAATAAATAGAGCATTCGCTGGCGCGAAAAATAATGTCTTCAATCATTGAAGTTGTGGCATAAAGCGCGTCGTTTAAATTGCGGGTTTTGCCGTCGTTTGACAGGAAAAACTTTTGCCCCGAAATGCACAAAACTACTGGTTTTTCCGCGCGAAGACGTATTTCGTTTACAAGCGAAAAGCCCACTTTGTTTTTAAGCGGAATAAATATTTTATCGGGCAAAATTCCATCTAACATTGCTTTCTCCTTAAGCAAATTATATTTGTCCTTTTGCCACAGCATGAAGCGAAAAGAGAAGAAGTTTGACGAAAAAAAACAACAAAAAAATAGCAACCTTTTTTATAAGATTGCTATTTCTGTTTAAAATTTAATTAAATTAGTTTTTAGCTCTTTCCATATAGCTGCCGTCACGAGTATCAATTCTGATTCTTTCGCCTTGGCTGATGAAAAGTGGAACGTTTAATACATATCCTGTTTCAAGTTTAGCTGGTTTTGAAGCGGCTTTTGTTGTATCCCCTTGAATTGCTGGTTCGCAATCAACAATTTCAAGTTCAACGAATGTTGGAGGATAAACAGCAAATGGTGTGCCTTTGTAGAAATACATTGTTGCATTCATGTTTTCAACCATAAAGTTGAGCGCGTCTTCAACAGCGTCTTTGTTTAATGGAATTTGTTCGTATGTGTCAACGTCCATGAAGTAGTAAAGTTCGCCGTCGTTGTAAAGATAAGTCATTTCTTTCTTTTCAATAACTGCAACTTGGAATTTGTCTGATGGGTTGAAAGTATCTTCTCTTACTTGACCTGTCATAACGTTTTTAATTTTTGCACGAACAAATGGTGAGCCCTTTCCTGGTTTTACGTGTAAGAAATCGATAACAGTGTAAACTGCTCCGTCCATTTCAAATGTTGTTCCTTTTCTAAATTCTCCTGCTGTAACCATAAATAATTCTCCTTAAATAATTTTTACTTTGTAATTTTAGCACATTTGTTCGTTGCAATCAAGCAAATTTTGATAAATTTTTTTCATTTCTGCTGCATCTTCTGCCATGTGCCCTGCTGATTCGCTTAAAATGCGTGGGTGAAGGTTGAGTTTTACAAGCGCTTGGGCAAGCGGTTCAAACTCTGGGCCATAAATTGTATCGTCAAAATTTAAGTGTCTGATTTCGCCTTTGTCGCCATATTGGATTTTCGAAAAGTGGATGTGGCAGTTTTCGGTGCGTTCTCTGCCAATCAGTTCGATTGATCTTTCAAAAATTTTAACATAATCGTCGCAAGTTTTTAAAGAGCCTTGTGTAAGCGCATTGATGTGGCCAAAATCAAATGTAGGAACAAGATGCGAGTTGCCTTGGCATATCTGCAAAACTTCTTCATATGTCCCTATTTGCATTTGTTTTCCCATTGTTTCTGGGCACAGATAAATCCCGTCCAAAAGCCCCTGCTCTTCAAGCATATTTGCAAGCGAGATTATTCTTTCTTTCGCCAAATTAAAGGCTTCTTCGCGGCTGGCTTTTCCTACTGACGCTGGATGAAAAACAAGCCTTTCTGCCCCAAAAGCACGCAAGAATTTGATGCCAGTGGTTATGTAGCCAATGCTTTTTTGATACATGATTTCGTCGGGATTCGCAAAGTTTATAAAATATGGCGCATGAACGGACATTTTGATGCCTTCATCAGCAAATGCTTTGCCTATTTTTTCAGCCATTTCGCTGCTTAAAATGTATCCGCGTCCAAATGAATATTCAAACAAATCAAGCCCTCTTTCTTTCAGCCATTTAGGCGCTTCAAGAGTGCTTTTGTGCCCTTCTGCATAAAATGATTCACTGTTTCCCGAAGGACCAAAAAGTGCCTTCATATTTTCTCCTTTTATTTAGATGAAATTTTATAGATTCAATCTCACCTGATTGTTTCTATTTTCATTTTCGTTTTGTGTGTTTTGCCACGATTATTTTATCATGTTTTATTTTTGAGTGTGTTGTTTTTATGTTTGTTTTATTTTGAGTTTGTTGCGCTTATGTTTGTTTTAGTTTAGTTTAGTTTAGTTTAATCTAAGCGTAAGTTTAAGCAGCCCGTCGGCGATTTGCCCGATTCCAATAAATTGCGCCGGCCTGTCATCATTAGCCGCTGCATATATGCGATATTCACCGCTTAAATATGTCTCACCAAGCGCGCTAGATTGCCCCGACGAACTAGTTTGGCTAAGCGCACTATTAAGCATACTAGTTTTAATAAATTGCCCATTAAGCAGTTTGTCGGCAATCGTTTGTGAAATCACAATCTTTTCAAAGTTAAACAACTTTTCGGGGCTTATAATCGTGAAATTTCCCGCCTTAATTTCTTCCAGCGTTTCCGCCTTGCAAATGTCGAAAATTCCGCATTTAGTGCGAATTATGTCGACGCATACGGCACATGTTGATAATTTTTCAGCTAAGTCACGGCAAAGCGCGCGGACGTATGTGCCCGATGAACAGGCTATTTTAAACTGAAAAACGTTTGATTTTGCTTGGGTTTTAGTTGAATTTAAACTCTCGTTTTCTGAGTTATGGGTTGAGTTTTGAGTTGTATTTTCTGAGAAGTAAGTTGTGTTGTTGGTTGAGTTTTCGGCACTAGCAGAGCATTTGTTTATTAACTCGTCCGCTTCGGACTGCGAAAGTTGTTTTATGAGCGAAAAATCATAGACTGTGACTTCTTTTGGTTCTAAGATTGGTGCTTTCCCCTCGCGGGCTAGGTCATATGCTTTTCTGCCACCTATTTTTTTTGCTGAATATGCTGGCGGAAGTTGTTTTTGTTTGCCTTGCAAAAGTGGCAAGACGGCTTGTATTTGTTCGGCTGTTATTATTTTGTCGTCAGTGCGCGTGATTTGGCCTTCTAAGTCAAATGTGTCGCGCTCTTCGCCGAATTTTATTGTTGTCAGATATTCTTTGTCTTTATGCAAAAACATGTCAAACAGCCTTGTAGCCGAATTTAGCGTGATCGGCAACAATCCCTCGGCTTCAACGTCCAACGTGCCTAAATGACCCGCTTTTGAGGCTGAAACTGCCCTTTTAACTATGTTTACTGCTGTGTTTGATGAAAGGTGGCGCGGTTTGTTTAATAATATTATTCCACCTTGCGTAAATTTGCATGGTTTTGTGCCATTTTCTTGCTTGTCTGCTAAGTTTGTTGGCTGATTTGAGCCAAAATAAAGACTGGGCGATGTTTTGTTGTTGTTTTGTCCAGTCTTTATGTTTGTCATTATCTATTCTCCCTTATTGTTTTTAAAACAAGTGCTTTTACGCTTTTTTCACTGCCCTTTATCACTGCGCCTGCGGCGAGTTTGTGTCCGCCACCGCCCAGTATGTTGGCGATTACTGATACGTCAGTGCCTACTCTTCCCCTAAATGAGCATGAAAATACGTTGATTTGACGCTGTTTGATAAGGCAAGAGATGTTTATGCCTTCTAGATATATCAATTTGTTGGCTATGTTGCCATCTTCGTTGAGTTGGGCGCCCGCTTTTTTATAATCTTTAAGCGTAAGCGACGATATGTAGACATCGCCGTGGATTTCGCCTTTGTCTGCTACGATTTTTGACAGGTTGTATTGCGCTTGTGACTGCGATTTGGCAAGCATTGATGTTGCTTTTACGTTGTCTGCCCCACATTCGATGAGTTTGCAGGCGTTTTGGAATGATACGGCTGTGATTGTATCGATTGAAAAGCAGTCTGTGTCTGTTAAAAGTCCGCCAAAAAGATAGGTTGCTGTGATTTTGTCTGGCTTTTTGCCAAGCGACTCGATGTAGGCTAAAATCACTTCGCAGCATGACGAAAGTGGCATAACCACTTCGATTTTTGCGCATGTGTGATAACCGACATGGTGGTCGAGCTTTATTGTGTTGTTGTGTTTTGCAAATGCACTGGCATATTTTCCAAGACGTTCGACATTTGCGGTGTCGACCATGATCATAAGGTCATAATCGCGGGTTATTTCGTCGCAAAGCTGTGAAACGTCGAAGAATTTTGCGTCGGTTGGACAGATTTTGCTGTCTACGAATTTATCGACGTTTTTGCCTTGTTTTTCGAGAAAATGTGCAAGTCCATACATTGAGCCAAGCCCGTCAGGATCGTAACTTGTATGGGCGAAAATCGCGATTGATTTTGCGTTTTTAATCTTTTCGGCGATTTTTGCAAATTTGTTTTTAATCGTTTTGTTGATTGTCATCATCTTCCTCTTCTTCTGGAATTTCAATGCTTTTTAACAATTCTTCAACTCTGATTGCGTTTTGCATATTTTTGTCAAAGACAAAGTCAAGTTTTGGCATGTGTGGCATGTCAAGCATTTGTCCAAGTTTTGTTTTGATGAAACCTTCTGATTTGCGGAGCGTTTTTATCACTTCGTCCGCTTTTGAATAATCTCCATCAGTAAGGGCTATTTTGACTTTGCAATATCTAAAATCTGGTGCGACTTTCACTTCGCTTACCCCTACAAAATCGTCGATTCGTGGGTCGTTCATGTGGAAGTGCAAGATTTCTTGAAGAGCTTTTTGGATTTGCGAGTTGGCTCTTTCAATTCTGTTTGACATTTCTACCCCCTTTTGATTGGAACGCTGATATAAAATTCGATTGTGTCGCCTTCTTTAAAGTCGATGTCGTCATGAAGTTTTGCACCAAATTCATAACCCTTTAATACTTCGGCTTTTTCGTCTTTTACGATTTTTAAACTGTCAACTGTTGTTGAGCCAATTTCTTCGTTGCCGCGTTTTACTTTTGCGATGCAGCCACGAGTTGCTTTTCCGTCTTTCATCATGCAGCCGGCAACCTTTCCTGCTGTTGAGAGTTTGAATACCATTCTAACTTCGGCATAACCGATGAATTGTTCTTCATACTTAACTGAAAGCATACCTGAAATTGCACGTGTAACGTCGTCGACAACTTCGTAAATGATTTTGTATTCTTTGATTTCAATCTTTTCACGTTCGGCAAGTTGTTTTGCTTTTGCGCCTGGTTTAATGTTGAACGAAATGATGATTGCTTTTGTTGTTTGAGCAAGCACAACATCGCTTTCTGTAACTGCGCCGGCGGCTGCGTGAACAATGTTGACTTTTGCTTCTTCATTTTGAATTGGAGCAAGAGTTGCGCAGAGCGCTTCGACTGAGCCTTGTGTGTCGGCTTTGATGATAAGATTGAGGTTTTTGAGCGAGCCTTCGTGAACTTTGTCCATAAAGTCGTCGAGGCTGACTCCTGATGTTTTAAGCGCTTTTTCCTTTTTAATGCGGTCGATTCTTTCTTGAATAACCTGTTTTGAAAGGCTTTCGCTTACTACATAGAATTCGTCGCCAGATGATGGAACTTCGCTGAAGCCCAATACTGAGACTGGCGTTGAAGGTGGAGCAACTTTGACAGGTTTTCCCTTTTCGTCAAACATTGCTTTAACCTTTCCATATGTGATTCCGGCAAGGAAACTGTCACCGATTTTGAGTGTTCCGTTTTGAACAAGAACGGTGGCAACAGGTCCGCGGTTTTTGTCAAGTTCGGCTTCTAAAATCACGCCGGTTGCTGTGCGATTTGGATTTGCTTTAAGTTCTTCCATATCAGCAACAAGCAAAATCATCGATTTGAGTTCGTCCATGCCTGCGCCTGTTTTTGCTGAAACTGGAACGCATACTGTGTTTCCGCCCCATTCTTCAGGCAAAATGTCGTGTTCGGCAAGTTGTTGCTTTACGCGGTCGATGTTGGCTTCTGGCTTGTCGATTTTGTTGATTGCTACAATCATTGGAACGCCTGCGGCTTTGATGTGATTGATTGCTTCAACTGTTTGTGGCATTATGCCGTCATCGGCTGCAACAACCAAGATTGCGATGTCGGTCGCTTTTGCCCCACGAGCACGCATTTGTGTGAAGGCTGCGTGGCCTGGTGTGTCGATGAATGTGATTTTTGAATTGTTGAATGTGATTTGATATGCACCGATTTTTTGTGTGATTCCGCCCGCTTCGCTTGAAACGACATTGCTTTTTCTGAATGCGTCAAGAAGCGAGGTCTTTCCGTGGTCGACATGTCCCATAACTGTGACAACTGGTGGACGCTTTTTAAGGTCCTTTTCGTCGTCATTGTGGCTTTCGTCGATGAGTTTTTCTTCCATTGTTTTGTCAAGTTTAAGTTCGAGTGTGATGCCAAGTTCGCTGCATACAAGTTCGGCTGTATCAAAATCAATAGATGAGTTGATTGTTGCCATAATTCCTAAAATCATCAACTTTTTAACGATTTCAACGACTGGCTTTCCTGTTTTTTCACTCAAATCTTTTACGCTGATGTCACGTTGTGATAAAACAAGGTGTGTAACTTTTGGTGCGATTACTGTTTCTTGCTTTTTCTTTGTTTTGTTGGCAAGTTTTCTTGAGCCCATGGTGGTTTCTTCAAAACCATCTTCACTCATTGTTATAACGCTTTTGCGGTTGTCCATCCCCTTTCTTGCGGTTGGACGTGATTTTTCTTCGATAAGGTTTTTCTTTGGTGATTTGTTTTTATTTCCGAATTGTCTTTCTGGTGTGACAATCATTGGTTCTGGCTCGCTGCCAGCAAATGAACGGAAATTATTGACTTTGGTTGAAACAAAGTTTGTTTGACCTTTTCCGCCAAATCCGCCATTTTGTGGGCGGTTAAAGTTTGGCTTTTTGTTGTCAAATGGACGTTGTTGATTGCCATTGAATTGACGATTTTGTCCGCCATTTTGTGGGCGGTTGAACTGATTGGCTTTTCCTGAGCCGTTTGAAAGGAGTGATGAATCAAATTTGCGATAAGATGTTTGTGATGGAGTGCCATTTTGGCGTGGAGAAAATTGTTCAGGACGCTTTTGTTGTGGTTTTTCCTGCACTTTTGACACAGAACTATCGACTTTTGTTTCAGGTGCTTTTTCAGGCTGCGCTGATGGAAGCGATGAAACATTTTCGACAGGTTTTGAGGCTGCTGCTTTTGCTGCCGCTGCGGCTTCGCTTGCTTCGATTGATTTTTTTGCTTGCACTGCTTGGCGTGAAAAATCTTCGAGACTTTGTTTTAATGCTCGAATTTCACGCAACTTTTCTAAGATGCTGCCTTCTTTTTGCAAATTGTGAATTGTTTTAAGATTGTTGAGTGCTTGATTTGCCAAATTTTTTCTCCTTATTTTCTTATCTTGGGCTTTTAGTTAAGATATTTTTTGATTTCTTCACTTAGTCCTTTATTTTTTATTCCAATTATTTTGTTTGTTTTGCCGTTGAGTGAGCCGAGAGATTCAACTTCATACCCTTCTACTCCCGCTTGGACAAGGCGGTCGAAGACTTTGCGGCTGCTTTTGCCTGCGTCACTGTCAACAAGGACAAGGTAGAGTTTTTTGTCATAGCCGTCAAGTTTGTCGCTGCCGATTATGGCATAGCCGGCTTGCATTGCAATGCCGAGATATGATGCTAGTTTTTCTCGTTGCATACTTTTGCTAACTCCTCGTATATTTCGTCTGGAACGGCGCATTTGAATGCTTTGTTGAGCATTTTTGTTTTTTTGAGTTTTGCCACACATTCGCTTTTGGTGTGAACGTAGGCGCCGCGGCCGGACATTTTTCCGGTTGTGTCGACTTTAAACTCGCCGTCTTTGGTTTTTACTACCCTAACAAGCGCGTTTTTGTCGGACATTTCACGGCATGAGATGCACATTCTTTGAGGAATGGGTTTATTCATTTGTTTCGTCTCCTGAAATTTCTTCAAGTTCGTCAAGGTCGCCAAGTGATTCGAATGAGTTGTCGTCGTCGAGTTCGACAAGTTCGTATTCAACTTCTTTTGGTTCTTGAACTGGTGCTGTGATTGCACTTTCTGGCTTAACTTCAATCTTCCAGCCTGTCAAGCGTGCTGCAAGACGAACGTTTTGTCCGTTTTTTCCGATTGCAAGTGAAAGTTTGTCGTCTGGAACGATTACGCGTGATGCGTTAAGGCTTTCGTTTGTTTCGACTGAAAGAACTTTTGCTGGGCTGAGTGCGCGAGCGATGTATTCGAGTGGGTCGTCACTGTAAAGAATCAAATCGATTTTTTCGCCGTTGAGTTCTGAAACGATTGTGTTGATTCTGATGCCGTGGTTTCCTACGCAAGCGCCGACTGGGTCGATGTTTGGTTTTTCAGTGTAAACGGCAACTTTTGAACGATTTCCTGGGTCACGTGCGATGTTTTTGATTTTTACGTCGCCTGTTGCGATTTCTGGGATTTCAAGTTCGAATACTTTTCTTACAAATCCGATGTTGCTGCGTGTAACTTGGATTTGTGTGCCGCGATATGAGTCTTTGATCTTTTTAACATATACTTTTACGCGTTGGCCAATTTCAAATTTTTCGCCTGGGATTTGGTCAGATGGAAGCATGATTCCTTCTACGTGTGAGCCTGAAATTTGAACATATACTGTGCCATTGTCGATACGTTTTACAACGGTTGTCAAAAGTTCGTCTTCTTTTTCTGAAATTTCAGAAACGGCAAGGTCACGTTCGAGTTCTTTAAGACGTTGCATAACCACTTGTTTTGCAGTTTGTGCAGCAATTCTTCCAAAGTCTTTGGTTGATTCTTCGGTGGCTACGATGTCGCCGACTTTGTATGACTTTTTGATGAGTTGTGCTTCTGCAAGTGAGATTTCTTTGTCTGGGTCAGTCACTTCGTCTACTATTGTTTTATAAGAGTAGATTTTGATTGTGTTTTTCTCAGGACTGAGTTTTACACTTGCCGATTTTGCTTCGCCATACATTTTTTTATAGGCTGATGTGAGAGCAAATTCAAGGGCTTCGATGAATTTTTGCTTGTCAATTTTCTTTTCTGTTTCAAGATCGTCTAATGCTTGAAAAAAGTCTTTGTTAATCATTTTTTTCTCCTTATTTATAAAAGTTGCGTTGCAACAAATTACCTAATTAAAATTTTATTACTGGAACTATGTGCGCAATTTTTTCGCGGTCGAATGTAAGCGTTTTGCCGCTATCTTCGATTGTTACAGCGAGAGCATCATACGCTTTTAATGTGCCGACAAACTTTTTCTTGCCTTCAAGTTTTTGAAAGAGTGTGATTTCAATTTCTTTGCCTTCGTTGCGTTTGAAGTCACGGTCGGTTTTGAGCGGACGGTCAATCCCAGGTGAACTTACTGACAAAATGTATGGTTTGTCGTCGGTTGGGTTGAGTTCGTCTAAGATTGGGTCGATGAGTTTGTGAACCTTTTCACAGTCGTCGATTGTAACGCCGTTGTCACTGTCGATTGTGAAGACAAGATTCATTCCAGTCACCTCTTTTTGATAGGCAACTTCAACAAGTTCGTAGCCCGCTTGCTCAATAACTGGTTTAAGCGCTTGTTCGCAGATTTCTTTGACTTTTGCCAATTTTTCCTCCTTCTACAAAGAAAGTGGGCAACTGCTGCCCACTTCCGAAATATCTAGTCTTTGTTAGTATAGCATATTGTTCCCGTAAAATCAAGAAAAAATCAATATTTTTTGATAGAAAACATTTTGCTGCGAGTTTGATATGCATTTGGTGCATTTTGGATGCACATTTGTTTTGTTTTTAATCGATTTCGTGCAATTTTAAGAGAACTTTTGCCGTTGCAAATGCGTCGTTGTAGGCGCGGTGCGCGTTGGTTAGGTCGATGCCGAGCGCGGTTGCCACAGTTATCAACTTAAAGTTGTTGACTCTAAGTCGTGCGGCGCGGGCAAGAATCAATACGTCAAGGTTTGGATTTGAGAATTTTAATCCAACCTTCTGCCCTGCTTTTTTAAGGAATTTATTATCGAAGTCGGTGTTGTTGTAGCCGCTTATGTAACAGCCATCACAGAAATTATAAAAATCAACGATAACGTCTTCAATTTTTGGCGCGTCTTCGACCATGTCGTCGGTTATGTGGTTGATTCGCGATGCGTCGGCTGGGATTGGAGATTTTGGCTTTACAAAAGTTGAAAACTTTTTAGTGATTGTTCCCTTTTCAATTTTGATTGCGCCGATTTCGATGATTTCACAAGTTTCTGGATCGAGCCCTGTTGTTTCAAGGTCGTAGACCACAATGTCGTTGGTTGCGACTGGCTCGCGATAAGATTTTTCGGACTTCGAGAAGATGTTGCTTTGTTCATGGTCGAAATAATCTTCAACTTTTACAACTGGCGCGCGGTCAAGAATTGAAAGGTCTTCTTCATCATCAATAGGTTTTGTTTTTATTTGCGCGTAAGTCATTGACGAGATGTAATATGTAAGTTTGCCGCTGAGACCAACTTTTAAGTCGCCAAGACACAAAAATGGCATGCCGTCGGCAAGTGCTTCGCATTTTTGTTCGTTTGCTTTTGAGCAAAAATAGATGCATTCGATTGTTTTTCCGTCGTTAAGGTTGAATGTGTAATATGTTTTCTCCTCGCCTTTTCTTTTGCCGTTTTTTACGGTGAAAGCGCGTTTTGTAAGGCCTGAAATTGTGCCAAACAAAATGACTGCCGATTTAGGCTGGGTGTTGTTTTTTATAAGTTCGGGATTTGGCAAAATGTCTTTGCCGAACAACTTTTTGATTGGCTCAACTTCATAGCGGAGAGTTTTTTTGGCACTGACTTTGATTGGAACATATGGAACTTCGTCGGCGATTGCATAGCCTTCGTCGTCTATTTCTTGAATGTCAAAGTTGGCGATAAATGAGTTTTCGAGTTCGTCTAAAAGTTGTTTTTTTATAAACAAATTGTCATACATTTCTTTGACTTGACTGCAAAGATGCAAAACGATTTTTACGTTGTTTTCGCTTTCAAAAATTTCGATTTGTTGGTCGGATAATTGCGCTGAAATAGACTTGAAATTGGTCGCAAAAAAGTCGAGAATTTGCTTTTTAAGCAAACGCTTGTCAAGGAAACTTTTTTTGAATTTTACGCGGATTTCGCTTGCCAAATTAAGGTTTTGAGTTGCAAATTCAAGCATTTCGCTGCGGGTTTGGTCGTCGATGCCTTCCATAGTTTGAGGATATAAAAAAGTCAGTTCACATACTGCTTCACTGCGCTTTAAAACTACGCTGTAAAGTTTTAGAAAACTGAACTTTCCGTTTTGATATGATTGAAGTTTTGCACTAAAATCGTCCATACGTTTATATTACAAAACAAAGTGCAAAATGTCAACTATTATGACAAATGCAAACAGCACGCACAGCCCGATAAAGTGAATTTTGTTTTCGACTTCGCGCTTTATTGGCTTTTTGCGGATCCATTCGATGATTGTAAACACGACGTGTGCACCGTCGAGCGCTGGAATTGGCAAAAGGTTGAATATGGCAAGGTTTGCTGATATCATAGGGATTAAAATCAGCAAGTTAAGCCAATTTGTTTGTGTGACTGATGCGATTGTTGTAATGGTTGTAATTGGCCCACCTACCGCACTGATTGGAAGTTGGAACGTGATGAGCATCCAAAGCGATTTAAGCACGATCCACGACATGCCAAAGGCAAATTCCCAGGCTCTGCCAAGTGCTTCCCAGAACGAGTAGACATAAGGTCGGAATGTGATTGCTAAAAGATAGTTTTGCGAGTCGAGTGTTACTCCGTCTTCACGCATAACTTTGACATCAAAAAATGATATGTCGCTTTCGCATTCTTTACCGTCACGTTTATATGTTATTTTAAATGAATAGTCGCTGGCATTGCCGCCATTTTCAACATATTCTTTGACTTTTTGTTGTTGTTTTGCGATGGCGTTTTGGAATGTGTCGCCAAAGGCGAAATCAATCTTCACGCCGTCGATTGATGTGATTATGTCGTTTTCTTGAAGCACAGTTTGCTCGAAAACTTGACCGTCTTTTGTTGTGAGCGTTGTTGTTTTGATTTGTGGCACGTCATATCCGATTGTGCAAAGCAAAATCACTGAAAAAACAACCGCTGTGAGAAAGTTCATGGTTACGCCGGCAAGAAAAACGATGATTCTTTTCCATGGCTTTTGCGCGTTGAATGAGTCGGGATCAGGATTTTCGGCGTCGTCGCCCTCACCTTTAAATGCGCAATATCCACCTAGTGGGAAAATGCGGAGCGAAATTTTTTCGCCGCGTTTATTGGTGCGAGAAAATAGGGCTTTACCAAACCCTATCGAAAATTCTTCAATTTTGAATTTCAATATTCTGCCGGCAATATAGTGACCTAGTTCATGGACTAAAACCATAAACAAGAGCACGACAAGTGCGACGATAATGTAGAGAAATCCAGATAAAAAGTTCATTTAACTCCTAAACTAAAATGAAGCAAACTGCAAGAAGAAGATATGGAACAAGCAAGAAATATGAATCAAATCTGTCCATCATTCCGCCGTGTCCTGGAAGAATTTTACCACTGTCTTTAACCCCTGCTTTGCGCTTGATAACGCTTTCGAGAAGGTCGCCACATTGTGCGATTGCAGAGCCCAAAGTTGTGATTATGATAAATTTCCAAAGTTCAAAGTTTGCAATAACTGGAACAAAATAATCGATTGAACCTAATATCAAGTATACACAGGCTGAAAGAAGAATGCAAAAAACTGTTCCGCCGATTGTGCCAGAAATTGTCTTTTTAGGGCTGATTTTTGGGGCTATTTTTGGGCCACCGATAACCATTCCTGTAAGCATTGCAAATGAATCTGTAAAGATTGGAATAAGAAAGGCAAAAAGAACAACAAAAAGTGAGAGTTTGCCGTCAAAAGCTGCAACTTTTTCAAGTGAAATTGCATCGAAGTGGTTTAAGAAAATCATCATCAAAAACAGGAATGTTGGATAAGCAATTCCAATCAAAGTGTTGAGTGCTTTTGTTGCGCAAAAACGGCCATATTTGCCTGTATATTCGCGGATTTTCATTTCTTTTAATGTTGATTTTTTTGTTGCGAGTGACCAAACAAGTGCGGTCAAAAATCCTGCTGCTACAAGTGCTACGTCGATTAAAATTGTGTAGCCAAATCCAAGTGAAAAATGTATTCCTAATATGGTTGCACATGTAAGCACGGCTGGCATTGCAAGAATAATATATGTGTTGTTATGTCTGCCCGCGCGGGTCAAAAGTCCGCTCATTTCATAGGCAGCAAACATTGCTATTGCAAGGAAAAGAACATCAAAAAAGTAGGAACTTACATAAACTTTAAGCACAAACATAAGTGCAAGTGTTGCTACGATTCCAAGTGATGTCAATAATCTTGCTTTCATTAGTTACCTCCAAATCGTCGTTTGCGCGAGGCAAAGACTTCGAGTGATTTTATCAAGTGTTTTTCGTTAAAGTCAGGCCACAAAACTTTTGGAAAATAAAGTTCGGTGTATGACAGTTGCCAAAGTTGAAAGTTTGACAAGCGCTGTTCGCCGCTTGTTCGAATCATTAAGTCGGGATCGGGAAAGATTGACGTATACAAATTCTGCGAAATTTGCTGCGCTGTGAGGTGTTTTTCGCCCGATTCGATCAATTTGTTGACCGCGTGCAAAATGTCCTCCTTTCCCCCGTAATTTATGCAAAATCCCGCTTTGAGCGATTCGCAATTTGCGGTTGCGGTTTTCACCTTTTCAAGTTGCGTTTGCAGCGCTGGCGGAAGTTTGGTCAGGTCTCCGAAAAATTCGGCGCTTATGTCGTTTTCCAAAAAAAACGATATGCTTTTTGAAAAATAACTTTCGGCTAGGCGCATGATCCCATCTACTTCGTCTTTGCTGCGATTCCAGTTTTCGGTTGAAAAACAAAAGAAACTGGCATACGGAATTTGCTGACTTTTTAACGCTTTAAGCGTGCGCACGATTGCTTTTATTCCTTGTTTATGTCCAAGATTTCGCGGAAGCATACGTTTGGTTGCCCATCTGCCGTTTCCGTCTAAAATAAAAGCGATATGCGTTGGCTTTGTCATAATTTCCCCTGCTTAGACTTCTAAAATTTCCTTTTCTTTTGCAGAGAATGCGGCGTCTACTTTGTCGACATATTTGTCTAAAAGTTTTTGAACGTCACCTTCAAGTCCGGCACATTCGTCTTCTGAAAGTTCGCCGTCTTTTTTGAGTGATTTAAGCGCGTCCATAATGTCGCGTCTTGCCCCACGCATTGCGATTTTGCTGTCTTCAGCGATTTTTTTGATTTGCTTTACAATTTCGCGTCTGCGTTCTTCGTTTAATTGTGGGAAAACAAGGCGAATCACTTTTCCGTCGTCTGATGGTGTGATGCCTATGTCTGAGGCTGCGATTGCTTTTGAAACATTTTTAATTTGGCTTGCGTCCCAAACTGAAATGCACAAAATGCGTGCTTCTTGAACTGAGATGTTTGCCATCTGTTTGATTGGTGTTGGCACGCCATAATAGTCTATGAAAATCTTGTCGAGTATATGCGGATTTGCTCTGCCCGCACGAATAACCATGTATTCGTTGTTTTGATGAGTGAGGGCTTTGTCTAGTTCGGCTTCATAGTCAAAGAATTTTTCGTCGATTAAGTCTTTATTCATATTTTCTCCTTATAGCAAATAGTATACATATTTTTTGCGCGAAAGGCAAACATTTTTATGCCAGTTTATGGCTGTTTGTAGGCGAAATATTGCGAGAAAATAAAAAAACACGGACGAATCCGTGTTTTTAATTTTGTTTAAAGTTACTTTGACATTTTTGCAACTTCTTCTGCAAGGTTGTCATGGCGTTTTTCAAGTCCTTCGCCCATTTCATATCTTGTGAAACGACGAACTGTGATTTTTTCACCGATTGTAAGAGTTGCTTCGTTTAAAACTGTTTGGATTGTTTTTGATGAATCCTTAACAAATTCTTGATCTAAAAGGCAGTAGTCTTTGTAGAATTTTACAACTCTTCCTTCAACCATTTTGTCAACGATTGCGGCTGGTTTGCCTTCGTTGATTGCTTGAGCACGAAGAATTTCTTTTTCTTTTTCAAGAACGTCAGCAGGAACTTCTTCTCTTGTAACGTATTTTGGATTTGCAGCTGCAATTTGCATTGCAATGTCTTTTACAAGGTTTTGGAAAGCGTCTGTTCTAGCAACGAAGTCTGTTTCGCAGTTTACTTCAACTAAAACACCAATTTTTCCGCCCATGTGGATGTATGAGCCAACTACACCTTCAGATGCAATTCTGCTTTGTTTTTTGCTGGCAGCAGCAATGCCCTTTTCTCTGAGCCATTGTGTTGCTTTTTCAAAGTCACCATCACATTCTGTGAGTGCTTTTTTGCAGTCCATCATTCCGGCATTTGTTTGTGCTCTAAGAGCGGCAACGTCTTTTGCTGTAAACATAATAATTTCTCCTTTTTGTTTGAATAAATTTTAAAACTTATTCTGCTGTTTTTTCTTCTGCTTTAACTTCTTCAGTTTTTGGAGCAACCTTTTTTGCAGCAGGTTTTTTTCTTGGGGCTTTCTTGTCTTTGTCTTCTGCTTTAACTTCAGCTACTGTGATTTCTTTTAAAGCTTCTTCCATGTTGAGCGCGCCGTCTTCTTCTGTTTCTTCTTTCTTGAGTGAAACACCCTCTTTTGCTTCGATTACAGCGTCTGCAATAGCTGAAGCAATGAGTTTTACTGAACGAATTGCGTCGTCGTTTCCAGGGATTACATAGTCAATTCCTGATGGATCACAGTTTGTGTCAACAAGTCCAACCATTGGGATCTTTAATGACAATGCTTCTTTTACACAGATGTGTTCGTTTGATGGGTCTACAACGAAGATCACACCAGGCATTTCACGCATGTCTTTAATTCCGCCAAGGTTTTTCTCAAGTTTGTCACGTTCTGCTTTGAGAGTTGCAACTTCTTTCTTAGGAAGAAGGTCAAATTCACCTACTTTTTCCATTTGATTGAGTTTGTTTAATCTCTCAATTCTCTTTAAAATTGTTTTGAAGTTTGTTAAGCATCCTCCAAGCCATCTTGAATTTACATAGAACATTCCGCATCTTTCTGCTTCTTCTTTGATAGCCTCTTGTGCTTGTTTTTTAGTTCCCACGAAGAGAACACTTTTTCCAGAAGCGGCAACATCACGAACAAAAAGATATGCTTTGTCAATTTGTTCGCTTGTCTTTTCAAGGTTTAAAATATGAATATCATTTCTAGCCATGAAAATGTATGGTTGCATCTTTGGGTTCCATTTTCTTGTTTGGTGACCAAAGTGAACGCCTGCTTCAAGAAGTTGTTTCATTGAAATAACCGACATTGTTTTTTTCCTCCTTTAGTTTTTAGTCTTCCCCCTTCCGTTTTTAGCTCTTTCCAACAACCTGCGCTGACCCAATTAGCACATCGGCAACAATGGAAAAATAGGATAAGGGTGCTGATTTGTCTCAATGACGAAAATGATTATAGCATATCAAAAATTTAATTGCAAGTAATTTATTTTATATTTAATAATAATTTAATGGTTTTTTAACAATTTTTTATATTTTCCCCTATTTTTAACCTTAAAAAACCGATAAATAATTTGTAAAATGGCGTCAAAAAAGGCAGATGTTTTCTGCCTTGATTTTGAATAATTTTAATATAATTTTTTAAGCAATTATTTGTGATTATTTAACGAATCAAAATGCCATGTTCGATAAGACTTTCACGCTTTGATTTGCTGGCTTTTTCAAAGTTTGTTTTATCTGTTGCAGTAATTTTTTTGCCCGAGTATACTTTGTCAACCATGTCAATAAGTTCGGAAAGTAAAAGTTCGTGCATTTCGATTTTTCTGCCGATTGTTTTTTCTATGCTTGATTGATATTTATCAAAAGAAATAAGAAACTTTTCTTCATGCATTTGAAAATGCGCTACTGTTGTTGGTTCATCGCTGAGCCACCAGTGATTTGTTCCATATTTTGCCATTGCTTCAAGATATGAATAAACATAATTCGTATTTTTGAAAATTGTATCTGAAAACTTGCAGTTGCGTTTTGTTCCACGCAAAAAGTCGTTCATTACAGGTGGATCAATAAATGTTTTTAAATATTCTATGTTTTGTCTTTCGTTTTCTTCAGCTAATTGTTTTGCTCTTTGTTTTGCTGTTAAACCTGACATGTTTTTCTCCTTGTTTTCCGCTTTTTATTTATGTCTTAATTTTATATCAAAAGTGCCGCGTTGTCAATATGTTTTTTGTAAAAATATCGGTTAAAGTTTATAAAAAAAGCGACCAATTAGGCCGCCTTTTTAGGTTCTGGTTTAACGTCTTGTTTTTTGATTTTTTTCTTGCGTGGTTTATGTGCGATTGCCCACAATCCTGGAGTGATGAACACTGAAGAATAAAATCCTGAAACGATTCCGATTACGATTGGGATTGCAAAGTCACGAATGTCTTGCACGCCGATGATTGCAACAAGTGCGATTGTTACAAAGGTTGTAAGAGTTGTGAAAATGCTTCGTGTCAAAGTTTCTTTAACTGATGTGTTTGCAACAACTGTATTTGGCATTTTGTCAAACTTTCCGCTTTTTGTGTTTTCGCGGATTCTGTCGAAGATGACGATTGTGTTGTTGATTGTATAACCTAGGATTGTCACAAGTGCAGCAATAAACGATGAGTTGACTGTGATTCTGAACATAAGAACAAGTGATGTTGTAACAAGCAAGTCGTGGAAGATTGCAAGCACAGTGGCAAGTCCACTTGTAAATTCAAATCTGAATGCGATATAAATCAAAATAAGAGCAAGTGCAACAAGCAAAGCGATGAACGATTTCATAATAAGTTCGCTTGATGCTGATGGAGTGATTACACCGCCGTTTGTCACAGTGTATTCCCCGTTTGTGATGAAATCATAGCCAAATTCTTTTACTAAGTCTGCTTTGATTTCTTTGTTTAAATCTTCAATTTCAGATGTTTTTGCGCCGTCAGCGTTTTTGTATTTAACAATTACGCCTTGTCCGCTTACGCCAAGGTCGTTTATTTCCATTGTTGTGGTTTGATAAACGCTTGCGCTGAGTCCGTGTGAAGAAAGAACCTTTGAGATTTTTTCTTGCATTTTGTTGTAATCGTCTTTGTTGTTGATGTCGAATGATTCGATTCGGTCGTCAATTTGTGTAAGTGCACCATCGTTGTTTGCATAGACTGTCATGATTGAGCCGCCTGTGAAATCCATTCCAAGATTGAAACCGAGTGTGCAGAACAAAATGAGTCCGACTAAGATTATTGCAAGTGGAGCGATTATAAACCACTTCATGTTTTTGCAATAGTCAAATTTTGATGTGGCAATTTTTTCGTCGAATGAGAGACGAGATTTTTTATACTTATTCATTTGTCACCCCCTCGCCTTCAACAACGATTTCTTTTTCAACAGCGTTGTCTTCGCCGTCGATAGAGATTTCTCGAACGCCTTCTGGGTTGAGATATTTTGAACGTTTGAGTCTGAGTTTTTTAGCATTTGTAGAATTGAATGGAAGATACCATTTGCACAAGAATCTTGATACTACAAGTGTTGAGAACATTGACAAAACTACACCAAGTAAAAGTGTGATTGCAAAGCCTTTGATTGAGGCTGTTCCCAAAATGTAAAGAATAATTGCTGAAATGATTGTTGTGATGTTTGAGTCAAAGATTGACCAGAATGCCTTTTTAAAGCCGTTTTTAACAGCGAAAGGTATCTTTCTGCCGGCTGCGTATTCTTCTTTGATTCTTTCAAAGATGATGACATTGCCATCGACTGCCATTCCGATTGACAAGATGATTCCGGCGATGCCTGGAAGTGTGAGTTGAACGAATGGAATTGCTTGCAAGAAGAAGAGCATTAAAATCATGTAAATTACAAGTGAAACGTCGGCCAAAAGTCCGAGATGTCCATAACGGAGATACATGATAAGCATTACGATGAAGATGCCCACACCTGCTGCGATAAGCCCATATGTGAGAGCGTTTTTGCCAAGTGTTGCAGAAACAACTGTGCTTTCAACAAGTTCGAGCGAAGCACTGAATGTGCCTGACATGATCATAGTTGCATATTCTTTTGCACTGTCATAATCGGCGATTGAGCCACCAGAGATGAATGTGCTGCCGCCTGTGATTTTGCTTTCGCAAGTGAGTGTCAAAGGATCATCGTCGCCGATGTAAACATACAATTTTTGATCGCCTGATGCTGCTGATTCGGTGAGTTGTGTAAACTTTTCTGCACCTTCACTATTGAAATCAATAACAACACCATATTGGCTGTTTTCTTTGTTGTAGCTTACATAAACTTTTTCAAGTTGTCCGCCTGAAATATAGTCGCCTGTGTAAGATGCTACGTCTTTTGTGTTTAAGTCGTTTTTAAGTGTAATGTAAAGTGATGCAGGCTTTCCAATAATATCAAAAAGTTGGTCTGTATCGCTTAATGATGGAACTTCGATTCTGATTTTGTTGCTGCCTTGTTTTACAACTGTTGCTTCAGAAAATCCTTCGTCATACAAAAGGCTTTCAAGTCTTGTAATTGTGCTTTCAACAGCGCTTGAAAGGTCGGTTGTGTTTGAGGTTTGAGAAAGCGACGCTTCATAGACGGCAGAAACTCCCCCCGACAAATCAAGTCCGAGAGGAATTGCATTCATAAAACCATTATAGACATAATCAGTTCCTGCTACTGGGAATGTTGCAAACGACAAAACGAGTCCGATTACAATCAAGATTCCGAGTATAGTAAATTTCCAAATAGAACGCTTTTTAGCCATTAGAACCCCTTCAAAAGTAGTTACCTGTATATTGTATATTAAACCAGGGGCTTTGTCAAACGTTTTTTTGCTTTACCTAGTAGATTTTTTTACATTTACGCATATAATTCCGCAAATTCCACCAATAATCGTTCCGAAAATTATGTCATAAAGCAAAGTCATATCAAAAACGAAGCTTGAATTTAACAAAGAAAACACTAAAAATGCGACCAAAGTGTAAACGAGACCGATTGCTAGCCCACTTATAAGCCCTTTGTCTTTGCGCTTTTTAAGTCCGAAAAACACGCCTAAAAATATGCTTATTCCCTTTATGACTTGATTGATTGGAGTAATCAATTTTTCTGGCAGCGAAGTGAATTTAAGACAGAATGCAAAAATCAAAATACCCACCAGGCTGATGCAAAGAGCAATCAAACTGCCTTTGACGATTGAAAGAAACGCACCTGGGTCTTTTTTCTCTTCCAACCTTTTCGCCCTTAATTTCATATTTGCCTCCTTGCAGAAATTTATACTTTTTTATAGAAATATCTATGCACGTTTGTCCCGCAATAGAACATTTGGCTGCGCACTTTTTTTGCAAGGCTATGTCAATAATTTAAAAATCGATTTTTGTGACATAAAAAAAGCCGCTTTAAATTAAGCGACCTTTTATTTTAATTTTGATTTTTAATTTAATTTGCTTTTTTTTCTGCGAGGTTTTTTTGAAGTTTCTTCTACCACAACAGGTTTTTCTTCTTTGGCAGGAAGAACTGCAACAGCATCGGCACTTTCTTGTTGTGCTGTTTCGGTCTTTTCAGCCTTTTCTTCTTTAACTTCAGCTTTTACTTCGTCTTTCTTGTCGTCTTTTTTATCGTCTTTTTTGTCGTCTTTTTTATCGTCAGACTTTGTAACGTCTTTTGCTGTTTCGATTGGTTGGTCTTTGATTACTTGATAGATTGCATATGCGTCGATTGTCATATAGCTTTTATATTTTCCGCTGCCAGTTTCGATTGTAACTTGTTTGCTTGTTCCGTCTTGGCGAACTTCTAAAATTGTGCCATATACACCGCTTGTTGTGAGAACTTTATCTCCGCGTTTGAGCGAATTTGTTTGTTCGGTCATGCGTTGTGTTTCTTTTTTGTTTTTTCTTGTAATTAAAATTGGATAAGCAATTACTAAAACTGCGATTAAGCAAATTAAAACGATTTGTGTTGCGTCGAGCGCTAATAATAATGACATATTTTTCTCCTTTAAGTTGAAATCAGTTTAACATACATTTTTTCGAAAACAAAACGATTTTTAGTTAAATTTTCTTTGTTTTGATTTCTGTAAGCACTCTTTCGACAAAATCTTGCAATTTAATTCCACTTACGTTTTCATTTCCTCTGCCACGAAGTGAAATTGTGCCGTTTGCTTGTTCGTCATCACCAAGGATAAGTGAATATGGAACTTTCATGTTGTGGGCTTCTCTGATTTTGTAGCCGATTTTTTCGTTGCGGTCGTCAAGCGAAGCACGAATTCCGTTTGCTTTTAATGTTTCAACAACTTTTGCGGCATAGTCAGCGTTGCGGTCAGTGATTGGAAGCACCCTAACCTGTTCTGGAGCAAGCCATACAGGGAAAGCGCCTGCAAAGTGTTCGATTAAAATTCCCATAAATCTGTCGATTGAGCCATAAACTACGCGGTGAATCATGATTGGACGATGTTTTTGTCCGTCTTCGCCGACATATTCAAGGTCAAAACGTTGTGGAAGTTGGAAGTCAAGTTGGATTGTTCCGCATTGCCATGTTCTGCCGATTGCATCGTTGAGGTGGAAGTCGATTTTTGGGCCATAGAACGCGCCGTCGCCTTCGTTGATGAGATAGTCGATGCCAAGTTCGTCAAGAGCACCTTTGAGTGCGCTTGTTGCGTTGTCCCAATCTTCATCACTGCCCATGCTGTCTTCTGGACGTGTTGAAAGTTCGACATGATATGTGAAGCCGAAAAGTTTGTAAACCTTGTCGATAAGGGCTACGACATTTTTGATTTCGTCTTTGATCTGTGATGGTGTCATGAAGATGTGAGCATCGTCTTGTGTGAAGCATCTAACTCTCATAAGACCGCCAAGTTCGCCCGATTTTTCATGACGATGAACAAGTCCGAGTTCGCCTATTCTTAAAGGCAAATCACGATATGAGTGTGGTGAGTTTTTGTAGACTAAAATTCCGCCTGGGCAGTTCATAGGTTTAACAGCAAAAAGTGTGTCGTCGATTGTTGTTGTATACATATTGTTTTTGTAGTGATCCCAGTGACCTGATGTTTCCCAAAGATGTTGCGAAAGCATGATTGGAGTCATAACTTCTTGATAGCCTGCTGCTGTGTGAAGTTGACGCCAATAATCAATGAGTTCGTTGCGGACAATCATTCCGTTTGGAAGATAGAATGGAAAGCCTGGGCCTTCTGGTGAGATCATGAAAAGTCCGAGTTCTTTGCCGAGTTTACGGTTGTCTCTTTTCTTGGCTTCTTCAAGCATTGCGATGTGTTCGTTCATTGCTTTTTTGTCTTTAAAGCCATAAGCATAAACACGTTGCAACATTTTATTTTTTTCGTTTCCACGCCAGTATGCGCCGTTTACAGCATGAATTTTGTAAGCTGCGTTTTGAAGTGAGCGTGTGCTTTCAACGTGAGGACCGCGGCAAAGGTCGACAAAGTCGTCGCCTAAATAATAGAGCGAAATTTCTTCGCCAGCAGGAAGTTCGTTGATGAGTTCGGTTTTGTATTCGTTGTTTTTGAAAAGTTCGAGTGCTTTTTCTTTTGAAACAACTTCCCTTCTAAACTCTTCGCCTTTTCTTATGATTTCATCCATCTTCTTTTCGATTGCGGCATATTGGTCTGGTGTGATTGGAGTGTCAAGGTCGATGTCATAATAAAAGCCATCTTCAATCGCTGGGCCGATTGTAAGTTTTGTTTTTGGATAAAGCGACATTATCGCTTTTGCAAGCACGTGTGCAAGCGAATGGCGCATCATGTGCAATTTTTCGTCTTTTTCAATTTTCTTTTCCATTTTTACTCCTTTTGGGCATTAAAAAACGCCCTTTAAAATTTTTAAAGGACGATTTGTATTAACCGTGGTTCCACCTTAATTGCGAAATTGCTTTCGCCACTCTTTTTAATTTGTTGACGTCGCTGCCAGCAGTGGTTTCTCGCGCTTCTTAACCAAAGTTTTTCACCAACCAACTTTTCTCTGTGCGTCTGCAAAGCGGATACTTGTCTGCGACTCAGTCATTAAATTTTACTTGCTTATTTTATCGCTTTTAATTTGCTATGTCAACAATTTTTACATGATTTTTTTATTTTATCAAAAAATCGAGGTTGTCGAGTTGCTTCACCGGCTGTGGCTGCGACGAGAACAGGATTATTCGCCTATCAAAAATCGTTTTCAATAAGTCGGTGGCGTTGTTTTCATTGCGATAATACATATTGATTTTTTGCGGCGAAAGGTCAATCAGCGAAGAGACCAGCGCCGACGAATTTAGTGCGCCGCTTTTGCCACCCTGCTCGCATATGTGATAGCCGTCGTCGTCTTCTACAACATCTATTTCGTCGCCAGAAATGTCAAGGTTGTCTATCAGAAATTTTAGCAGGTCAAAAAAGGCGTCGCTTGAAACGAGATAGTCGCGATTTTCGTTGGCCAGACGGATAAGTTCGCCCCACTTTTCGCGAAGGCGCACAAGTTTAAATTTATAAAAACTTTCTAAATACAAATATTCATTAAAATTAAGCATTTTTGAAATCAAAAAATAGTCGGTTTCTTTATCAAAATTTATAAGCGCTTTTTTAAAGGCTGTAAGCGACAAATTGTCTTGATTTGGAAGGAAAAGATGCTTGTTTAAATAGTCCGCTTTAAATGACTGGCAAATCGCAAGTGTAACAACGCGCATAAGCACGATTTCGGCTTCTGATTTATGCTCTTGTGGCACGGCTAAAACGATTGAAATATACTCTTCGCCGTCGCTGCGAGCGACTATTGCTTTGGCCGAAGCAAGTTCGGTGCGCAAGATATTAAAAATAGAAGCGGCAAGTTCGCTTTTGTTTGATTGCATATTGATCGAAAATTCCCACATATCCGCTCCTTACAAGCATATTCTATGCAATAGATTAAAAAATACACAGAACTATTTGTGGAAATATTGTCGAAGACGCAAGCAAACAAAATTTGCCGCTTTTTAAAAACTTATTTTTGCGTTTTTTCTTTTTTAGTTTTTGCCGTTGTTTTGCCAAGACTTACTGCCTTAACCTTGCCATCTTTAACTTCATAGCACAAGTCAGCAATCGAATCATAGACATTCGTGTGAGTAAAAAGAATGACTGTTTTGTTTGTGTTGTATTTTGAAAGCACTTTTTTGACTCTTGTGCGGAAAGAATTTGGCATGTCTTGTGGGATTTCATAAACCATAAGCACTTTGCATTTTGACAAGAGCGCACGCGCAAATCCTATTAAAAATCTTATGCCGCTTGATGTGACGTCTGATATTGAAGTTTCAAAACCATATGGCATTTTTTCGATTTCTTCAAGCACACCGACATTTGCGCAAACTTCTTTTACTTTGTCAAAATTTTTCTCTACAAGTAAAAGATTTTCTTTAATTGTCCCCTTTATAAATATCGGGTGCGAAGCGCAGTAATAAATATGATTTTTAAATGTTTTTTCATTGTAATCATACAAGTTTAGGTTGTCATATAAAATGCTTCCTGAATCAGGTTTGATTTGACGACGAAGAAGATTGAAAATCAAGCGCTTCCCGCTTTGTTTTTCGCCTTTAACTATGTTAATCCCGCCCATTTTAAACGAAATGTCAATGTTTTTAAGCGTGCCACAGTTGTCAGAAAGCGGGTCAGAATTGTTATAATTTACGTCGATAAGTCCTAAATTATATCCGTTTGTTTCGACGTTGATTTTGCCATATTTTACAAGTTGACGGTCACTGAGAGACAAGATAATATTCACTCTTCCAACATCAACACGCATATTTTCAAGTTCGTTTGTTTTGTCAAACAATGAGTTGAGTTTTTCGGTGCACGACGATATGTATGGAACAATAATCAAATATGCAGTAAGGTCGAGAGTTCCCTTTGAAACAAAGAAAATCATAAGCGCTGTAATTGCATATGCTATCGCATTCCAAACTGCATAATAGATGTTTACTTTATATGAAGCAATTTTGTAATATTTTGAATATGCTTTGTTGAACGCTCCAGCCTTTTCTACTATTTCACTTTCGTATTTTTCACGGCCGGAAAATTCGTTTATCACCGCTTGACCATCAATTACTTTGCTGTAAGACTGCATAAGCGTATCGCGAGTTTCGTTTCGGGCAAGCATGAGTTTTCCGAGTTTTTTATTGAAATAATAATAAGCAAAAAAGTTGAGAATGCCCATTGCAAAAACTATTATCCCCGCCAAATAATTTTTGACGAACACTACCACTAAAGTAATCAAAACTTGCGCCCCAAACGCCAAAACTTTTGCGATAACGTCTGGAAATTCGCTGAGACTTGACATATTGTTCATGGCGATGTTTAACACTTTTTCTTTTGATACTTTGTTCATTTTAACACTGTCGCACGAAACAATTTTATTGTATATTTTTTTCGTCACGTTCATGCGGACAGAACTATATGTTTTTGTATACATTGAATATTGAAAATGCATGAAAATGACATTGACAATTATGGTGGCAAGTTCGCACGCGAGATATACATACGCCATTGTCCAATCACTTTCATACAAAGAGTTGATTGTTTTGGCTGCAAAAATTGTTAAAAGCGAAACAAAAATTGTGTTGCAAATATAGAAAAAGCACTGAAAAAACCAAGTTGTTTTGTTTGGCTCTGCCAATCTATACCATTGTTTTAAAATATTGTCTTTTTTTTCTTTATTCTTTTGTTTTGTTTTCATAATCATGATTATACATAAATTTCTCGAATTGAACAAATGATTTTCGGCAGAAAAAATTATGGCCGTCAGTATAAAAAGTGCGGAAAATGCTCATTATATTTTTACAGGGAAACCTGAATTTTTGGGAGGTGAAATATGTTTGGCAAAAAAAGCGCAAGCAAATCAAAGAAAGCCACTAAAAACTGCGGTTCATCAAATAGAAACGTAGAGGCTTCAAGCGAAAGCAGATCTTCAAGCAGAACAGAAAAGAACTGCAAATAACCTCAAAAAAAGAGACTTAAATTAAAGTCTCTTTTTTTATTGCTTTTTTCAAAAAATGATTTATTGCGCAAAAACTAAAAGCGCACACGTATGCGCAAAATACTGCATAAATTAACTAAAATAACTTAATTTTACGCTATTTTAATTATTTTTTGTTTGATTTTTTAGATTTTGCTTTTTCGTCTTCTGATTCTTCAACCAAGTTGTAATATTGGTCAAATACTGCGATTGCAATTTCTTCGTTTGTTTCTACTCTCAAAATTGCTTCGCCGTTTGCGTCTTCATCAACTTTAAACACGATTGCTTCGTCGTCAGCAATTCCGTCAAGTTGTGTGAGTGGTTTCAAGATGCAATATAAATCTTGTTCCCCATATGGAATAACAGCAACTTGTTCGAATTTAAGTTGTCTGCCTGTTTCATCATACATATAAATTGGTGCAGTATTGTTTTCGTCGAGAAGAACGTCTAAAAGGTCAACTCTAACAATTTCTTCTTCGTCCTTTTTTGCAGTAGTCTTTTTTACAGCCATGATTTCACCCCTTTTTGATTTTGTTTAGATAATTTTGCAATATGATTTCTGCCGCGACTTTGTCAAGAATAAGTTTGCGCTGTTTCCAATTCATTTTCGCTTCTTTTAATAATTCTTCCGCTTCTAATGACGAAAAGCGCTCGTCTTCAAAATCTGTTTCGATTTCGCTTTTCTCTGAAAACTTTGTGGCAAAATCTCTTGTCCACCTTGTTTGGTCAGATTCAGTTCCGTCAGCATTGAGTGGCAAGCCAAACACTACTTTTGAAACTTCGTTCTTTTTTGCAAGGCTGGTGAGATAGTCGATGTCTTTTTCTTCATTTTGCGAAACGTATACTTCGTATGCCGTAGCGATTGTTCCGCTTAAATCCGAAAAGGCAATTCCGATTCTTTTTCCGCCAAAATCTACGCCCATGTGTCTATTGCAATTATTTCTTATCACGCTTTAATTATAACAAATTTTTTTGTCGATAGTCAAATAAATTGCTTTAAATTATTTGCATTCCATCAAATTTTTGCCTTCATTTATCGAAATTGGAAGCGGAACACGCAATTTAAGCCAATCTTGCATGTTTTCTTTTAAAAGTTTGATCACTTTTTCTTCTTCGCCTTTTTTCACGTCGATGACAAGTTCGTCGTGTATTTGAAGGATAAGTTGCGACTGCAAATGTTGCTGTTTAAGCGCGTCGCTGACTTTTAACATGCTCATTTTTATGATGTCTGACGCCGTGCCTTGGAGTGGCATATTCATTGCTACCCTTTCGCCAAATGTGCGAACCTGATAGTTTGACGATTTGATTTCTGGAATGTGGCGGATGCGGCCGAACTTTGTTTTTATATAGCCGTTTTCGCGAGCGAACTCAATGTTTGCGTCTGAAAAGATTTTAACGTGTGGATAGCGGGCAAAATATGAGTCGATATACTCTTTTGCGCTTTTGCGTGAAACTTTGATGTTTTGCGACAAGCCATAGTCGCTGATGCCATAAATTATGCCAAAATTCACCGCTTTGGCTTCGCGGCGCTGCTTTTGTGTAACGTCTTCGGGAGCGACTCCAAAAATGTGCGCTGCTGTGGAAGTGTGAATGTCTTCGCCGCGATTGTAGATGTCAATCAATTTTTCTTCGCCTGACATATCTGCCAGCAAGCGGAGTTCGATTTGATTGTAGTCGGCGCTGATTAGGCTTCCACCTTCAAATTTTGAGATGAAGATTTTGCGAAGCACTTTGCCTTCTTCGTCATTTGTTGGAATGTTTTGCAAATTTGGGTCGGAACTTGATATTCTGCCCGTATTTGTTAGCGCTTGATTGAATGAAGTGTGAATCACGTCGCCGCTATCGCTTGCTATGCGCAAATAAACATCAATATAGGTTGATTTCATTTTTTGATATTTGCGATATGAAATCAATTTTTCTACGATTGGATGAGAATATTTAAGTTCGTTTAACACATCAATTCCCGTCGACTGTTTTTTGTTGTTGTAAGCGACAAGCCCAAGTTTTTCAAAAAGGATATGCGCAACTTGTTTTGGCGAATTGATATTAAACTGCTCGCCCGCTTCGTCATAAATTTCTTGAGTGAGTTGTGTCAACTTTTCAGTGCTGTCGGCGTCGATTTGTTTAAGTTCGTTTACATCAATTTTAAAACCATCTTTTTCCATTTCAAAAAGCACTTTGCAAAGTGGCAATTCAAGGTTGTAATAAAGATTTTCAAGGTCGGATTTTTTGAGTTTGTCTTTCAGCAAAATTTCAGATGAAAAATATTCGTCACAATCGGCTGGGAGTGGCGCTGTTGGCTCTCCTGCATGGACTAAATATGAAGCAAGTTTTAAGTCAAAATAGCCTTTATAATCGATGCCAAGCGCTGTCAGTTTGTGAAGGTCTGACTTTGCGTTGGCTGTCAAAACTGTGATGTTTTCGTCTTCTAAAACGCCCTTAATTGCAAGCAAAAATTCGTCGAGTGATGGATTTGATGAGAACATATCGAAAGTTTGCGAAATTTGATAGATTTCGCCGGCGGTTGTCGAAAATTCCATCTTTTCAAGGTTTAAGGCAAACTCGCCTTTTATGCTTGATAAAAACTCGCCTATAACATCTTTGCTGTCAATTATTTTTCTGGATTTTTCTTCGATTATAAGCCCGTTTCCAAAAAGGTCAATTCGTTTTAAAAGTGAGCCGAATCCAAACTTTTTGAAACTGTCTTGAACTTTTTGCGAGAATGGAAAATCATAGCCGTTGTCGTTTAAATCCACCTTTAAATCACAATCGGTTTTGATTGTTGCAAGCGTTTTTGAAAGGAACGCCATATCTTTTCCGGCAGCAAGTTTTTCTTGCAATTTTCCGGTGATATTTGGCAGGTTTTCATAAAGATTTTCAATGTTGTCATATTCATTTAAAAGCTTTAACGCGGTCTTTTCGCCTATACCGGCAACGCCTGGAATGTTGTCTGACGAGTCGCCCATAAGCGCTTTGAGTTCGATGATTTGGTCGGGCCTTGAAATTTCAAAATTCAATTTGAGATTTGATAAATTAACTTTATTAAGCAGCGTCACACCTTTGATTGTAAGCCAAACTTCTGTGTCTGGCGAAATGAGTTGCAAAAGGTCTCTATCCCCTGACAAAATGATTTTTTCGCCTTCGATTGATTTTGCCGCCGTGCCGATTATGTCGTCGGCTTCAATGCCTTCTTCTTCAATCACCAAAATTCCCATTTCTCTTAACAGGTCTTTTATGAGTGGAAATTGCGAGCGCAATTCGGGCGGTGTTTCTTTTCGCGTGCCTTTATAGTCGGCGTAAAGATTGTTTCTAAATGTTTTGCGAGCGTGGTCAAAGGCGACGATGATTCCGTCGGGCTGATCTTCGCTTATAATTTTGCAGAGAATGTTTGTAAAACCAAAAACCGCGCCAGACGCTCTTCCTTGTGGGTCAGTTAAAAAAGGAAGTGCGTAAAATGCGCGGTTTGCTAATGAATTTCCGTCTATGAGCAATATTTTTTTCATACGATTATTATGCTCATTTTTTTGGAATATGTCAAATAAAAAGTTGTTATAATCCAATCATGGATTTTGCTACGCCAAACACGTTTGCAAAATAATCTGGGAAGATGATGACAAACAGATAGAATATTGCGGCTAAAATTAAAAGTATAAGCAAAATTATTTTGAAAATGTTGCCAGTAAAGTTTGTGGCGGCAAAAGCAACAAGCAAAAGCACTCCACCATACATTGAAATGTAATAAAGCACCTTTCCGCCCGTTCCAAGCGCTTCAAGGTCTGGCACGCACGCAACGTAGATCATGACTCCGATGTATGCAAGCACTGCGATTGACAACACAAAATAAATCACTTTTTTAATCATTATTCAGCCACCTTATGATTTTTCTTTTCAAATTTTAACACTTTTTTCTCTTCACGTAAGCGGTCTTTTTCTTCTTTGATTTCTTCTTTTTGACGCTCTTTTTCTTCGCGTTTTTCTTCACGAATTTTCAACTTTTCTTCTTTTTCATGAAGTTTTTGTTCGGCAATTTGCTCTTTTGTGAGTTTTTGCTTTTTAACCTTTGTTTTCTTGACTTTGCTTTTCTTTGTTTTGCGCTTTTTGATGGTCATTTTCTTTGAGCCGTCATCTGGCATTGGTTCAAGCAAGCAATCAAGGTTTTCAAATATATCCTTCCAAATGCGGAGCGTTTTTCCGAAATAGAAGCCGTCGGCAACACGTTCGTCCATTGTGATGCCTACGTTCATGACTTTGCCAAGTTTGAGTTCTTTGTTCTTTTCAACAACAGGCGCCATTTTTTCTTTGCCCATTGCAACGAAAAGACTGCAAGTTCCAAAATCATACAGATGGTGGTTGATTGCGTCAAGTTTGATTGATTTTAAGTTTGTCAAAAAGCAACTTGAATGGAAGCAACTTGCATCGATGAGTTTTTTAGGAAGCATGTTGTGTCTATCCATCCAGCGAACAACTTTCATTGCAAGTCTGAAAAGCCAGTTTGGAAGTTTGCCGAGTGCGTCGGCGTCTTTTGTTGTGCCATAAACAGAGTCTTCTGATACGTTTTCGGCGATAAGCTTGTCGACATATTCTTTGATTTGTGGAAGGCTTTCCCTGCCCGTGAAATGGAATTTAAGGTCGACATCTTCTGATTCGTCGTTAAGTTTCTTTTTTACAACCATACAGATCGTGATTTCTTTGTGTTCATAAATCACGTTGTGATTGACAAAATAATTGAGTTTTGGGCGGAGATAGAAAAGTCGAACCAGTGACGCAATCATAATGTGCGTATATGTGTAATTGTTGCCAAGACGGCGTTGACGAGCGATAAATTCGTCGATTGGTTCGCAACGAAATTCGTTCATCATATAATTTTGTGCGCCGATTCGTGTTGGCATAAAAAACGGAGACGCTTTTGTTACGGCGTCAAGACCTTTAACCTTTACTCCATCGCTTCTTTTTGAAAACATTAGTTGTTGTCTCCTTTAAACTTCTTTCTTATCATATTTTTTTCTTTGCCATTTGATCCCGGATTGTAATAAACGTGATCTTTAATTGCGTCTGGCAAGTATTGTTGTTTGCAATAACCGCCATATGAGTGCGGATATTTGTATTTGCCGTGGCCATCACTGTTTGTTGATGGGTGGTTTTTTAAATGATTTGGAACAGCGTCGTCACGAAGTGTGATAGCGTCTACCCTTGCCGCGTCCATTGCTTTTAAAACGGAATTGGATTTTTCGGCTTCGCAAATATAGATGATTGCGTGCGAGAGATTTAACAACGCTTCGGGAACGCCGAGATTTTTAACCGCATAGTGCGCGCAAATTGCCATTAAAAGCGCATTTGAATCCGCCATGCCTATGTCTTCGGAAGCGTGCGCTATCATTCGGCGAGCGATGATGAGCGGGTCGCAACCGGCTTCAATTAGGCGACTTGAATAGAACAGCGCTGCGTCGGCGTCAGATCCGCGCAAACTTTTGCAAAAGGCTGACAATAGGTCATAATAATTGTCGACACTGGTTGAAAGTGGTTTGCGGTCAAGACATTCGCTGAGAACTTCTTTTGTAAGCACGATTTGCTTTTGTTTGTTCATTGGAGTTGTGCAAGCGGCAAGTTCGAGAGCGTTTAATGCTGATCGAGCGTCGCCACCGCAAGTTTCTGCCAAATAGTCAAGCGCTTCGTCTTCCGCTTTTATTGGAAGCGAGCCCAACCCTTTTTCTGGGTCGGCTATTGCACGTTTGAGCACTTTTTTGATGTCGTCACGTGAGAGCGGTTTAAGTTCGATTACTCTGCAACGCGAAACTATGGCGCGAGTCATTGAAGTGTATGGATTTTCGGTTGTTGAGCCGATAAAGAATATGTCGCCCTTTTCGATTGCTTCAAGCACGCAGTCGCTTTGGCTTTTGCTCCAGCGATGGCACTCGTCTAAAAGCAGATATGTGTTTTTGCCAAGCAGCAACTTGTCGCGTTTAGCCTTTTCGATGACCGCTTTTGCGTCGGCCACTCCGCTTGCCACAGCGTTGAGTTTTTCGATGTTAGCATCAAGGGCTTTTGCTATGATTTGCGCAAGAGTTGTCTTGCCCGTTCCTGGTGGGCCATAAAAAATCATGCTTCCCACCGAACCAAATTCAATAGCGCGGCGCAGAAGTTTGCCTTTTCCTACAATATGCTCTTGTCCGAAAAAGTCGTCAAGCGAAGTTGGTCTCATTCTTTCGGCAAGAGGTGTCTTTAAATTTTCCATGCTCAAATTATAGCACATAGCAAAAAAAATGCAAACAAAATTTATACTTTTTTTGTTTGCAATATAAAAACAGCATTTTCACCTTTAAAATAAAGGGCAAAACCGATTTTTTGTTAAACTATACAAATTGGCACATTTTTTGATGATAAATCGCGCTGTGAAATGGATAAATTTTTCGCATTTTTGGATAGTTTTGTGCCTAAAAGTTCAATCGCTTTTTCGTCGTGATTTTTTATAACTAAAACTTCTTTATAAATGCTTCCATTAAAGATTTTAAGCGAATTTATGTTGTCATATTCGTTGAGAACAAAATCGCTGTTTGCCTTTAAAATAAAGCGATTTCTTAGGTCGAGATATTCCTTTTCACTTTTGATATCGCTTTTTCCTTTAAGCCACGCCATATAAATTTTTTCGGGCAAAATATAATTGATTTTGTTGTTTATGTCTTTAAATTTTGTGTCAATTTTTACATCAAAAATTTCGCAAGTTTTTCGCTTGCATTGAGCAAAATATGCTTCGATTTCTTCCATAGAATTAAGCATAAATTTTTCGCTTCCAAAATTGTAAAAATAATGCTGTTTTTGATATGGTTTTAATCGCAGATTGCAACTTAAATTTACTTTCGGATAGGCGCAATTTTCGACGCCATCAACACAAGAAAAACAGAATTTGTTGGCTTTTGATGAGAAGTTGAAAAACATTCTTTCTCCCGAAAATAAGTGTGTTATTTTTATTGCATGAAGCAATTTTTCAAAGGTGTAATAACCCTTTTCAAGTGGCAAATTTATTTCAAAATTCACCGATTTTTCGATGTTTGTTGTGTTTAAAAATTCAAGATAAATTCCTCTTCCCGACAACACACATTCGCGCACAAAACAGTTGATTCCGTTGTCTTCTAAAAAGCCATCATAAAAATAATTGCAAAGAGTTTGCTTTGGCTTTTTGTCGTTAAACAAGATATAATTTTCACTTGCAACTGGGTTATAATTTGACGACGAGCGATAATTTACGTTTAATTTTTTCAGGTTTTCATCGCCAGAAATAATGAAATTCAGTTTTCTGCTGTGTGGCTGAGAGCGGGTGAAAACAAGGTTAAAATCAAGTTTTTTCTGCGCATTATAAAAGCATTTTGCCATGACAGGCGAAAGCCTATTTTCATAAAAAAACACGGGTTTTGTAAGGTCAATTCCTTGATTGATAAGCGCTTCAAAATCTACGTTTTCAGCGTTTTGCGGCGCTTGAAATTTGACGCGGCTGCATATTAAATTTGTCATATTGAAAATGTAATCTTTCTTTTTCATATCTTCATTTTTGACAATATTAAATTTACTAAACAAAAAAAACAAACAACCGAAATTGTTTGCTTTTTGTCAGCTAAACTATAAGCCGAGTTCTGTATTTTGTGGTCATCTATCTAGACCTTTTGTCGCCAAAAGGTTCAAGCGGCGCTTTTGAAAGACACGTAAGACGCGATAACTGTCTTTGCTTGGCCTTGCATCGGGTGGGGTTTACAGAGCAAGCCGTGTTACCACAGCCCCGGTGAGCTCTTACCTCGCCTTTCCATCCTTACCCTTGCGGGCGGTTTATTTCTGTTGCACTATCCTTAAAGTCACCTTCACCAGCCGTTAACTGGCACCCTGTCTTATGATGCTCGGACTTTCCTCACTTTGCTTTTTATCAGCAAACTGCGACCACATGTTTAACTGACTTTAATTATTATAGCACAATGTCACTTTTTTGTCAATTAACTTACTGTAAAGAGCACTTTTGACGAGTTTTTCTTGTCAGTTGAAAAGCCTTGGATGACTCCGTCTTGGGAGATTTTAAGCGAAACGCCATACTTTGCAAGGTCTTTGGCTGCGGCAAGACGTCCGCCACCAAGTGAGCCTGCTTCGATTTTTAAAATTGCGCCCGCTGCGATGATTGTTCCGTCAAAATCAATGATTGTTGCGCCGTCCATGGCGATGATTTCTTCCCTGAGTTTGCGATCGATTTCGTGGAACTTTCTGCCATCGATAATTTGTTTAAGACATTCTGATTTATAGCACGAATTTTTAACCATAAATTCTTCATAATCAGGCGAATAGAAACTGCGTGTGCGTTCGGCTGATGAAAGATTGTAAAGTTTTTCGCTTTCTTCAAGTTCCATGCGCTTTTTTATTTCATAATATCTATCTGACAAAATGTCGCGAGCGTCGATGTGCGCGAGTGCACCTTCCGCCATGTCACGTTTGAGATAAACGATAATTCCGCCCGAATAGTTGAACGAGCAATCAATCGCAGAAAGATAGATTGCACGGCGAATTTCTTTAAGCGAGTGCGATGTGCGATATGAAAGAAGCTGGATAATTTCTTCGTGAGAATAAACGTTCCACTTTCCGCGACGTTTTGCATACATGAGTGTGTGATTTTTGAAAATCAAAAGGTCGCCATTTTCTGTGAGCGCGATGCCCACCTTTTTCTCGCCGCAATAACGGGCTACATAGTTGAATTCATATGGCGCGATTGACGAATAGTTGCGCACTTTTGAAAGAGAAACATAGCCGGTTAAAAAGCCGTCTTTGTTAAATTCTACAAAACTGTGCTTGCCGTCAGAAAGAAGCGCGAAAAAGTCGCTTGAAAGCATGTCGGAATAATGCAAAGGTCCGACTTCGTTGTTGTCTGCAATATTTAAAATAATTCCAAAGTTGATTTTTTTGCCTTCATATGTGCGGGCACTCCAATTACTGAGCGCACCGACAAGTCCAAGCATGGTAGAAGAAGCAGACAATGCAACACTGTCGCAGACTGCTTTTTCGATGGCTTTTTCGAGAAGTCCCATTTCATAAGATGGATCAAGGCCTTCGAAATTGCTGACATCATTTATTTCTTTTAAAATATTTTTTAATAGGTTTATTTCAAATGGCTGATATGCTCGGCCACGTTTAATCACAAGTCTGTATTCTGCTGTTTTGCAAGGTTTTATCAATAGCGAATTTTGTTTTCCAAGAGCAACTTCTGCTTCACGAGCGTTTGACTCCTCTTCCCCAACCAGTTGCGAACCGGTCAACAGCGGAAGGATCAATTTTCTAACAACGAAGTAAAATTTCTCTTTTTCCAAATTCCCACCCCAAATTTCAGCAAAAAACTAAAAATTTCTTTTCTCTAACCCCAATATATAATAAAAAATTTTAATTTGCAAGCGCTTTTTTGAATTTTTGTTATTTTTTCATATATTTTTTAATATTTTTTTCTGTTATTTTTTATTTTTTAATTTTTGTCGTAATAATTTTGAGACAGGTCGTCTTTTATAAGCGATAACGCTTTCGCTTCAATTCTTGAAACATAACTGCGGGAGATGCCAAGTTTTTCAGCCAACTCTTTTTGCGTGAAAACATCTTCGCCATTAAGACCATAACGTTTGTTTAATATCTCTCTTTCACGCGGCGAAAGACGTTTGAGCGCTGTCTCGTTGATTTTTTCCATTAAAAAACTTGAAGACACGGCATCTTCGACTTCGTCTTCATCGCTCTCTAAAATGTCCATTAAAAGCACGTCATTGCCGTCTTTGTCACAGGCGAATTTGCTGTTTAACGATATGCAATCTTTGTGTTTTTTGTTCATTCTAATCAGCATTAAAATTTCGTTGTCAATGCACTTTGACGCATATGTGGCAAGCGCTGCCCCCTTTTCATATTTGAAACTGTCAATCGCTTTGATAAGCCCTATTGCACCAACAGAAATCAAATCGTCCGCTTCTATCGAAACCGTGCCCGCATATTTTTTCACGATATGCGAAACAAGCCTTAAATTGTGATTTATAAGTTCACGGCGAGCCTGCATATCGCCTTTTTCATGATAAGCCACCAAAAGTTCTCGCTCTTTTTCTTTTGATAATGGTTTCGGAAAACCTTCTGAGTTGTTAAGAAATGCAGTAAAACACCTTAATTTACTCAAAAATATCGGCAAACTTTCAAACAACATGCACCTCACTTTGAAGTAATGTATATGTCGAATTATGGTGGAATTTGCATGTCCGACAGCAAATATCGTGGGGACAACCAAATTTTGAACGCGGACACACCCGCTAAGCGCGGTCAACCGCTAAAATTCGGTTTTCCACCACGGACCCCTTTCCCGCAACTTGACGCGCCCCGGGCGCTTTCGGCGTTGCATCAGGGCGCGCTAAACTGTTTTCGCCGGGCAAAGCCCTTCCCCTAAAAAGTTTAACATCGCACTTTTTATTGATAAATAAGATAGACAAGATGTCTTATCGCGGGGACAAGAAAATTTAGGTCACCTGCGGTGACATGATGGCTGACTGCGTCAGCATGATAGCACACAAAGTGTGCATGATAGTCTCTTACGTGACATGATGGCGCACTGCGTGCGCATAGCGGTTATAAATTATAAAATGCGATTAGATTGTAAAGTAAGCAACAGTAAATAAAAAAAAAGCGGCGGGCAAATGCTCGTCGCTTAGGTTATTGAATTTATTTTCTAAAACATTTCGTCTATAAAGTTTTTTGCATCGAATTTTTCGATATCATCAATTCCCTCGCCTGTTCCTATAAACACGACTGGTTTTTGAAGTTCTTTTTCAATAGCAAAAACTACTCCGCCTTTTGCTGTTCCATCAAGTTTGGTGAGCACAATTCCGTCGATTGGCACAAACTCGTTGAACGCTGTGATTTGCGAGAGCGCATTTTGTCCTGTTGTTGCATCTAACACTATGAGCGACAACTTTTGCGCTTCCGGATACTCGCGGTCGATGACTTTGTTTATTTTTTTAAGTTCTTCCATCAAATTTGTTTTTGTGTGCAATCTTCCCGCCGTGTCGACTATAAGCACATCAGTGTTTTTCGCTTTTGCAGATGCAATTCCGTCAAACACAACAGCGGCAGCATCGGCGCCTTCCGCGTGTTTGATTATGCGTGTTTTACTGCGATCAGCCCAAAGCGAAAGTTGCTCACTGGCTGCGGCTCTGAAAGTATCACCGGCAACCAAAGTTACCGATTTTTTTTGATTTGAAAAGAATTTTGCAAGTTTGCCGATTGTTGTGGTTTTGCCCACGCCATTTACGCCAATAACTGTGATTACAAGCGGATAAGTAAATTCGATTTTGGGCGCGCTGTCAAGGCTTTCGGCAAGTATGCTTTTAAGCGCTTTTTTAACTTCGTCCGCTGTGCGAATCTTGTTTTTGCGGGCATAAACGCGAAGGTCATCGACGATTTCCATTGCTGTGCGAACGCCCATGTCGCAAGAAACCAAAATATCAGTTAAATCATCATAAAAATCGTCGTCAAGTTCGCCATGACTGAGCAAAGAATCAAGTTTTCGCGCAAATGCTTCACGCGTTTTTCTGAGTGCTTCGGCAATTTTTTTAAAAAATCCCATTAGTTCACCTCGGCTTGTTTAATAGCATCTGAAAGTTTGACAGAAACAACCTTGCTTATACCTTTTTCTTCCATTGTTACGCCGAACAACGATTCTGCATATTCCATTGTTGGTTTTTTGTGAGTGATAAGTATAAACTGTGTTGAATCAGACAACTTTTTAAGATATTTGTCCACGATTTCAACGTTTGAGTCGTCGAGTGCGGCTTCTACTTCGTCGAACAAGCAGAATGGAAGTGGCTTAATACGCAAAATTGCGAATATGAGCGCCATTGCTGTGAGCGACTTCTCTCCGCCTGAATAAAGCGACATGTTTTGAATTTTCTTTCCCGGAGGTTGAACAAAGATTTCCACCCCGCTTTCGAGTGGGTGCTCTTCGTCAACAAGTTCGAGTTTGGCATTTCCGCCACCAAAGAGTTCTCTGAAAGTGATTTTAAAGCTTTCACCGATTTTGTTGAGTTCGGTCAAGAACTTTTCAACCATGATTGACGAAAGGTCTTTGATGATTTTTGTCAAATCTTCTTCCGCCTTTTTAAGGTCGTCAGATTGCGCTGTGAGTGTGTTGTATCTTTCTAAGAGCGCTGAGCAGTCTTCGATTGCATTGACGTTGATTGGGCCAAGTGCGTTGATTGCTTTTTTGATGCGTGCAATTTCTGGCATTGCAACTTTTATGTCAAAGTCCGGACGTTTAAGGTCAAGGCAGTCATTGTATGAAAGTGAGTATTCTTCATAAATACGCTCTTGCATTGTTTCGATGTCGGTGTCGACTTTTGAAAGGTTCATCTCTTCTCTAAACTTCTTGTCGTTTATGCGGCTGATGTCTTCCATAAGTGACGCTTTCTTTGCATCGAGAATGCGGATTTGTGCTGAAATGTCAGTTTTTTCTTCTTCTGTTTTCTTTTGTTTTTCGGTTAAAACTTTGAGTTCGGCTTTTGCTTCGCTGGCAGGTGCTGATGCCAATTTTTCTTTGATCATTGCTTCTGCGGCTGCGATAAACTTGTTGTTATCTTCGATGTGAAGAGCAATAAGACGAAGGTTTTCGTTTTGAGTGCCGATTTCATTTTCTAAGCGCAATAACTCATTTTTAACTGAATCAATATTGGCTTTTGCCGATGCAAGTTCAACCTTAACTGTGGTCAGATTTGCACTGAGGCTGTCACGTTTTGCGCGCAAAGTTTCTGACAATTTGCGGCGTTGATTCATCACTTCGTTGGCGTCTGTTTCGTTGCCTGAAAGCGCGCTTTTCATGAGCGATGATTTTTCATATTCGGCTGAAACCAACTGCAATTTGTTTGAAACAGTTTGCTTTTCCATTTCAAGCAATTTGACATCATCTGAAAGTGTATTTAACGAGTCTTTTAAACTGTCAAGTTTTGTTTTTGCGGCTGAAAGTTCAAGCGAAAGTGCTGAAAGCGCAGATGAAGTTGAATCAAATTTGTCGCGTTCGAGTTTAAATTCTTCTTCCAACAAACGCTTTTGTGATTCGGCGTTTTTAAGGAATGAAGAAAGGTTTTCGACTTCTTTTTTAAGTGTTTCGATTTCGCGTTCGCGGCTCATGATGCCGACTGCTTCGCTTTTCTTGCTTCCGCCTGTGATTGAACCTTGTGGGTTGATTACATCGCCGTCAAGTGAGACGATTTTGTAGGCGTAGCCAGATTTTTTTGAAATTTCGATTGCGTCGATGAGTTTTTCTACGATTATTGTTCCGCCAAGCAAGCCAGAAATTACGTTGTCGATTTTGCTGTCGTATTTGATAAGGTCGCTGGCGATTCCGATGTAGCCTTTTGATGATGAGATTGCGCGGGTGTCAACGCTGCGACACTTCATTGACGAGATTGGCAAGAAGGTTGCACGGCCAAAGTTGTTAGCTTTTAAGTAGTCGACAAGTTCTTTCGCCCCTGCTTCGTCAAAAGTTACGATGTTTTGGACTGAATTTCCAAGAGCAACTTCGATTGCTGTTTCAAGGTTTTCAGGAACTTTTATAAGAGACGCTACAACGCCGACGATGTTTTTTGAAAGCGCTGAGCCTTGTGATGAGAGTTTTAAAAGTTTTTTAACCGCATAGTTGTAGCCTTCAAACTCTGCTTGCATTTCGGTGAGAAGTTTGAGTCTGTTTTCATAGACTTTGAGTTCGGTTGTTTTGTTTTGTTTGTTCGATTCGAAATCTTGAAGTTGGCGTGAAAGCGCGCTCACCTTTCCGGCACGAGTTGCACGTTCGTCTTCGAGTGATTTTGCTCTGCCTTCTTTTATGCTAATTTCAGTTTCGAGAGCATTTATAACACGTTCTAATTCCGTCTTTTTAGCGTGCGATTCTTCTGTTTGCTTTGAGATGTTGTCAAGGTTTGTTGAAAGCAATTCTTTTTCGGTCAAATATTTTGACATATTGCTTTTAACGTCAGAAAGTGAACCAAGAGTTTGAATGAACTCTTCTTGCGATTTTCCCGCTTCAATTTCTGTGATTTCAAGTTCGTGAGCAGCGGCTGCGTAGCTTTGAGAGAGTTCGTCAAAACTCTTTTCTAAACTTGCGTATTTTTCTTGCAACTGGGCAAGTTCGGCAAGCTTTTTCTCACGCATTTGCGATGAAAGTTCAAGCATTTTGTTTGCGTTTGTTTCGTCAAGATTGAGACGATCGTTTTCTTTTTGTGTCAAAATTACACGTTCACGCGCAAGACGGCTTTCACCTTCTTGTTTTTCAAGATTTACTGTAAGTTCAAGGATTTTTGCGTTGAGTTTTGACAGTTCTAAGTCAAAATTTGTAAGACGAGTCATCGCTTCGTCATAGCCGGTTGTGGCTGTTTGAAGTTCGTCGTTTCGAAGAGCAAGTTCTTCACCAATCGCATCAAGTTTTTCACGAATTTTGGCTTTGAAATCGTTTGCATTTTCGTATTGATAAATATAGGCGTTGACTTCTAAATCTTTAAGGTCTGCCTTATAGTCAAGATATTTGCGCGCATTTTCTGCTTGGCGCTTTAATGGACCCATTTGACGGTCGATTTCTTGAATGATGTCGCCCACTCTTTCAAGGTTTGCCCTTGCAGTGTCAAGTTTGCGTTCGGCGTCAGTCTTTTCTTTTTTGTATTTTGCAATTCCTGCCGCATCTTCAAACATTCCGCGGCGGCTTTCAGGTTTTGACTCGACAATTTCAGTGATTTTGCCTTGTCCGATAATTGAATATCCGCTTTTGCCAAGACCGCTGTTGTAAAGGACATTGTTGATATCACGAAGCAAGCATGTGTTGTGGTTTATAAGATATTCGCTTTCGCCCGAACGATAAAGTTTTCTGGTTATGATAAGTTCGTCATAATCAAAATCAAAATAACGAGTTGAATTGTCAAAATAAAGCGATACTTCGCAATATGAAAGGCTTTTGCGCTTTTCTGTTCCATTAAAAATCACGTCTTGCATGCTGTCAGCACGAAGATCTTTTACTTTTTGCTCACCTAAAACCCAACGAATGGCGTCGGCAACGTTACTTTTTCCGCAGCCGTTTGGACCTACGATTGCAGTGAAGCCATCATTGAATTCAATCACTGTTTTGTCGGCGAATGATTTAAACCCCGCCATTTCAATTTTCTTTAAAATCATGTGTGTATTCCCTTTTGTTATTCCTTAAAAAGCACTTTGATTGCCTTTTGTGCGCATGCTTGTTCAGCGCTTTGTTTGTCTGGACCTTCGGCCGATGAAATCAAGTCTTCATCCATGTAAAATGATGCCGAAAAACCATTTTCAGTTTTTGTTGTCACATACTTCATTGCACATTTGAAGCCCGCTTGAACAAGCTCTTGCAAACGCGATTTATAGTTTGTGTCTTGCACCGATGCGTAGCCTTCAAGATGGAAATTTCTCTCGATAAATGCCTTCGCATTTTCAAGGCCGCTGTCGAGATAAATTGCCGCGATTATCGCTTCTATCATGTCTGCCTTAACCGCTTTTGGAATCGTTTTGCCCATGCTTTTGCCTGTGATTGCAAACTTTTCAAGGCCAAGTGATTCAAAAACTTCGTCAAGATAATTTTCTGAAACAAAGTGACTTCTTAAAACTGTGAGTTGTCCTTCGTTTAGCGTGGTGTTTTTAAAAAGCCAATCCCCTACTAAAAAGTCCAAAATGCTGTCGCCTAAATATTCAAGTCGTTCGTAATTTTCGGCAGACTTTGAAGAGTGCGTCAGGGCACGTTTAAGCAAATTGGTATTTTTAAATTTGTGATTTAATATTTGCTCAATTTCCTGCATTTTCCACCTCGTTTGTTTTTGCAAGCAAAGCTTCAATCTTTTCGATAAGTTTGTTTTCATACAACAAAATTGCTTGGTCGATTGATGAAGAAATGTTTATGCGTGATGATGAGCCGTGATTTTTCATAACAAGTTTTTTGCAGCCCAAGAATGGAGAGCCGCCATGCTTGCCAAGAACGTCCATTCTGTTTTTGAGTTCTTTGAATGTTTTGCTCATGAAAAGTGCGCCGATTTTGCTTGAAAGGTGCGATTTAATCGAGTGTTTAAGAAGTGACAAAACTGCTGCGACTGCGCCTTCTGAGCCTTTTAAAAGCACGTTTCCGGCAAAGCCTTCGGCAACCATGACATCAACGTTGCCAGACATATATTCGCGCGCTTCAACATTGCCAATGAAATTGACTGAACTTGCTTTTATAAGTGGAAACGCTTCTTTTGTAAGTTCGTTGCCTTTGTGGTCTTCTGTTCCGTTTGAAAGAAGCCCTACTCTTGGAGCGTCAACTCCATACAAAATTGAATAATAAGCGCTGCCCATAAGCGCGAAATGTTGAAGATTGATTGGCTTGCAATCAACGTTTGCTCCGCTGTCGATAAGCAAAACGTCTTTGTTTGAAAGTTTTGTAGGCAAAATTGGAGCAAGTGCAGGACGGCTGATGCCTTTAATTCTGCCAATTTTCATGATTGCGCCAGTCAAAATAGCGCCTGTTGAGCCAGCAGAGACGAGCGCGATTACGTCGTCGTTTTCTTTTAAAACGTCAAACGCTTTTACAAGCGAAGAGTTTGTTTTGTTGCGGATTGCAAGTGTTGGCGTGTCGTCGTTTGTAATCACCTCTGGGGCGTGAAGGATTTGAACCCTGCCTTCTCCTCTGCCATTTAAAAGTTTGGTGATTGTTTCTTCGTCACCACAAAGAATAAGTTGCAAGTCAGGGTGTTTTTCAAGTGCAAGCACTGCGCCTTCAACTATTTCTTTTGGAGCATTATCTCCACCAAAAGCATCAACTACAATTTTCATATTTTCTCTCCTAGATTAAGCGTTTTGCGGCTTAAGAAAAAACTTGATATAAAACTTTGCTTAAAACACGATTTTAAAACCTTATTTTGCGCTTGAATTAAAACATGAGTTAAAACATAATTTAAAGCATGATTTAAAACAAGATTTAAAAGCATCATTTAATGCATGAATTAAGGTGCAATTTCGATAAGCATAAGTTTTATTTAAATACACGAGTAATATTAAATAATTACGACTTTTATTTTATCAAATAAAATAAAAAAAGGCAACTTAATTGCTGCCTATTTTTTAAGTATAAATTTTAGTATGTATTATGGCATACATAATACTACATCTTGTGGATTTTTACTTTGTTTTCTTTTTATCCACTACGATTACAGTTTCGTTTTTGTATGTTCCGCACTTCTTGCAAGCAGTGTGTGGTGCTTTAAGTTCGTGGCATTGTGGGCATTCAACTAATGTTGGAGCAGTTGCCTTAAAGTTTGCGGAATTTCTTGAGTTTCTTCTTGCTTTTGAAACTTTCCCCTTTGGAACAGCCATGATATCCTCCTTACGTTTTTACAATTCTTTTCAATTATATTGATTTTATAGTTTGTTGTCAAGTGATTTGTTTGTTTTTATGATTTTATTTTGCTTGTGTTATTTCAAGCGTGTCTCTTGCGATTAAAAGTTCTTCATTTGTTGGGATGCGATAAACTTTGATTTTTGATGTTGGAAGTGAAAGTTCTTCAACAGTTCCGCGTGGAAGATGATTGTTCTTTTCACGGTCAAATGTTACGCCTGCAAATGAAAGTTGGTCAAGAACTGCTTCGCGCAAGTCTTCTTGGTTCTCTCCTACTCCTGCTGTAAAGACGATTGCATCAGCACCGTTCATAACTGCAAGCATTGCGCCTACATATTTTGTGATGCGATAGCAAACCATTTCAAGTGCAAGTTTTGCACGTTTGTTGCCGGCTTGGATTGCGTCGTTGAGTTCTCTCATATCGCTTGAAACGCCAGATACGCCAACGATACCGCTTTTCTTGTTGAGATAGTTGATTGCTTCTTTAACGGTCATGCCCTTTTTGTCGCACAAGTATTCTACAACGCTTGGGTCGATGTCGCCAGAACGTGTTCCCATCATCAAACCTTCAAGTGGTGTGAAGCCCATTGTTGTGTCGATGCTTTTTCCGCCTGCGATTGCTGTGATTGATGAGCCGTTTCCGATGTGGCATGAGATGATTCTAAGGTCTTCAGGTTTTTTGCCCATAACACGTGATACTTCTTGAAGCATGAATTTGTGGCTTGTGCCGTGGAAACCATATTTTCTTATGCCATAGTCTTTATAATCTTCATATTTAATGCCATACATATATGCTTTTTCAGGCATTGTTGAATGGAATGCTGTGTCAAATACTGCAACATTTGGAACGCCCGGCATGCTTGCTTGGCAAGCGCGGATTCCTGAGATATTTGCTGGCATATGAAGTGGGCCAAGTGGTTTTAATGATTCGAGTTTTTCAAGGACTTCGTCGTCTACAAGCACTGAGTGTGTGTAGATTTCGCCGCCGTGGAGCACTCTGTGGCCTACTGCGTCTATTTCTGAAAGAGATGAGATTGCGTTTTCAAGCAATAATTTGATTACGTTTTCCATTGCTTGCTCGTGGTTGTCGAGTTTTACGTTTAACACCTTTTCTTTGCCGTTGATTTTGATTGATACAAATGATGTTGGAAGACCGATTTTTTCGCAGTTTCCTTTTGCGATTACGCTTTCGTTGGTCATGTCGAGAAGTTGATATTTAAGTGATGAACTTCCTGCGTTTACTACTAATACTTTCATTTAATTCTCCTTTGCTTGAAGCGCTGTGATTGCGCTTAAAATAACTATGTCTTGCACGCTGCAACCCCTTGACAGGTCGTTTACTGGCTTTTTAAGGCCTTGAACGATTGGGCCGATTGCGTTCATATTCCCCATGATTTGCATTGCTTTGTATGTGATATTGCCGCTGGCAAGGTCTGGGAAAATAAGGATGTTTGCGTTGCCTTGAATTTTTGAGTTTGGCGCTTTAAGTTTGGCTACGTCGGCGCGGAGTGCGCTGTCAAGTTGAAGGTCGCCGTCGCAAACAACTGCTGGACGCGAGAATTTGCTTGCCGCTGTTGCCATTTTTTCTGGAACTTCGCCTTTTGCGCTGCCCTTGCTTGAATATGACAAGAACGCAACGTTCATTTCTTCTAAGCCAAGTGCTTTGGCTGTGTCGACTGTTTGATTTGCGATTGTGACTAGTTCGTCCGCTGTTGGGCAAACATTAAGTCCACAATCCGCAAGCAAGAGTGTGCGATTTTTTATAACTTCGTTTTTGCCAAAAATCAAAAATGAAGATGAAGCGATTTGTCCTTTTTTGCCTGTTTTAATGATTTGAAGAGCCGGCTTTAAAGCGCGCGCTGTTGAGGCTTCGGCGCCTGCAACCATGCCGTCTGCTATGCCTAAATCAACCAAAAGCGTTGCGAAATAATATGGATCAGTAACCAAATTTTCCGCTTCTTCCATTGTCATGCCTTTTTCTTTACGCTTTGTGTAAAGGTGTTTGACAAGTTTTGATTTTAATGGGCAAGTTTTTGGATTCATAATTGTGAATTTTAACAGCGATTTGTCGCGGATTATAAAACTGCTTTCATCACCGACTAAAATCACATTACATATTTTTTTCTTGTGCAAGATTTTTACTGCTTCGATTGTTCTGTCGCTGAATCCTGCTTCTGGAAAGATTATTGTTTTATTTTTTGCTCGTGCACGAGCGAATAACTTTTTTGTGTCGAACATAAATATTTCCTTTTAACTTTTTAACTATTTTTGGTTTTTTAAGTTTAATTTGCTTTTAATTTAGTTTTAAAATTTATTCTTTTTCTTGGTTTTATTTAGTATATATAATTATCTTTATTTCGTCAAATAATTCGAGGCTTTTTTGAAAAAATTTAACTTTTTTATCACTATTTTGTTGATTGCTTTGGTTGTTATGATTGCTTTAAACAGCAAAGTCTTTATCGGCGCTGCACTAAACGGAATTTCCGCTTGGGCTTTCAATGTTTTGCCTTGCATCTTCCCTTTTATGATTATAACCAAAATCATAATGTCGATGGGACAAGTTGAAAAGTTTTGCAAGCCATTTTCGCGACCTTTTTTAAAACTTTATGGGACAAGCGGCAGCAGCGCATATGTGTTTTTTATGAGCATTTTGGCGGGCTATCCGGTTGGGTCACAAATGGTTGCTTCGCTTTATGAAAGCGGAAAAATTGACAGGACTCAGGCTTACAGAATGTCGAGTTTTTGTTCTAATTCAGGGCCTATGTTTATAATCGGAACAGTGGGATGCTTGCTGCTGAAAAACGCGGCAGTGGGCGGAATTTTGTTTGCATCGCACGTGCTTAGCGCGCTAATTAATGGGCTTGTTTACAGAAAAATTCGGGCGCATGGCGACACGACGCAGAATGCAGAAGAAAATGTGCAGGTTTTGCCCGCTTCGCAATCGTTTGGCGACATGGTTGGCTCGTCAGTTCAGGCGATTTTGAACGTTGGCGGAATCATTTGCTTTTTCTTTATTATAATTGAAGCGCTCTCGCCTGTTTTGGGGCTTTTGCCCGGCGCTGTTAGGCCGCTTGCAGAAGGACTAGTCGAACTTACGCGCGGCTGCATTGACGCAAGCAGTCTGCCGATTTATGCGGCGAGCGTGATGTGCAGTTTTATGATTGGATTTGGCGGATTTTCGACGATATTGCAGTCGATGACGATGTTAAAAAAACTGAGAATGCCGGTGTGGCTGTTCTCAGTTATGAAATTTAGTCAAGGACTTATTTCGGCAGCGATTACTGCTGTTTTAATGCTTGCTATTTAGTTTCGTGTTTAATTTGTGTTTGAACGATGCTTTCAAGTTCTCTCATCAAATATTTGAGTGAGCGGATGCCTTTTGTTGCATATTTAAGCCCGCAAACAAGACCGTTTACAAGGTCAAAATCTTGTTCAAGACAAGCGATAATCACGCAGTGAAGCATAAGATTTACATCGTCTGTTTGGGCTGTTTCTTTTTCTTCGCAAAGGCGTTCGATCATTTCAATCGCTGCGTCTTTTGCTGCGATAAATGTAAGGCACGCGCCTGTTGGGTCTTTTAAATAATAAGACGATCTTTCGATTGGGAAAGGAACAATTTTTAAACGCTCTTCTGGTGGAAGGGCTTCGATTTGTTCTTCTGTCATAGGTTCGGCTTCTTCTTCAACTGTTTCTGATTCTGGCTCTTGAAGGCCAAAAGCGTCGATAAGCAAGTTTTTGAATGGAAGAATTACGCTTTCCATAAACTTTTGTGAATCTAAACGGTTGTTTTCGTCGGCGAAATATGAAGTGATGAGTTCGTCAAATTTAATTTTGCCACTTCCAATATCAGCAAGAAGGCAAAATACGAGCGCCAAAACTTTGTATTCTTCTTTTGGCATAACAAAAATCTTCTTCCCTGTTGAATCCTTTGTAAAAGCGCGGTCAAATTCTTTGGCTTTGTTAAATGAGTTCATGCATTCTGAAAGAAGTTCGTATACTTCTGGGCATTCGGCGATTGCTTCTAAAATTTTGTTGATTTTTTGGTCTGCAAACAACATTTTTGTTGTTGTAAGTTCGTCACACAATGAAATTAAGTTTTTGATTTGATTTACGTTTTCCATTTCTTTTCCTCTGCCTTTATTTTAGCATATCTATTAAAAAAAACAATAAAAAATTTGCAATATTACAAAAAAAATGATATTATTATGCCATGGACAATATCATTTCAGACGAAATCAACAACGAAGAAAAGGTGCGACTTAAACTTACACTGTTATTTTTCATGGAAAAAATGGAAATCCCACTCACCAAAAATTCTATTCTCGACATCTGCTCGCTTGAAAATGATTGGATTAGTTACATAGACTGCGTCGCTATCATTTCAGAACTTTGCGACAGCGGCTTTATCTATAAAACCGAAAACGCTGAAAATGACGAACTTTATTCTATCACCTATTCTGGTCGCGAATGTTTGGCTCAACTTTACACCCGCGTACCATATGAACGCCGTGAAAAAATGACCGAATATGTAAAGCAAAACAAACTTTCAGTTAAGGCATCACAAGAATACACTTCAAACTATGTCAAAAACGACGACGGCTCTTATACTGTTACTCTTAGGATTTATGAGCCAATGATTCCTACTCCTATGTTTGAAATAAAAATTAAAGCACCTTCAAGACAAAGCGCAATCGAGGCTGACAAAAAATGGAAGCGCAATGCTCCAAGTGTTTATGAATATGTTTATGAAAATTTGGTTAATACCGACTAATCGCGGGGACAACTAAATTTTTTTTACGCGGACACACCCGCTAGACGCGGGCAACCGCTAAAATTCGGTTTTCCACCACGGCCCCCTTTCCCGCAACTTGACGCGCCCCGGGCGCTTTCGGCGTTGCATCAGAGCGCGCTAAACTGTTTTCGCCGGGCAAAGCCCTTCCCAGAAAAAGTTTAGCATCGCACTTTTTATTGATAAATAAGATAGACAAGATGTCTTATTGTGGGGACAACCAAATTTTTTTTACGCGGACACAACCAAATTAAGGTCACCTATGGTGACATGATGGCACGCTAACGCGTGCATGATGGTCTCTGGCGCGACAGGATGGCGCACTGTGTGCGCATGATAGCACACATTGTGTGCATGATAAGTTGACTGCGTCAACATGATGGCACAACAAGTTGCGCATATTGGTGTTATTATTTTGATATGCGTGCAAATGATAAGCGCTGGCGCAACATGATGGTGCAACAGGTTGCGCATAAAAGAGCGAAAAAAACAACAAAAAAAGATTGAAAAATCAATCTTTTATTTTTTTTATTTATTTAATTTTGTATTTATTTTTAATTTTTTATTATTTAATTA